>JANMUI010000879.1:0-15691 GCA_031391405.1 Betaproteobacteria bacterium
CGTAGATGCGTTTCTCCCGCCCGGCACCGAACAGGTGGAGCGCCGGACTGTTGTGCAGCTTCGGGTTGTCGAACTGCGGGATCGGGGAGGGTGCGCTCAGGTAGCGTTCGGTCACCATCACCGGATAGTCATAGGTGGTCGCGATGTGGCCATGGCGCACGATGTCTTCATACAGCTTCACATGCATGAGGCTATAGTCGGCCAGCGCGTGCATCGTTCGGGTTTCGCGCCGGTGCGGCTCGAGTTTCTGGAGCGGCTCGGGCAACGGAACCTGATAGACCATGATCTGGTGCGCGGTGAGCGGTGCTTCCGGAATCCGATGGCGCGTCTGAATGATCGTGGCCTCGCCGGTACGCGTGGTCGTTCGCACGCCGGTGGTCCGCTGGAAGAATCGCCGGATGTTGACCGCATTGGTGGTGTCGTCGGCACCCTGATCGATGACCTTGAGTACGTCATCCGGACCGATGATCGCGGCGGTGATCTGCAAGCCACCCGTACCCCATCCATACGGCAGCGGCATTTCACGACTGGCGAAGGGCACTTGATGACCTGGAATCGCAACGGCCTTCAGCATCGCGCGACGAATCATGCGTTTGGTCGACTCATCGAGATATGCGAAGTTCCACGCGCCGACCTGATCCGTGCCGTGACGACTTCCGCCGGTGGTCTCGGCGCTCCCTGCTATTTCGATCGCTGTCGTGGTCATGCGGGTGATTCCTGCGGCGCGTGGTCCTGCAGCGCAGGCGAGGTCGCCGTCGATGCCGTCGCATCGGCATTCCTCTCGCGGTGCATGCGGCGCACAAGCTCCAACTCCGCTTGAAAGTCAACGTAATGCGGAAGCTTCAAATGCTGGACGAACCCGGACGCCTCCACGTTGTCGCTATGCATCAGGACGAACTCTTCAGACTGGGCTGGCGCGTCCACGCTTTCGCCCAACTCTGTCGCGCGCAACGACCGGTCCACGAGAGCCATCGACATAGCCTTTCGCTCGGAGTGACCGAACGCCAATCCGTAGCCGCGGGTGAATCTCGGCGGCTCGTCGCGGCTGCCTTGGAACTGGTTGACCATCTGGCATTCTGTGACGGTGATCTCGCCGATCGCCACCGCAAAGCCCAGTTCATCGGGAACCATCTCGATCACGACGGTGCCGTGCCGGATCTCTGCGGCGAACGGGTGATTGCTGCCGTAGCCGCGCTGCGTCGAATACCCGAGTGCAAGGAGATATCCTTCGTCTCCCCGTGCCAGGTTCTGCAACCTGAGCGATCGGGACGCTGGAAATTCGAGGGGATCGCGCGTCAGATCCGGTGGCTGCAATGACGGGTCTGCAGTACCGGCTGTTTCGATCAATCCTTCATCGCCCAGCAGCGCGGTCACCACTGGCGCTGGTGTGCCGGTTGCTGCTGCCTCGGGCGCGGGTGCCACTGCGTGTGGTTGGAGGAGAGAGAAGTCGAGCAGGCGCTGCGTGTAGTCGTGACTCGCCCCAAGAATCTGACCACCCGGCAGATCCTTGAAGGTTGCCGAGATGCGTCGGGCGATGCGCATGGCGGGTGTGGCGAGCGGCAACGTTCCCCCGAACCGCGGCAAGGTGGTCCGATACGCGCGCAGAAGAAAGATCGCCTCGACCAGATCCCCCGACGCCTGTTTGATGGCAAGTGCCGCCAATGTGCGGTCGTACAGGGCGCCTTCGGTCATCACCCGATCCACTGCGAAGCGAAGCTGTGATTCGATCTGCTCGATCGTCAGTTCCGGGATCGCAGGATCACCGCGACGCTGTTCCTCGAGCAGGCGCGCCGAGTTGAGAATCGCCTCTTCGCCGCCTTTGACCGGCACGTACATATCGCTACGCCGCCGTGATCCGTGTGGACCGCGGCAGACCGCAGAGCGCGCGGCCCTTGGTGAATACGAGATCCACACCCGCGGGAAATCGATGATGATTGACCATCCACTGCGCGAGGAATGTTGCAGAGAAGGAGGGATCGTTCGCTCGGCTGACGCCTAACCGGATCGATCCGTCGATGCCCGGGCCGTGTGCAGTCCAGGTTTTGGCGCTGTCGAGCGATGTCACCGAGACGTACAAGGTTGTTGAACGCTCGGGCGCATCGTCCGTGCCCATTGCGAAACTGCCAAGCAGAGGGGCCGCATCGCCGTTGCCGATGAACGCGAACGACGCATCGCGTGGATCGCGCACCTGCAGGGCGCCGGTGTGAAAGCGAATGAAGCTCTCGATCGCCTGGGTACGCAGGCTCGGACTAAGCCAGATCGATGCATCACGATCGAGCAAGGTCAGTGCGATGGCTGCCATCGCGCCATCAAGGCCGTGCGGTGCGTCGAGATCGGCGCACACCTCCTGCACGGTTCCGGGCCGGGCGAACGCATTCAACAGGGCCCTGAAGGTCGACTGCGCCGCGAAAATCGGGCGCTCGAATCCTGTTGCAACCGTCGCGAGATCGGGTGTCGCGATCATTGCGATCGCACCATCGTGAAGAATTCGGCGCGCGTCGCGGCTGCTTTCCGCGCTTCGGCCGCCTCGCGGGAGCGCAGATAGTCGGCCAACGGGCGGATGACCTCGACCTCGATCGCAACCGCGGAATCGGGGTCCTGCGCCGCCGCATCGATCATCGCCGCTACTTCAGCATGCCGATGGGAGCGCCCTGCCACATAGCCGATCCCGACGAACGGGCCGGACGGCGCGATCCAACGCAGCGCGCAACGCGTCACGGTCACTTCGCCTAGATTGAATGCTTCACCCGATCCGCCGATGCGACCACGCACCATCGACAATCCTGTCTCCGGTCGGCGCAGCCACTGGAGCTCTGGTTTGAGCTGGAGCGCAGTCCAACGCGCCTCGACCTCCACGAGCGGCGCTCGTGCCACGATCGCCATGGCGCGTTGCCGTTGGGCAACGGGCGAGGTGGCAGGCATTGGATCCGGATGGGCGGACATCGATTTGCGCGAAGGAATGCAATACTGGTTTCCGGGTCAACTTACGCCGGCAACATGACGGGTCGATTACATGCTATTGGTCGTCCATCTCATCGTCGCTCGACAACCGGACAATGAAGTCCGGCAGATACTCGTGCGTCCGCCCGTTATCAATGTAAGGAATGCCAAATCCCAATCCCGTATTCTTCACGAACGCTGCGGTGGCGGAGTGGCCGTGATCGGGTAGGCCGTCGATTGCTCCAAACGCGCGTCCAACCGGCGTGATCCGATTCCGCTCGATCGATGGGCGCACTCGCCGGAAGCCGGTGCCAGCGCATGTGATGAAGCGCTAGACTTGAGGCCCCGAGGAGGAGTCGCCATGAAATCCATTGCCCAAGCCATAGCACGACAGAGCGCCGTACTGCTGCTTGCGGCAGCGTCGCTCGCACACGCCCAAACGTGGCCCAACAAGCCGATCAAATACATCGTCAACTTCGCCGCCGGGGGCACCACCGACATCCTGGCGCGCATGATTGCGCCCAAGCTTGCGGAGGCCCTCGGCCAGCCGGTGGTGGTGGAGAACAAGCCCGGGCAAGCGGGTTCGATCGGTGCGTCCGAATTGGCGCGTGCCGCCCCCGATGGCTACACCGTCGGCTCGGGCACGATCAGCTCGCATGCGATCAACGTCTCGCTCTACTCGAAGCTGCCGTACGATGTATTCAAGGACTTCGCGCCGATCACCATGCTCGCGACCCTGCCCAACATGCTGGTCATCCATCCGAGTATTCCTGCGAACAACGTGCAGGAGCTCATCACTTTCCTCAAGGCCAATCCGAACAAGCATTCCTTCGGCTCGGCGGGTAATGGCACGTCCCAGCATATGTCGGGCGAGCTGTTCAAGACCATGACCGGGGTGCAGATGCAGCACATCCCCTACAAGGGTAGCGGTCCGATGATTCCCGACCTGCTCGGGGGCACGCTGTCGATGAGCTTCGAGAATCTCACCACCGCCTACCCGCCGGCAAAGCAAGGCAAGCTGAAGGCGCTCGCGGTCACCAGCGCCAAGCGTTCGTTCATCGCACCTGAAGTGCCGACACTCGCCGAATCGGGCCTCACCGGATACGACATCAGTTCGTGGCAGGCATTCTTCGCGCCAGGCGGCACGCCCAAGCCGATCGTCGATCGCCTTTATGCCGAGACCGCGAAGGCGCTCAAGGCGCCCGACGTCGTCAAGCGCCTGCAGGATCTGGGATTGGACGCCGGCGGCATGACGCCGGACGAGTTGACCGCCAAGTTGCGCGATGACATCCCGCGGCTCGGCAAGATCGTGCGCGATTCGGGGGCGAAGGTGGACTGAATGATGCGCCGGATGCGGCCGCACGTTCTATTCGTTGGCAGAGGGTCAGTCGTCAGGTGGCACAATAGCCGGCCTGTTCTCCGGAGGTCTCTGCGATGAGCGACCATCACGACCACACCCAACACGATGGCGGTTCGCATTTTTCCGACACCGAGCTGCGCGTCAAGGCCCTCGAATCGCTGTTGATCGACAAGGGGCTGGTTGATCCCGCAGCACTGGATCGCGTGCGGTGATCGATCCGCGCGGTGTGTTGCACGAATTCGGCCTCGACGTGCCCGCATCGACCGAGGTCCGGGTCTGGGACTCGACTGCTGAAATCCGATACCTTGTGTTGCCCGAGCGGCCGGCCGGTACCGACGGCTGGAGCGAGGACGAGCTTGCAGGGATCGTCACGCGCGATGCAATGATCGGTACGGCGAAGGTGGGTGTGCCGACATCGGGAGGATGAGGCGATGAATGGCGTTCACGACATGGGCGGGATGCACAATCTCGGACCGATCGAGCGCGAGGCGAACGAGCCGGTCTTTCATGCCGAATGGGAACGGCGCGCCTTGGCCCTTGCACTGGCGACTGGTGCACTGCGCGAATGGAACATCGACGTCGCCCGCCATGCCCTCGAGCACATGCCGGCGGTCGACTATCTTGCATCAAACTACTACGAGAAGTGGATCTGGAGGCTGTGCATGCTCGCAGTCGAGCGGGGCCTGTTCTCGCAAGAAGAGCTCGACCTTCGCATGGCTGACCCTAACGCACTAGTCAAACGCACCGGGCACCCGAACCTGTTTACTGTCGACATGGTCGACGCCGCGTTGCAAAAGGGGAGCAGCGCGAAGGTGGATGAGAACGTGCCGGCTCGATTCAAGGTCGGGGATTTGGTGCGCACGAGGCGCATTCATCCTACCGGCCACACTCGCCTCCCGCGCTATGCGCGCGGTGCACGCGGGGTGATTGATCGTGACCATGGAGTCCATATTTTCGCCGATGTGCGTGCGATGGGACTTGGTAAGGATCCGCAGCACCTCTATGCCGTGCGATTCGAGGCGAGCGAGCTCTGGGGCGAAGGCGCGAACGTCAACAATGCGGTCTATATCGATCTGTGGGACGCTCACCTCGAACCCCTATGAGCGCATCCCATCGCACCGTCGATGCCCTCGCAGCCGTAAAGAGTATTCCGCGTGACGGAGGAGGGCTTGTCTTTCGCGCGCCTTGGGAGGCACAGGCATTCGGGCTCACGACCCGCTAATTCGAACGACGAAGCAATTTCGTGCGTTCGGTAATCGCCTAAAGAAGGAACGATCTCAATACCCGACGCAACTCACCAGGATCGTGAGGGCAGGTTGATCTGGGCGCAGGACCAACTGCGCAGCCTCAGCTGCGCTTTTGCGCGCAATCGACGAGCCCATCGGCGCCTGCCAGAGTAAGGATCCCCACCATGATTGCCGGCCAGCGCAATGTGGGCAGCGGTCAATGTCGATCTCGATGGCGCCATTTGCTCGCGTCGCCAGCAACGCTCCGCATGGTCGGCTGATCGGCCGGCCTTATTAGGGCACGTTTCATTGCGACTGGGCGGGTCCGTACGAGAGTCGACCGTTTATTTTCCGGTTTGATGTACCCGATGGCTTGCAGCCTTCGGAGGCCGTGCGCGAGGGCAGCAAGTATTATCTGTGGCGCCTGACCCGGAAGGCCAGCCTGCCAGGCATCGACATCAGCCGCGATTACGAAATCCCCGTCTACCCGACTCGTCAAGGATCGGCGCGTATTGCCGGTCGGCCGGTCGATGCTTCGCAACACGCGGCGCTGAAAATGCAGCGCTAGAAGGCGCACGGCGCTATGGAGCGCATTCGCGATGCGCCGGCGATACAGGGGCACGGCGTAGAGTTGTAGGTGCTGCCTTGCGCTGTGCACCGCGCGCCCGTGCATGTCACACTTTCATTCATGCTCTGGGATGTGTTCTGCCGCGTAATCGACAATTTCGGCGACATCGGCGTGTGCTGGCGCCTGTCGGCCCAACTCGCTGCGCGCGGCGACACCGTTCGCTTATGGGTCGACGATCCGGCGTCGCTTGACTGGATGGCGCCGCAGGGCGCGGCTGGCGTGGCGGTTGCACATTGGTCGAGCGACACGGCATGGCCGGAACCTGCGGATGCAGTGATCGAGGCATTCGGCTGCGACTTGCCGGAGCCGTTCGTGCAGCGGATGGCGCATCGCCACGCCCTGGGGTGTGCACCGGTGTGGATCAATCTCGAATACCTGAGTGCCGAGCCCTACGTGGCACGCAGCCATCGGCTATGGTCGCCGCAATTAGCAGGGCCGGGCGCCGGAATGCGCAAGCAGTTTTTCTATCCCGGATTCACCGCCGACACTGGTGGATTGTTGCGCGAGCCCGAACTCATGTTGCGACATTCCCGGTTCGACGCTCGCGCCTGGCGCGCGGCACACGACCTCCGTGCCGAAGACGGCGAGCGCATCGTTGGTCTGTTCTGTTATGACGGCGCACCGTTGAGGGATCTGATCGGCGCGCTCGCTTCACAGCCGACCGTTTTGGTTGCCACGCATGGCATCGCGTCGCGCATGGTGGCCGACCTGCTGGGCCCCACACTGCGCGCCGGCGCGTTGCGCGCAGTATCGTTGCCGGCGGTGGCGCAGACCGAATTCGATCACCTGCTATGGGCGTGCGACATCAACTTTGTACGCGGCGAGGATTCGTTCGTGCGGGCGCTCTGGGCGGGGCGTCCTTTTGTCTGGCACATCTATCCGCAGGCGGACGATGCGCACGCTAGGAAGTTGCATGCGTTCAACGCGCTCTACCTGCGTGACGCCGCGCCTGAATTCGCCACGCACTATGCCGCGTTGTCAAGCCGCTGGAACGGTCTTGCGCAAGCGGCGATCGCCCTGCCGGCCGTTACGCCGTGGCGTGCCCATGCCGCGGATTGGCGTGAACAACTGCTTGGGCAAACCGACCTCGTCACCCAGCTGCGTGCCCTGGCAGCCGTAACAGGCTAAAATCGCGCGCTTCTATCGGGGTGCGACCGCGCCGGCCTGCGTCCCAGCCGCGCGCACTGACGCGATATCAACCGTTCGATGATGGAATTATCATGAAGATTGCCCAGGAAATCCGCGCCGGCAACGTGATCATGCAGGGCAAGGACCCGATGGTCGTGCTGCGCACCGAGTACAGCCGTGGCGGCCGCAATGCCGCCACTGTCCGCATGAAGTTGAAGAATCTCTTGTCCAACGGCGGCACCGAAGTCGTATTCAAGGCCGACGACAAGATGGATCAGGTCATTCTCGAGAAGAAGGACTGCACGTACTCGTACTTCGCCGATCCGATGTACACCTTCATGGACGAGGAGTACAACCAGTTCGAAGTCGAAGCCGAAAACATGGGCGATGCGCTGAGTTATCTCGAAGACAATATGGAGGTCTCGGTCGTGTTCTACGACGGCCGCGCCATTTCGGTGGAGATTCCGGCCAGCGTCGTGCGCGAAGTCGTGCAGACCGAGCCGGCGGTGAAGGGTGATACCTCGGGCAAGGTGATGAAAAGTGCCAAGCTCGCTACCGGTTTCAATATCCAGGTGCCGTTGTTCGTGCAGACCGGTGACAAGATCGAGATCGACACGCGCACGCACGAATATCGCAAGCGGGTGTAGGGGGCGGCACGGCGGGAATCGCAGGGCGGGGCGTGTGCGGCCTGCTCACGGCGTGGGTGCGACGGCCACCGCGCTCACCACATAGCGTTCAGGTCCCCCGGCACGCAGCGCATCAAACGGCCAGCATGTAACGAGCGTTAGTCGCGTGGGGCCGCTGTTGCGCGCGACGTACGTATCGCTCTTGTCCACCACCTTTACGTCACTCACACGGTACCGGCGTATCGCGCCGTCTTCACGTTGAACGGTCAACGGGTCACCGTGCTTGAGGTCGCGCAAGAAGGCAAAGTGCGTGTCGCGATGGCCGCCGATTACGCTGTTGCCCTCCCGGCCCGGCAGCGGCGTACCGTGCATGTGTCCCGGTCCGAATGCGATCGCGCGGCCATCGGCCTCCGATAACACATAGAGTTGATCGCCGGTGGCGAGCGCATGAATGCGCGCCACCGGCCAGGTATCCGCCCATGGCCACGGTTTCACTGCACGCTCGCCCGCGAGGGTCTTGTTCCAGGCGTCGGCAATCAGAAATTGCGCGAGTCGGGATTTGGCGTGGATCGCGACGCCTTGCCCAATCTGCCACACACCTGCACCGAGACACGCGATGAGTAGTGCGGTTGCAATCTTGGGCGTGCGGCGTCGTGTTCGACTCGGCGCAGTGGGCAGATCAGAGTAACCAACGGGTAGCGCACACTCGACGCCCAGTGGTTCGCCCTGCGATTGGAAGCTCTCGTTAGGCATCATCTTCCCCATCAGACCGCGATCCGGCGGCGGGCGCACCACAACCCGCTCGCAACAATGAGCAACAAGAGGCCAAGCATGAAATTGCGTCGCGCATCGGTGGCGGTGCGCGGCAGCTCGCCCGGCTCTGTTCCGAAAATTGCCTCGTGTTCCGCGCCATCGGGCAGATTGACCGGCAGGCCAGCGGTCTTGAGCGGATCATCCTGTCGTCGCGCGGGTGTCAGGTCAACCGCGACAAGACTGGTGTATTGCGATACCAGATGATGGGACAGCGCTACTTCCACAACGGCAGGCCGGACCTCCGCTTCGGATTTGCCATCCCGCAAACTGTCGGTGAGTGCGCCGATTTTTTCGCGTGCCCACAACACGCCCATGCCCGCGCCTTGGCTCGCTGATGCTAGCGGCAAGGTAGCCTGCCACCGCGCTTCGCCATTCAATCCGGTGAGCTTGACATCGCCGCGCGCGTTGCTCAACGCTGCGCTCATCACGATGGGTTCACCCAGATAGAGATCGGGCACGCGCTGCGGCCAGGCTTCGACCGGCGCATCAGGGTCCGATGTCGGCCAGGCAACTTGCACGCCCTTCAACACCGGCGACTCCAGCTTGGCGAACAACGCGGACATCTTTTCTTTGACCTCTTCCACCTTGCCGATGTAGGTGAATGTGCCGCGTCCGGCCTGCGCCGCCTTGTTCATGAAATGGCTGTTCGGTGCCGAGCCGATGCCGACGGTAAAGAGGCGCGAGTCGCCCAGTCGGTCCGCAATCAACTTGAACAACTGTTCCTCGTTGCCCACCGCGCCGTCGGTCAGGAAGATCACCTGACGCACGCGCTCCGTACTTTCCTTGCCGTTCAGCGCGAGATTCAGCGCAAGCGCCATTTCAGTGCCGCCACGCGCGCGCAGTTGTGTGACCCAGCGCGCTGCCGTGGTTACGTTGTGACGCGTGGCAGGCTGCGCGTCGGCGAACAACGCCTTGGCATATGAATTGAACTCAATCACATTGAAGTGATCGCCTGGATGCAGGCGTTCTACTGCCATTTGAAGGGCTTCCCGCGCCTGCACGATGGAAGCGCCTTCCATCGAACCGGAGGTGTCGATCACGTAGATCACCTCGCGCGGCAGCGCGCGCACCGCAGCCGCGGCCGGCGGCATCACCATCAACAGGCCGTAGGTTTTTCCATCTTTCTGTTCGGTGAAGAATGCGGTTTGCGGTTGCTTTGAGGCCACCGTGGTCCACACAAGCTCGAAATCACGCGTCGCCCAGGTCTCGCCCTCGAGCCGGATGTCACGCCGGTGCTGATCGATCTCATTGACGCTGACCTGGTGGTATGGGCTCTTTACGCCTGAAAGCGGTACACCGGCATCGAGCAGCACATGGAGCGTGATCGGATTGAGCGGCTCGGCGAGATGGCGCGGATGCGGTACCAGCGGCGTGATGCGCGCAGCGTCCGACACGACATCGGTGTTGGCGGCTCCCCGGCCGGTGCCCGCGAGTCCCGCGATCTGGAGGGCGCCGGGGATGTAGCGCGGCGTGATCGCGGTCGGAAAGCGGAGCGAAAACTGCCCATTGTCATAGCGCAACGTTTGCTGGTACTCCAATTCGACGGTCACTTCCTCGCGCGGGCCAATGTTGGCGACACTCGATGTGAATAGATTGGGGCGTTCCTGTTCCAAGAGCGCGGCACGCCGGCCCCCCGCCTTTGCTTGCTCATAGGCCGCCTTGGCCGCCGCTTTTTCCTTGATCACGCCCTGCACCACGCGCTCGCCGATGCGCAACTTCAGATGATCGACCGCGGCATTCTCCGGCAGCGGAAAGACATAGATGCCTTCGAGCCATTCGTCGTGCTGATTGCGAAACGTCTGGCGCATGGTGGCGCGCGCGACGATGCCCGACACCCGTATCGTCACATCGGTGGACTGGCGCAAGCTCTCGAACGGGTCACCCCCGCTCTTGCGTTTGAACAATAGCGTGCCCGATTGAGCATCATTCGGTTTCATGATCGCATCGCCGGCGGCATGGACTGTTCGAACATGCATGGCACTTGCGGCAAAGCCAAATGCGACAGCGATGATCACGCGGGCCATCGAGGCTGCGGCGCGTTGCGTACGAAACAGCAGTTGCATGTGAGCTCCCTGTTTGCGAAAGTGAACGGCCGTTTGGTCATGCAATCCATTTAGCCTGGCAAACAAGGCGCAAGCGGGGACACACTTGTGGCAAGGCAGGGCGCAATTGAGGCGTAATGGTGGCAGTGGGGCGTCGTCAACACCCCTGATTCGAACCCGCCCTCAACGCATCACAGATTCACGCCCACAACGCCTGAAGATCAGCGATGCTCTCGATCAGACACGTATGCGGCTCACTCTGGAGCTGATGGCGCTCATGTGCGCCGGAGAGCACGCCTACGCTCACCGCCACGCCGGCATTGCGCGCGGCCTGCAGATCAGAGATCGTGTCGCCGACATTGAGTACGTGACGCACATCGATGGTCGCGGTTCGCTCCATCGCCCGAAAAATCAGGTAAGGCGCCGGCCGACCCAGGCGGACATCGTCGCCGCAGATCACGGCGTCCACGAAGCCGCGCCAACCGAGGGCATCGATCAACAAGTCGGCGATGTCGCGGTCGAAGCCGGTGTTGAGCGCGATTTTGATGCCGCGCTTGCGTAGCCAATCGAAGGTCGCGAGAGCACCAGGAATCGGCGCCGCATCGCGCGTGAACAGGGTCCTCAGGTGATCCTTGAAAGACGCGTACACCGCATCGGCTCGTGCGGCATCGGAACCGTACTTGGGCGCAACCAGTGTCGCGATCGCCTCGCGTTTGGATGCGCCGCGCACAGCGTTGATCTGCGCCGCGGACGCCTCGACCGCGTGCCCTTCGAGTGCCGCCGCGAAAGCGCGTGCCACGTCGCCACTATCCTTGACCGTCGTGCCCGCCATATCGGCAACGACCAGTTTGATTTCTTTCATTCGTGGCTCTCCCGGCGGCATAGCGTCCATATGCCCGGGCTTACACACGCCAACGCAGCACGCGCGCGATGGTCTCCGGGACGCTCAGGAAATCGAGGATGACATCGGTATTGATCGAGACCGTCAGCGCGCCCGCAATCGAGGTCGTGACCCCAATGATCACCAGTGGCCCGAACACCTCATGCTTCGGGTTGAACCAATGCGAGAGGATCAGCAGGAACACCAGGGACATCTGGAGCAATGGAACCACCATCATTATCGGCGCGACTGAAACCGCCGCGAAGAAGAGGCCTTGCGCGATGGCGACGAACAGACCCGAATAGACGAACCAACGGCCATTGTCCCGGCTGATCGCCATGACATTGCGCCGATTGGCCGGCCATAGGAGCGCGAGCGCTACCACCGCGGTCGCTGACATGTAGGCGATCAGCCCGCCAAGCAGACTCTGCGCCGGCGCGGATTCCGCGAGTGCAAGCCGAGCCATGATCGGCGATGTGCCGTAGGCCAATGCTGCAAGTGTTGCGAAGAGGTAGCCCGCGAGGTAGCGCGGCGCGAACGCGGTGTCTCCGTTCAAGACGGACTGCGTCGTGTTCGTTCCGGCGCGCTGCTGATGCGTGATGATGGATCCGATGATGATCAACACGCCCCCGATCATCTGCAATACGCTGCAAGGCTCCTTCAGAATAATCACCGCAAGTGTCAAAGTAGCGACCACCTGAAGGTGGAGCACCGTCGCGGTCAGGTTGGCGCCGGCCGCCTGCGTGGCGCGGTAATTGCAATAGCGACCGACCACGAAATGCAGGACGCCGACCCCGGCCATCCAGGCGGCAGCGGCGGGCGGGAAATTCAACAGGCGCCCGATTTCGCCGGTCGCGGTGGCGGCGAGGACAAAGCACAGCACCCCGAGCGGAACGCTGATCGCCATCGCCTGGGTGGCAGAGCCGGTCACGACGCCGCGCCGCGCCGTCACCATGTTCAACGCGAATGACGCCGCCGACAGCAATGCAAAGGTCGCTCCCAGCACAGATCACCCCGATTTCCAATGTTGCGGCCGATCTCGCGCCTGCCCGGGCAACGGTCCGGATCAATGTACCGGAACTGACGTGTAACACATTCGGCCGGCTGTCGTCCTTCGTACGGCTGGCGCATCCGAATGGAACGCATTGCGCCGTCACCATCGTGCGTGCTGTAATCACCGCTTGATTCACCCTTTAGCCGAGTTCCGAATGACGCCCGCTGAAATCAAGAAGGCATTGCTTGATACCGCCTACCCCTACTGGGAGACCGAGGCGGAGATCGCAAAGCGCTTTTACGCCACGGCGACGAAGGACGGCCACATCCATTATCTGCGCGCGCAGTTGTGGAAGGAGCTTCACCCGGTCGATGGCTATTTCAACGGCCTGCATCGCGAGCTCGCCAACCTAGTCGAGATGTTTCCGCGCGTCGAGCAGGATGTCGATCGGCATCAGTTCCACTTTCTGATGATGCAGCTCACCCAAGAATTCAATCACTACGTTGTGCTCGCTGATATTCTCGAGCACCTGCTCGGGCGCAAGATCTCAGCCGCGGATACTAACCAGCTACCGGAGGAGAAGAAGCTCGGCGAGTTGCGACGGCGCCTGGTCGAATCGGGGTCGCCGCTCGATCGCGCCGCGGTCGGATTGACCGAGGGCGGCGGCGCGCGTCTTTTTCGCGAGGGCGCCAAACTTCGCGGCAGCCGACTGAACACGATGACGGCCAAGGCGATGCAGGTAATCTACGATGACGAGAAGGATCATTACGACGTCATGGCACGCGACGCCGCCGGTCTAATCAAGAAACCCAAGGACCTCACGCGCATGCAAGAAAGCGTGCGCGCGGTCAGCATGCAACGGGTCGCGATGCGAAATGAAATGTTCGGGCATCTGATGGCGGAGTCCGAGATCAAGAAATTCCTGGCAGTGAAATCGCGGCAGCGCTCAATGTAGACGGCATATCCTTTAACGCACCTGGAGATCTCCCTATGAGACCGAAGCGAATCTTGGACGGCGACGGACATGTGATCGAGCGAGACGCGGAGCTGTTCGAATATCTGGACGCGCCGTACGCGAAGAACACCTCGCTGCTCGGTTATCCATTCTTCCCGACTTTGGATGGCTACAGCCGTGGCGCGATCATCGCCCGCATGGGGCTTTACGCCGAGTACGACATAACGCCCCAGCGCTGGATCGATACCATCGACAGGATGGGCATCGAATCCACGGTGCTCTACCCGACTTCAGGACTCTCGTTCACCACGATCCAGGACACGCGATGGGCGATCGCACTCGCGCGCGCCTACAATAACTGGTTCCACGACCGCTATTACCGGAAATCGAAACGTCTTCGTGCAATGGCGCTGATCCCGCTGCAGAGCGTCCCGGATGCGGTGAAGGAGTTGCGCCGCGCGGTCACCGAGCTTGGCGCGGTTGGTGCGGTGCTGCCTGCCAACAGCGCGGATGTCGGTGTGCGCCAGTTGCTCGGCCATCCGGATTTTTGGCCGGTCTACGAAGAAGCCGAACGGCTGAATGTGCCGATCGCGACGCACGGTGCGCCGTCGATGAATCTCGGCATCAACTCGATGACGCACTTTGCCGCGACGCAAGCGCTGGAGCATCCGATATCGCAGATGATCCAACTGACGAGCTTCCTGATGGAAGGCGTGTTCGATCGATTCAAGACCTTGCGGGTCGGATTCCTCGAAGCGGGCACCGGCTGGGTACCCTACATGATCGATCGTCTCGATCGCGCGTACAACGGGTGGGCCGGCAAGGAGATTCGCGAGTTCTCCCCGTTGATGAAGACATCGCCGTCCGACGTGTTCGCCTCGGGCCGGTTGTACTTCAGTTGCGAGGGCGGCGAGCCATCGATGAAGAGCCTGATCGAGCGGATCGGCTCGAAGAACATCATGTTCGCATCCGATTACCCGCACGAGTCGAATGTCGAACGCGGGATGCATGAGGTCGAAGAGCTGATGTCGCGTGACGATTTGTCGGATGAAGCCCGGCAGAACATTTTCTGCGACAACATCGAGCGGTTCTACGCGAGGTAGCGGGGTATCGGAATCGGCGTTGGAGTCGCGGGGCATTGATGTGCCCGGCGCGGTTGCTTCACGTTTTACCTGAATGCGCCGCCGCGAACTGGCGAGCCCGATCGATCGCCATACTCAGCTCCGCGGGCTTCACCGGCTTCGAGAGGAATCCATCCATCCCTGCAGCCAGGCACTCTTCGCGATCCTGCATGCTCGCATGCGCGGTGAGTGCAAAGATCGGGGTGCTCGAGTGGCGCTTCGATTGGAGCTGGCGAATTCGTCTGGTTGCTTCGACGCCGTCCATTTCGGGCATCTGTATGTCCATCAGCACCAGATCGAATTGATCATTGCGCGCGATGTCGAGCGCTTCGATGCCGTTGCCGGCGATGCTCACGCGATGGCCGAGCTGCTGCAGCATATTCTTGGCCACCAACTGATTGATGGGGTTGTCCTCCACGATCAGAACGGCAAGGCCCGCTCCGGAAGCGTGCACTCGAGGCGCATCGAACGGATCGTCAATGTCTTGGCCGGAAAGTTGGGTTTCATGTGCGGATTGGGGTGATGAATTCGGTGACCGGACGAGCTTCGAGCGACCCGCGACGTCGGGCCGCGCCGGGTTGCGCGTTTGATCAGCCACCGGAGTGATCGCCGAGACATCGAGTGGCAAGTCGACGCGAAAGGTGGCCCCGGCTCCCTCCACGCTTTCGACGCGAATCGCGCCGCCCAGCAATGTTGCGAGGCGCTGGCAGATGGCAAGGCCAAGTCCTGTGCCGCCATACTTGCGGGTAACAGACGTATCCGCTTGCGAGAACGCCGCGAAAATGGTTCCCAACTTGGCGGCAGGAATCCCGATGCCGGTATCGCGAACGGTCATGCCCAGCTCGATTCGATCCAGGGACAACACCGTGCAATCGATATGCAGCGTGACTTCGCCCGACGCGGTGAATTTGATCGCGTTGCCAAGGAGATTGAATGCGATCTGGCGGATGCGGAGCGAATCACCGATCAGGCGATCCG
>JANMUI010000887.1:0-2294 GCA_031391405.1 Betaproteobacteria bacterium
CATAGAGACCTTCAATGGGCGTTGCGTCGCATGCGGAAATCCAAGCGGCCTTCAGCTTGATCACCACATTCCGCTTATTAAAGGTGGAAAGCGAGAGCCTGGGAACATCGTCATGTTGTGTTCCCAATGCAACATGATGAAGTCTGACTACGCGCCTTCAGAGTTCTATTCGCAGGCAGAGTTAGAGGCCCTGATACCGCTCCTTGCCATGCAGGGCGCGGTCCTGCTCTTTGAGTATGATCGTGAGCGTTGGTCGTCCGACCCGAGCGGCTACATGTGTGACATTGGAATCAGCGCCCTACTAATTGGAGAGGTCATGAGCAATCCAGATCATCCATGGGCAGTTTCCACATCACCGTCGGTAAGGTTCTCAATAACTGTAAGTGAGTAGGTTGCCCTGTGTGGGGCCACCTAACCATTCGTTGCAGGCGCGACGGCCCTGACGGGCTGCGGCCTGAGCTCAAACGTTGGGCCCCAGAGTCCCAGTGTCCCAGAGTCCCAGTAGACGCGGCGCACGTATATTGCTACGATGCAATATATGCCAGCTGTCCTCCTCGCTCACGCTAAGGAATTCCGCGACGACGGGTCGATTGTTGAGTTCGTGATCTGGGAACTACCGGAGCCGCTGCTGCCGAGTACTCACCGGTACAAATACCGGTTGTTCTACGGCGCAGCCGGATCCAGCCGGATTCGGTACGACAACGAACGCGGCAAGGGGGACCACCGGCATATCGGAGAGCGAGAGGAAGACTACGTCTTCACCTCAGTAGAGCAACTGCTCGAAGACTTTAGGCTCGATGTCGAGGGCTGGAGGTAACTTATGAAGGCGATAATCGAGGTAGCCCGCAAGGGTTCAATTTTTCGGTCCGTTGCACAGCAGGTAGCCGGTGCCCGCCAAGGTCGCTCGCCCGATTTTCATTTGAGTTTCGAGTCGGCGCGTTCGCTTTTCGGTGAGCTTACGCCCGCGCGGCTTGACCTTCTAGATGTGCTACGTCGCGTGGGCCCTTGCAGTGTCTACGCACTCGCCAAGGCGGCGGAGCGCAATTACTCCAACGTGCACACCGACGTGTCGCGGTTGGAGGAGCTTGGTCTGGTGGAGCGTTCCGAAGAGAATGGTCCGGTCTCGGTACCATTTGAATCAATCGAGATCCTCGTTCCACTCGCCCAGGTTGCGTAGGATGTTGTGGCCGAACCAACCTCCAAAGATCACCATTTTCGTTTCGCCGTTGGTCTTGGTCAATTGGCGCTGGGTGAAGGGTGAGCTACATCCTTCAAGGTTTCTTTTCGGCGGCCAGCGCCGCTACGATCGCAGTCTCGAGCTCGCCGAGAATTCCGCTCAACGCTTCGTCGAATGCCGCGACCAGCCGCTCCGGGCTGCGATCGACCACCTTCACCGTTCGGGTGAACGATCGGTCGAGCAAGGTTGGGCCCGCCGCGTCATCCCGCGCAAGCAAGAAGCGCACGCCTAGGGTCGCGCTTGGGGTTTGCGGATTCCGGTAGTCGCCATGCATCGTCCACACGGCACCTTCGAGCACATGGCGCGCGTCGAGGTTCGAGGTCATCGGTACGACCGCGCTGAATACCCGCGCATCGCCCAGCCATCGCATCGTGCGTTCGGTCAGCATCGTGGCGGGCAACGCGAGAAATTCGTTGTAGAAATCGATCTCGAAGCGAAAATCCGAGGCGCGATAGACCAGTGGACGTCCATCGAATGGTTGAGCGACCACGAAGCGATTCACCCGCAGCGCCAGCGGAAGGGTGCTTGCTGTGGCCGCACCGGCGCGCTCTGCGTTGAGGAGGAACGACTGCTTGACCGGCGTGGGGCGGGACAGGCTGCATGCGCCAAGTATCGACGCGAGGCCCGCAAAGGCAAGGAGTGCGGCAAGGAACGAGAGCGGGGATCGACGCATCGCAATGGGGCTCATCGAGGTCTCAGCGGCGCGGGCTCGTGGCAGCGGCGGGCGGTTCGCCAAGGATAATCTGCGACGGATAATTCTTGGCGTTTTCGGTCACGTCGCGAAGGTTGTCGGAGATGATGCGCAGATTCTCCAGCGTGGTTGCAATGTCCCCTTCGCGGCCGACGAGAACACGCTCCAGGCGACCGACGCTGCGCTGGACTTGGGTGAGCGCCCGTTCAAGCTCAGGATTGTCAAGCACCGCGCGCATCCGGCCGAAAGCGGCATTGGCCGTCTCGATCATCGTACTTGCCTGCTCCGGCAATTTCGCAATCTGCGGATCCGACAACGCCTTGCCCAGTCGCTGATTGGATTCCCGCAGCTCGGCCAGCAACGCCG
>JANMUI010000942.1:0-3110 GCA_031391405.1 Betaproteobacteria bacterium
GGGGAATGAGTTCGTTACGACCGTCGATACATCCTGGAACGAGGCGTGGAACGGCACCGAACAACGGCGTCGATTCAAGCTCGAGGGCAACAGGCTCGTCATCGAATCGGCACCGGCGCCCAGCATATTGTTTCCGGGGAAGATCGATATTCGAAGAATCGTCTGGGAAAAGGAAGCCGGCTTCAACGCGACGCATGGCGGTTAGGGCGTCGAGTGGGCGGTGGTCAGCCATGCTTCAATGTCGGGACGACACGGATGCCCGAACGGTGATCATTCGTCCGGAATAAGATGGTGCTTGAATTTCCCCGATGTCCCATAACCTCAAGGAGGACTCCATGTCTGAGACAGATCTGAAGAATGGCCGCGAAATGCGCCGGAAGCTTCTGGGCGACGCCTATGTCGACAAGATCGCGGCGACCACCTACAAAGACCCGCAGATGCAGAAGTTCATCGACCTCGCGAGCGAGACGGTCTTCGGGGCGCTCTGGACGCGGCCAGGGCTTGATCTCAAGACCCGAACTCTGATTACCGTCATCTCGGATGCCTCGACCGGTCGTGAGCCCGAGCTGGCAATTCATTTGCGCATGGCACGGCGCCAGGGCTGGACCGAAGACGAATTGATCGAGGCGCTCCTCCATTTGCTCGGCTATGTGGGCGCGCCGCTCGTTCGCGACGCAACCTTGGTCGCAACGAAAGTGTTCGCGGAATTGCGCGCAGAGGGTTCGAAGGGCTGACGACAGCGCGGCCGGCCGAGCAGACGCTTCCTCCGGATTGAGGTATCGTCCGTCGCACTCGACGGCCGTGTCTCAATCCTGGAGGAATCCCATGTCACCGAAGCTCCACGCCGCACTGGCAATCGCCGGCCTACTCGCGATCCCAATTTCGATCCCGATTGCTCACGCTGAAATCACGATCGGCGTCTCGGTTGGCTCCACCGGTCCAGGTGCATCGCTTGGCGTGCATTACCGGAACGCGTTTCAACTGATGCCGAAGACGCTCGGTGGCGAGCCGGTGAAATACATCGTGCTCGACGACGGATCCGACCCGACCAATGCCGCCAAGAATGCGCGCAAGCTGGTGTCGGAGGACAAGGTCGACGCATTGATGGGGTCGAACGGCGTGCCGAGCGCAATGCAGATGGCGCAGGTCGCCACCGAAACCAAGACGCCGTTGATCGCGCTTGCGCCCGTCTCACTGCCACCGGAGCGGATGCAGTGGATCTTCATGGTCCCGCAAACGACCGAGCTGATGATGGGCGCGGTGGCCGATCATATGAAAGCGGCCGGCGTGAAGACCGTCGGCTACATCGGCTTTTCGGATGGCTGGGGCGACCTCGTGATGAAAGCGCTCGAGTTTCATGCGCCGAAGGCCGGCTACAAAGTCGTCACCAACGAACGCTATGCGCGCGCCGACACAAGCGTGACCGGACAGGTGCTCAAGCTCCTCGCGGCAAAGCCTGACGCAGTGGTCGTGGGCGGATCGGGGACGGGCGGCGCGCTTCCTCATATTGCATTGGCCGAGCGCGGCTACAAGGGGCGCATCTATCACAACCACGGCACGGTGAACGCCGAGTTCATCAAGGTCGGCGGCAAGAACGTCGAAGGTGCGATCGCACCGACTGGCCCAGTGATTGTCCCTGAAGAACTCCCCGCGGATTTTCCGACGAAGGCGGTATCAAGTGATTTCACCAAGCGCTACGAGAGCATGTTTGGGGCAGGAACCCGCAATGCGTTCGCCGGCTACAGTTACGACGGCTACCTGGTGCTCGACGCAGCGGCGAAAGAAGCACTCAAGAAAGCGAAGGCCGGAACACCGGAGTTTCGGGAAGCCTTGCGCACGGCACTCGAAGGCGTGAGCAATGTGGTCGGCACGCATGGGGTGTACAACATGCGCCCGGAGAATCACAACGGGCTCGACGAGCGCGCGCGGGTGCTGGTGCGGGTTGAAGGTGGGACGTGGAAGTTGATGAAGTAGCGCCTTAATCCTTCCAGCCCAAGAAATTCACCACAGAAGACGCAGAGGACACAGAGGTTTTATGTAAATTGGAGTCTCAGTATTCCGATACCTCGATGACGGGGAGATCGGCGAATCTGGGCGCGATTCAAATGATTCGCATTACCCTGCGTCCTCTGTGTCCCCTGTGGTTCACATCGCACTAGCCCAATGACCACCGAGATCGCCCTCTGGCTCATACAGGACGGCATCGTCAACGGCGCGATCTACGCATTGCTCGCACTTGCGCTGCTGCTGGTGTTTGCAGTCACACGCGCGATATTCGTCCCGCAAGGCGAATTCATTTCGTATGCCGCGCTGTCGCTCGCGCTTCTGCAAACAGGGAAACTTCCAGGGACCGTCTTCGTTCTGGTGATCGGCGGTTGCGCAGCAGCCGCGATGGAGTCATACGTCGCATTGCGCGAGCGCGCTTTCGGACGCTTGCCTCGGATCGTTCTGCTTTATCTTGTGCTGCCTTTCGCGATGGCCGCGATCGCCTGGTGGGGGGCGCCACGTAAGCTCGATTTATGGGCGCAGGTACTGATCGTGCTCGGGCTGGTCGTCCCGCTCGGACCGATTCTGTATCGAATTGCCTACCAGCCGCTTGCCAATGCGTCGGTGCTGATCCTGTTCATCATCTCGATGGCCGCGCATTACGTACTGAGCGGACTGGGGCTCGTCTTCTTCGGTGGAGAAGGCTTGCGATCGGAACCTTTCTCGGACGCCAAGATCAATGTCGGCGTGCTCGATATCACCGCGCAATCCGTATGGGTGGTGGGTGCAAGCGTCGTGATCATGATCGCGCTCTGGCTATTCTTCGAGCACACGATCTACGGCAAGGCGTTGCGCGCCACCGCCGTCAATCGCATCGGCGCGCGGCTGGTCGGCATCCCCACCGAGACCTCGGGTAGCTTGAGCTTTCTGCTGGCGGCGCTCATCGGTGCGATCTCGGGCATTCTGGTCTCGCCAATCACGACGATCTATTACGACACCGGCTTTCTCATCGGACTCAAGGGATTCGTCGGCGGCATTCTCGGGGGCATGGCGAGTTATCCACTGGCCGCCGTGGGTGCGCTCGTGCTCGGCTTGCTGGAATCGTTCTCGTCGTTTTGGGCCAG
>JANMUI010000992.1:0-19959 GCA_031391405.1 Betaproteobacteria bacterium
GCCGAGGTTTGCGACTACGTCCGCGCCAATGCCGGGCGTTTTCCCGACTATGCGTTCTACCCGTGCATGCCCTATGCGCATAAGTATGCCAATGCGATGACAGAGCATGGAATGCTTGGTGCCCTGCGCCAGTTTCTCCCCGAAGAAGGTGCGCTCGGCGCCTTGATGCGCGGGGCGACATCGGTTGCGACCAAGGACATCGAAGGCATCGCCCGCCTCTTGATCGATGCCGAGATGAAAATGTTCCGAGGACTCAAGACGCCGGTGATCTTCATGCAGAACGTCGTATCAGATTTGCTGCTCGGGATGGGATTCAAGGACGCGTTCCGCATGTTTGCCGATCACGTGCACGAGAAGTACCAGGCGGAGCCGGGTTTCATCACCATGAATTTGCCGATGATGCTCGATACGCTGGAGTCCGTTGGTGTCGAGAATCCGATCATCTGCTGCAACATCAACAAGATCGGCTTTCGCATGAGCGGCGGCATCGCGAAATACGAGGAATTACTCGCCACCCGGCGATGCCGTGCGATCGCGATGTCGGTGCTTGCTTCAGGGGCGATTGCGCCGCGTGAGGCGATCGAGTACGTCGCGAACCTGAAGGGTGTCGAATCGATCGTGTTCGGCGCGTCGAGCCAGGCCAACATTCGCCAGACGAACGACCTGATCGGCGAGTACTGGAAGAATCGGGCTGCGGCGTGAGAAGCACGGCGACCATAGTCGCCGTGCTCGGGTTTTTACGTTATTGGATCTGCAAGTTGTTTCGGTTACGCCACCTTCTTGCGCCTGCTGAATCCGAGCCCGGCTAGTCCAATGCCAAGCAGCGAAAGGGTCGAGGGCTCGGGAACCTTGCTGGTGAGGGTCAAATTGTCGAGTCTGAAATTTGTGCCGGCGAAACTGTTTGCGTTGTCGGTGAATACCACATGGTCGATACCGGCACCGTTGAGTGTGAATGTTGCAGCCGGGGCACTCCATAGCATTCCCTGGCCAACCGCCGCGAGGACCGTGTTGTCCGCTGAATAGGCAGTTGCCGACCATGCGGACATCCACGCCGGATAGGAACCTGGTCGTGTGAAGCTAACGGACTCAAGCGGCGTGTCGAAATCGAGCATGTAGGAAAAGGCGGTGGCCAAGCCCTGCGGGCCAAACGAATTGGATCCGGAAACCGGAGTCATCCAATAAGGATAGGGCTCGATGACCGGATTGATGGCATACGTGGTGCTGAAGGTGACGCCGAATCCGGCCAGATAACTCATGACAGGTGCCCCGCTTACCGTACCGCCGGAAGTGTTGACACTGTCGAAGTCGATCACGATTGTGCCAGCCGTTGTGGCCGGAGAAACAAATATCATTGCGCCGGCAAGTAGTGCGATCGCTACGGCGCCGGGTAGCTTGATCAGAGAATGCAGCTTCATATTTTTCCTCCAGAATTCATCAAGTTCGATATTCGAATCCCATTTCTCGCATCTACGCGGAATGGGGTCAGGCTGCGACGCGCCTTTGGAGCTACCGAAGCGGCTGCCACTGCCTGATTGATGAAAGGAGACGCACGTTCTGGACCACGGCGTCGACCAATCAACAGAAAAACCAAGAAAAATCGCTGGCGATACTCAATGAATCAATTGCCGAATGCGGTTGGCTTCAAATTGAGGGTTCGCCCGTTTGTGTCCATGGGGTCATTGATTTCGGTTTACGAATGCAAAGCGCGGTGCGTGACCACAAGCGAGAATCAAATGGGCCGCCGAACCAACCACGCCACGGCTGCGCACCTTTGACGATGCGCAGCCGGTTGCGAGCCCTGTTTTACTTACGTGGCATAACGGCCGCAGACCTTGCCGTTTTGGAAGTACCAGTACTCGCCTTTCTTCTCGCCCTGCTTGATCGTGATCGTTCCAGCCCCCTTGCAGTTATGGGCGTATGCGGGCGAGGTGAGAGCAGCACCGCCAATCAGTACTGCGACAATCGCTGCGAACGGCTTCAGTTTCAAGAATGTGTTCATGATGATCTCCAAGTGGATAATGTAGTGGCTGGGTGGCGCGACTGATCATGCATGTCCCCACTGCACACAGATTTGCAATTGGATTGACTTTGGACGCACTGTGCGTCCGCGCGAATCCAGGCACCTCGTTTGCCAAGGTTCGCGTCTACCTTCAGGAATTAGCGCGACGAGCCGCACGCATTCCTCTATCCGCCGACGAACTTGACCAGATCGGCATAGTCCTGCGAGCCTCCAGGCCCGCCCGCAAACCGTTCGGGTGTCAGGCCGTGCTTGCGCACCGCGTTCACAACCGATATCTGTCCCGGATTCGGTTTGGCGCCGTGCGGTGTGCCCGGGCTCAAGCGTCAGTGACAAAGCCAAGTTTCGCATCTGCGACGTATCCCATCACCATGCCGGCTGCATGCGGATTATCCATTGCGTAGATGCCCACGTCGCGTTTGCCATCGGTAATCACCAGCCGATCCGCGACTTCGGTGATCTTCGGCTCGGCGGCGACCGGCTGCTTCACGATCGCATTGCCGGAATGCTTCGTCGCGAGCGAGGATTTGAAGAAGCCGGAATTGCCCTCACCAACCACCAAGGTCGCGCCGCGCGCAACGTAAAGGCGCGTCCCCGACGAATGGTCCATATGGTGATGCGTGAGGACCAGGTACTTGACCGACTTGCCGGGATATTTCTTTTCGATCGCGTCGAGCACCCACTGCGAGTCGACATCGCCGACCGGCGCATCGAATACGACGAGGTAGTCAGCCATCTCGACGATCAATGCGTTGTGCGTCCCGCCTTGCACATGCGAAACACCGGGTGCGACGTCCTGCGCGATGATCCTTCCGCTGCGGCAGCATGGCAGCTCGGGCTCGGCGATTCGACCGGTATCGATCGGCGCTCCGGTGCTCCCGAAGTCCGATGCGAAGCGGGCGGCGAAGAAGTAGCGCGGACCGACCTATGCTCTGCGTGCCGGCGGATGCTCCGCCAGCGCACGCCGCACTTGCGTCATCACCGCATCCACCTTGATCTCGGACATCGGCGTCGATTCCTCACAGTCGCCACCCAGTCGAGGATGGTCCAGCGCGTACAAGCAAGGATGATCGAGCGGAGCGATATCGCGGCTCGGAATCCGGCAGTGATAGAGCACGACCATCGGGATGTCAAAGGCGCTCATCAGATGCGTTGGACCGGTATCGAGACCGATATAGAGATCCGTGAGGCTCATCAACGCGCCACTTTCTCGCAGACTCAGGCGCCCCGCATAGAGCGTGGCGCGCCCAGGAAAGCGCTGATAGAGCCGGTTCGCGTCTGCGCGGTCCTCGTCGCCGCCGAAAACAACAATGTGCGCGTTGGGCCATTCAGTGAGCATGCGAGCGGACAATTCCTCGAACTGCTCGACCGGCCAGCGGCGAAACAACTTGGTTGGAAAGGTCGCCATGTTGATCCCGATGCGGGGCGCCGCTGCCGCGGGAACATCCGCCGCGAGGCGCGCGCGCGCATTGGCTGCCTCGTCCGCCGTGACGTGATAGGCAAGTCTTCGTCCCGCAGCTTGGATGCCAAGTGCTTCGACGAGCCGCATACGATGCGATACGGCATGCTCGGCCCCCGGGCGCGGCTCATCGACGCATCGGTAAAGGCGCCGGTTGAACGCCTCGTCGCGTTGCCGAAATGCGACGACCTTCGCGGCCACGCGCAACGCATAGGTGACGAGCGCTTCATCGTGGCCGTACACCAGTGCATAGTCGTAGCGACGGCCACCGAACCATCCGCGCCAAGGTGCCAAATTCTTGGTGATGCCACCGGTTCGTTCGACGAATGGCAACCCGCGCAAGACCTCGACGCGTTTGGTATGCGCGAGCGCGGTGATGTGGCAGCCCGGGTGAGCGGCCGCGAGGGCTCGGATCGCCGGTGTCGCGAGCAGCGTGTCGCCGATCCGCGCAACGTTGATAACCAGGAATGAGAGTGCCGGACCGGGCATGGAAGACTCAGGCGGCCGGCGCCTGAGGGACGCGGAACTCGAACAGAAAATCTCCGAAGGTGTACTCAGGCGGAACGAAGCGCCAAACGAAGCGCTTCAGGGGTTGCTTCCACTTGGCGATCGGCTTGACCAGGTGGTAGGCATGCAGTGCGAGTCCCGCGCGGCGGCCGAGCTCGAGCGCCATGGTTGGAGTGAGCCAGGTCACGTGGTCGAGATTGATCATCGCGACCCCTTCACGCCGGAATCGCCGAAAGAACTTTCGGCTGAACGGATTGGGCGTCGTAACGAGCAGACGGCCGTCCGGTCCGAGATGCCGCTTGGCGAATCGCAGCAGCGCGACCGCATTGTCGACATGCTCGATCACGTCGCCCGCGAACACGAGATCGAAGCGCTCGCCCAGGTCTGCCTCCGACGTGGCGTCGACGCAGCGTACGTTGTAGCCCTTACTCTTCAAATCGCCTACCAGATCCTCGAGAATATCGATGCCCAGGCAGTGCGCTGCAACGTCGCGGATCTTCGCGTGTCGCCAATTAGGATCGGAAATATAGTTTGCGGTGTGCGAAACGATGCCAATGTCGAGGACCC
The DNA here is from genome assembly GCA_031391405.1 of Betaproteobacteria bacterium. Classification (GTDB taxonomy): domain Bacteria; phylum Pseudomonadota; class Gammaproteobacteria; order Burkholderiales; family SG8-39; genus SHXR01. The sequence continues at coordinate 4,551 of JANMUI010000992.1, forward strand.
GCTTACCCGCCGCCGCTTCGAGGACGTAATTCGTCAGATCATGATCCATGTGGACCCGACGCGCCGCAAGCAGACTGCGCTTGACGAGCTGCTTCGTCTCGCTGTCGTTTGGATCATCGGACAGCTTGGTCCAGTCGATTTGATCGGTCATCGAGGCGGAGATCCGGCGTTTCGGAAGGGGTGCATGATACCGGCACCCCGCGCTGCGCGAATGCGCAACGAGCTGACCCACCGACGGCCGATAAGGATTCGCCCCAGGCTGGCGAAGATAGCGTCCTCGTTCTGTTGACCACTTAGTCAGAGTGCGAACGCAGGCTTGAGCACAGACAGGTTAAGTGAGTACCATTCTCCGCCGAGAGAAGAAATCAGAATGACGGTTTCCCATGACGTTCAACGCCTCAAATGGTTCGGTTTGCAAGGTGCTCACGCGCGAGACCGCGTCGTGAGGGCTCTGCTGACCTTGCTGCCGTTCATGGGACTTCTGTTCATCCTGCCCTTTCGGGGAACGGTGGCGTTTCGGATGATCTGCCTCGGATCCGCGATGCTCGTCGTGATCTTTCTTTGGCGCCGGCTCGCCCCGCCGCGCATTCCCTGCATGTTGGCAATCGGGTTGTGGGCCCTGGTTGCATTGCTATCGCTGATCGGTGCGGTCGACCCGAGGTTTAGTTTGGGCGAAATCAAGAACGAGATCGTCTATACGACCATTGCATTCGTTTTATTTTTCGCCGTGACCAGGCAGGAGGCGGATCTCAAGTGGCTGCTGGGTTCGCTCTTCGCGGGCGCTGCCATCTTGTGCGCGGGCGCCATTGAATCGCGCTGGCAGCTCGGCGCGTGGCAGGAGCGCGGCACGTTCTACGGCGGGTCGGGTGCCTTCGCGGGCTATGCGGCCGCCGTTGCGCCAATGCTGTTTCTTTTCGCGGCCTACACCCCGGATCGTCGGCGCCGTGCGGCGATTCTCGCCATCTTCGGGCTTCTCGCCGTCACGACTTTCCTTAGTCTGCAGCGGATCGTGTGGGCGGCGTTCGCACTGCAAAGCGTTATCGCCGTCGTGCTGCTTGTGCGCGGTGGATTGCTTAGGCTGTCCTGGGCGCGGCTCATTGGTGCGGTCTGCGTAATCATTGCGTTGACCATCGGAATTTTTCTCGCGGTGCAGGCAGAGCGTTTCAAAGGGGATACGGTGGGGGAGGTTGCCCGCGATACCCGGCTCAAATACTGGCCCTCGGTGGTGCAGAAGATCGCTGAACGTCCGTTGGTCGGTGCCGGGTTCGGTCGCGGCGTCATGAACAAAGCGGATCGCGATCTGACGCCGGCGGACAATCCGATGCTCTGGCACGCGCACAACGTTTTTCTCAACTATGGCTATCAGATGGGTGTGGCAGGCATGCTGGTGTTCGCCTGGCTCATCTTTTGTCTGCTGCGGGAGTATTGGCGATTCGGGCAGGCGCCCGACGACAAGTTGAAACTGCTCGGCATGGCCGGCATCATGCTGATTGCCGGCGTGATGCTGCGCAATCAGGCGAGCGACGAGTTCCTGCGCGACGCGTCGATCTTGTTTTGGGCGCTCAATGGCGCGCTCCTTGGCTTTGGGCACCGGCGACTGGCGCAGCTTCGCGCTGCCGGTACAGAGCCACTCTCGGCGACGTGATAAGGGTGCTACGCGATTCTGCGAATCGCATCTTCGATCATCTGTTGTGATGGGATGACGGCGAGCTCGAGATCGGGATTGAACGGCATCGGTACATCCGGCGCACCGATGCGAACGACCGGCGCATCGAGCCAGTCGAATGCTTTCTCCATGACGATCGCTGCCACTTCGGCGCCGAATCCGCCATGCCGAACCGCCTCGTGGACGACGATGAGTCGCCCGGTCTTCTTCACCGAAGCGAGAATCGTTTCTTCATCGAGCGGGCGCAGCGTGCGCGGATCGATAACTTCGACGCTCACGCCTTCCGCTTCCAGTTTGGCGGCGGCGGCGAGTGCGCGCGCCACCATGATCTGCGTCGCGACGATCGTCACATCGGTTCCAGCGCGCTTCACATCCGCCTTGCCGATCGGGATGGCATAGGGTTCCGTGGGCACCGGACCGCTCGCACCGTGATAAAGCAGTTTGTGCTCCAGAAACACCACCGGGTTGTTGTCGCGAATCGCGGCGGTCAACAATCCTTTCGCATCGTAGGGTGTCGAAGGTGCGATCACGACCAAGCCGGGAATGTGGGTGAACCAGCTTTCGAGGCTTTGGCTATGTTGCGCGGCGAGCCGGATGCCACCGCCCTGCGGTCCGCGCAGCACGAACGGTACATTCGGATGGCCGCCCAGCATGAATCGGAACTTCGCGGCCTGGTTCACGATCATATCCATCATCTGCGTCACGAAATCGAAGATCTGTACTTCGACGACCGGACGCATGCCGGCAATCGCCGCGCCGACACCAGCGCCACAGAACGTCGCTTCCGAGATCGGCGTATCGCGAACGCGCGCGTCACCGAACCGGTCCATAAGTCCCTTCGATACCTGGAACAGTCCGCCGGTTGTACCGACGTCTTCGCCCATCACGAACACGCTCGCATCGCGCTCCATTTCCTGATGCAGTGCTTCGTTGAGCGCCTCGGCCATCGTGAGGTTGCGCGTGCCAACGGGGCCCGGTTCGCGATGCGCGAGATGAGGACCGTACACCGCCGCCATCATTTGACTTGTCGTCGGTTCCTCGCCCGCTTGCCCGAACGCCACCGCGGCGGCAAGCTCTGCCTCGGCTTCCTGCCGGATGGGATCGAAGTTACGCGTCACGTCGTCGTTGCCTGCTGCCCACCGCTCGAAACGACCGATCGGATCGCGTGCGAACCATTCGTCCATATCCGCTTTCGTGCGCGGATCGGGCAGGTTGACCCGCAGGCTGTGCTGCGTATGGCGCCACGTCATCGCTTCGATCAAAGATGGACCATTACCCGCACGCGCGCGGGCAACAGCTTCGCCTGCCACATCGTGCACGGCGACCGCATCATTGCCATCGACCGTCACACCCGGCATCCCGTAAGCCGTTGCGCGCGTCGCGATCCGTTCCACCGAAGTGGTGCTATGGATCGACGTATTGAGCGCCCATTGATTGTTCTCGCAAACGAAGATCATCGGCAGCTTCCACACGGCCGCGAGATTCATCGCTTCGTGGAACACGCCTTGATTGGAGGCGCCGTCACCGAAAAATGCGATCGTGACCTGGTCTGTTTTGCGAATCTTGCTCGCGAGCGCCGCACCCAAGCTAAGCGGCATGGTTGCGCCGACGATACCGTTCGCCCCGAGGATGTTGAGGTCGAGATCGGCAACATGCATCGAGCCGCCCATCCCGCCGCAATAGCCGGACGCCTTGCCCATCAGCTCGGCCAGCATCCGATCCATGCGTGCGCCCTTGGCGATGCAATGTCCGTGACCGCGGTGGTAGCTGCCGATGTAGTCGTCCCTGCGCAGATGGAAGCACACACCGGCGGCGATCGCCTCCTGCCCGGCATAGCTGTGCGCCGTGCCTTTGACGATGCCGGCCTGGAACAACTCACGCACTTTCTCTTCGAAGAGACGAATGCGCAGCATGGTCGTGTACAACCGCGTGAGCGTTGCGGCCGGCATGAGGCTCGCCCGGCTGGTTTCCATGTTCATGCGACGCTCCCTGTTGATGCGGGGCCGCCCTCAAGGCCGACCGACACACCTTCGGGTGAAAGCGCCCCGCATCAATTCGCAGCTACTTCATGTGCGCATGTGCGCCCGAGATGCCGGCGGTGAATTTGAAACCGACCTTCTCGACATGCTCGCGCGTGGACTTGCCGAACTTGTCCTCGATGGCCTTGCCGACGCTCGGCGCATAGATCAGGTCGTCCATATCATGGTTGCCGCCGGAAATGAGGACCAGCAGATAGGCTTTCTCAAGCCCGACGTTTTCGAATCGTCGGCTCACCGCCGCTGGTACCGCGAAGGTGTCGAACGGTTCGAGAATCGTCTCGTATTCGCCCTTGTCACCCCACTGCAGTTTCCATTTGCCGGTGAGCGCCATGAATGTTTCGATGGTCTTCGCATGCATATGCAGCGGTACGCCGCCACCGGGTGGCAACTCGGCGATGATGTTGACATAGTCGGGCACCTTCACCCGCGCTTCGCCCCACGGACCATTGTCGAATTCCGGTGCGGTGATCGCGAACGCGGGCGCCGCGAGCATCTTGTACACCTCGGGCGAAATCGGTCCCTCCTTCTTCTTTTCACCCGCGCCCATGTACTTGAGATCCTTGAAGCGCACGATGCATTTCGCTTCCATGTCGGCCGGGCTGTAGTGCTTGCTTTCCATGATCACTCCTCCGGTTGATGTTGAGCTACGCTGTCACCTCGCATTGCAACCTGCTTCTACTTGCCCGCCGGCTTCGATGCATCCATGAGGACCTCGAAGACCGCCGCGCATTCGTCATCCTGCCTGCCGCCATCGATCATTTTGCCGAACCACTCGAGCTGGGTTTTCAAGACTGGAGCGGCCAAGCCGAGACGTTCGCATTCCTCTTTCACCAGCTGAAGATCCTTCCATAGCACATGTGCCGGACCCGGTGCGGGCCGGTACTTGCGTTGCGCGATCATCGGCGCACGGAAATCGAAGACGCGCGATCCGGCGGCACTTGGCCCCATCACCTTGATCATCAGCTCGGGATCGAGGCCGGCCCGAATGCCGAACGCGAACGCCTCGGCGACGACGAGGCTGTTGGCGCCCACGACGAAATTGGTCGCGAGCTTGATCGCCATCCCGCAGCCGAAATCACCGACATGGAAGTTCTTCGGCGAGAAGACGTTGAACACTTCCGTCCAGCGGTCCGCTACCGCCTTGTCGCCGCTTACGAATAGCACGCCGACCTTGTTGGCCACCATCGAAGGCGTGCCACTGATCGGACTGTCGAGCATCGGCGTGCCTTTGGCGCGCAGCCCCTTTGCCAACTCGGTCTTGAGCGCCGCCGCGAACGTGCCCATTTCCAGAACCGTGAGGCGGTCGTGGGCGCCGGCGATGAGGCCGTTCGGACCCTCGAACGACTCATGCATCGACTCGACGCTTGGCAGGCAGGTAATCACAAGCTCGGCGCGCCGCGCGAGCTCTGCCGGCGTATCCACGAGCGTGCCGCCAACCTTGGTGAAGTCCTCGGTGCTTGGGCGGCGCACCGCTGCAACCGGATAGCCTTCCTTGAGTAGATTCTCGCCGACGGCGCGACCGATCTTGCCGAGCCCGAGGATGCCGATCCGCTCTTTCATGACGATCTCCCGCGTGGGAATGTTGGGCTGGGGAACTATGCTATATAGCACAGAGCCCCCCTGGAGGAGACCAAGATGACACGTAGATCAGTGAGTACGTCGGCGCATGCATTGTTGGCCGCCGCAGTGTGCGGACTGTTCACCACGACCTCATTGCAAGCGCAACAAGCGACTGGCGAGCCGATCAAGATCGGTGCGATCCTCGCAATTACCGGCCCTGGTGCCGGCCTTGGCGTGCCGACCCGGAATGGTGTACTCCTAGCTGAGAAGGCGGTGAATGCGGCAGGCGGTGTGCGGGGTCGTCCGATCAAGGTGATCATCGAAGACGATGCGAGCAATCCCGACAACGCACGCACGAAGGCGAACGCGCTCGTGCACAACGAGAAGGTCGTCGGTTTGCTCGGTCCATCGCAGGTCGCGCAGGTGGTCGCTGCCGGCGCGATCACCGACCCGCTCAAGCTTCCACACATTGTTCCGGCGGGCACCTCCGTTCCGGTCGAGCGCGATCGCAAGTGCATCTACCACCTGCTGCCGCCGCAGGACCTCAACGCCCGCGCGTTGATGGAATACGCCGCCAACGCCATGAAGATCAAACGGGTGGGTGTGCTGCACGATTCCGGATATGGGAATGTCGTCATGGGGGCGCTCAAGTCGATCGCGTCGTCCTATCCGGGCATCGAGTTCGTTGCCATCGAAAAATTCGAGATCGGTGCAACCGACGTGACGACACAGGCGGCGAAGGTGCGCGCGGCGAATCCCGAGGCCGTCATGGTGATCGCCACCTCCGGCACCCCATTCCGCGCGGTGAAGCAGGTGCGCATCGAAGTGCCTGTCATCGCCGCCATCGGTTCGTCGTCCTATGAATATGTGAAAGCGATGGGCGACGGAGCGGATAACGTGATCATCCCGGAATTCCTCGTGGGCGAAGATCCGCTGCCCGACCAGAAGGCATTCGTGGAGATGTATCGCAAGGAATACAACCTCACCCCCAAGAATTTCGAGGCCGCGGGTTGGGATCTCGTGCAGTTCATGGTGGCCGCGCTCAAAGCGACGCCGGCCGATGCGAAGCCCGCTGACATTTGTGAATGGCTGCGCCGGCCGCATAAAGGCGTGCTCGCCGATTACGATTTTCGTGAGGCCGATCTCACCGGCATGAAGCTCGAGAGCTACGTGTATTCCAAGCTGGTGAAGGGGCAGTACACGCGCTTGCCGTTCCGCGTGTCGAAGTAGTCTCGCGATAGCCGTTCCAGTACGAATCTGCGCGGTCTGCCGTGCCGATTCCCGGCGCATGTTCTCGAGCCTAGTCGTCCAGGCGGTTCTCTCCGGCGTTACCAATGGCGTCATCTATGCCCTCATCGGCATGGGTATCGCCGTGATCTTCAAGGGCAGTGGCGTCATCAACGCCGCGCAGGGCGAGTTCTCGCTCATCGGTGCGGTGGTTGCGGTGTTCGCCATGAAGGCGGCCGGGTTTTCGTATCCGCTTGCGTTCGTCGCGGGTGCGCTGTTTGGCGTGGTGCTCGGCATCGTGGTCGACGTGGTGCTCGTCCGACCGATGGTCCGGCGCAAGGCCGACGAGGATGCCTTCCTGCTTCTCACGATCGGCATCGCGTACGCCATTTCCGCTGGTGTGCTGTTCTTTGCCGGTCGTGACTACTTCACCTTGCCATCGATCGGTTCCGATGGCGTTGAAATCGTATTCGACGCGACGATTCGCACCCACGCCGTCTGGGTGATCGTGGCGTGCGCGGCGATCGTCGCGGCATTGCGATTCTTCTATCGCAAGACTTCATTCGGCTTGGCGATGATGGCGGCCTCGATCGATGCCGACGGTGCCGCGACCACCGGGATCAATGTCGCTGCGATGCGGACGGCCACTTATGGCATGGGAGGGTTGCTTGGTGCGCTTGCCGGTCTGCTGGTCGCGCCCATCGTGCCGATCAGTTATTACATGGGCCTGGTGCTCACATTGAAAGGATTCTGCGCGGCGATGATCGGCGGATTGACGAACCCGATGGGTGCGATCGTCGGCGGCCTCATTCTCGGCCTCGTCGAATCGCTTGCGATCGTCTTCATCGCATCGGCCTACAAGGATGTCGTGGCGTTCGGCGTATTGCTCATCATCATGATCCTGGTGCCGCAGGGCATTCTCGGCCGTCGCGGCCGCAAGGGAGGATGAGCGCATGCGCCGACCTTGGTTGATTGCTCTGGTTGTGGTGTGGGCGTTGCTGCCATTCATGCTCGGGCGCCACCATGTGGATCTGCTCGTCTTCGCCGCGATCTACACCATCGCCGGACTCGGTGTCGGTCTTCTGCTCGGACACTGCGGGATCGTCACGCTCGCGCAGTCGGTGTTCTACGCGATCGGTGCCTACGCATCGGCGATCATTACCGTCAACCTGAAGCTTCCCGCATCGTTTGGCTTTGTCACCGGCATGATTGCAAGCGGTGTGATCGCCCTTGCGCTTGGCTGGCCGGTGCTCCGCCTCACCGGATTTTTCCTCGCGGTGGCGACGCTCGCGCTCGCGATGATCGCGAACGCGCTCTTTTTCGAATGGGATTGGCTCACCGGCGGCACGGTCGGCATCGGCGCGATTCCGAAGCTCGGTTTGTCTGGATTCGTGCTCGATACGCCCATTACGTTCTACTACTTCGCATGGGGTATTGCCGCCGTTGCGATGCTGCTCGTCCATAACCTGGTGGCCGGCCGAACCGGGCTCGCCATGCGTGGCATGCGCGACTCGATCGACGCAGCACGGGTCCTGGCGATCGACGTGCATGGATTGCGTGTCACCATTTTTGTCGTAAGCGCCGTGCTGGGCAGCGTCTCGGGGAGTCTGTTCGCCCACTACACCGGTTATGTGAGCGTGGCGAGCTTCACGATCGACAAGGCGATCCTCTTTCTGCTGATCCCGGTTCTCGGTGGCGTGGCATCAATCCCGGGTGTCGTCGTGGGTGCGCTCTTCATCACGTTCGTGCCTGAGCTCCTAAGCAAACTCGGCGATTTTCACGGCATCGTGTTCGGACTTGCGTTGATTGTCGTTGTGATCGCGGCGCCGCACGGCATCGTCGGGACGATCGAGAGATGGCTGCAGCGGTCGCCCGTCGAGCCATCGGACCGTGCCACGCCGCGCGAGGTTGCCAAGTGAGCGCTCTCGCGCTCGACGTGCGCGGGATCGGCCACTCGTTCGGCGGCCTGACCGTGCTCACCGACGTATCCTTCGAGGTCCCGGCGGGTCGCATCATCGGACTCATCGGTCCGAACGGCTCTGGAAAAAGTACACTCTTCAACATCCTCAACGGCTTTCTTGCCCCGCAATCAGGTTCGGTCGTGATGTCGGGCGACGATATGCGACGCATGAGTGTGGAGGCGCGCAGTCGCGCCGGATTGGTGCGCACGTTTCAAACGCCGCGCGTGTTCGAGCATATGAGCGTGCACGACAACATCATGGTCGGCGCGTGCAAGCGCACCGGGTCGGGTGCAATCGCCAACATGCTGTCCCTCCCTCACGCCCGCCGCGACCTGGCAGTGATGCGCGGGGTTGCCGATACGATAATCGAGCGCTTCGGACTCGAGCGGCTGCGTGATGTCCCGGCGGCGAAACTCACCAGCGGCCAACGCCGCATGCTCGAATTGGCGCGTGCGTATGCCGGCAAGCCACGGTTGCTGTTGCTCGATGAGCCATCGTCCGGACTCAATACCGCCGAGGTCGAGGCACTCGGCGATTGGCTGCAGACGTTCAATCAGGAGGGGATGACGTTGCTGCTGGTTTCCCACGACATGCAACTCATGAACATCGCCTCGGTCGTCAACGTCCTTTACTTCGGCGAAATCATTGCGTCCGGCCCGATGGCCGAGATGCAGAGGAATCCCCGCGTTCGCGAGGTCTACCTAGGTGTTTAGCGAGGCCCTGCGTCATGCTTGAGGTCGCCGGACTCGATGCCGGATACGGGCGTCTCACCGTCCTCAGGGACGTCGCATTGCATATCGGCGATGGCGAGATCGTGGCGCTCGTCGGGGCCAACGGCGCCGGCAAGTCAACCTTGGTGCGCGCCCTCTGCGGTCTCCTCGCGCCAACGGCCGGCAGAATCGTCAAGGACGCCATCGACGTCACGCGCGTTCCGACGCATGAGCGCGTGCGCACCGGCATTGCCGTTGTCCTGGAGAATCGGCGTTTGTGGGGTGAGCTCACCGTGCGCGAGAATCTGCGGCTTGCCGAGGTCAATGCCCGCCGCGGCGGCAAAGTGAGCTTCACGCTGGCTGATGTGATCCGGCTATTCCCGATCATCGCGGAGCGTCAATCGAGTGCGGTCGAGCTCCTGAGCGGCGGAGAGCAGCAGATGGTCGCGATCGCGCGCGCGTTGCTGATGCAGCCTGATCTGCTGATCATGGATGAGCCATCGACCGGTCTGGCACCGAAGATCGTGAAAGAGATTCTGATCGTCATCCGGGGCTTGAGGGAGCGGGGCATCAGCTTGCTGCTGGTGGAGCAGAATGTGGGGATCGCAGCGGAAATCGCCGATCGCGGTTATGTGATGGCGCTTGGCCGGATCGTCCATGAGATCGCGCCGGGCGGGTGGCAGGCCTTCTTATCGGATGAGCGAATGGTGAAAGCGTACTTGGGCGATTGAACGCAAGGAGCGCGAGAGATGCAGAAGACCGTCGTGATGCCGCTGCTCGGTCCTTCCATCGAGGAAGGGCTATTGATCAGTTGGCATGTCGCAGAAGGCGAGTTCGTGAAGCGCGGTGCAACGCTTTTCAGCGTCGAGACCGACAAGTCGATCGTCGATTGCGAAGCGACGGACGAGGGTTACCTGAGCAAGATCCTCGTCCCGGCGGGGAGCAACGCGCGGGTGGCGCAGTCGCTTGCCGAGCTTACCGATATGCCTGTGGCGGTTGCCAATAGAGCGGCGGCGCACGCTGCGCTCGCCAAGAGCGAACCTGCGAGCGCGGTCAATGTCGTCAACTTCGCCGCTGCGAGCGGATCATCGGATCAGCGCATGCGCATATCACCGCGGGCACGCCGTGTCGCACGCGAGAGCGGTATACCGATTGAGCAGGTGCAAGGCACCGGGCCGGACGGCAGAATCGTTGAACGTGACATTGCGAGCTATCGTTCCGCTGCGGTGTGGGCGCATGCCGGACGAGCGAACGTCAGGGCGGGCGCGACCGGGAGCATGCGCGAGGTTGCCCTCACGCCGATGCGAAAGGCAATCGCCCGCCGCCTCACCGAGGCAGCACAGTCGATACCATCGTTCTTTACTACGGTCAGAATCTCGGCAGATGCCATGCTGTCGTTGCGCGCACAGCTCAATGGCCTGCCCGATACGGCAGTCACTATCAACGATATCGTGATAAGGGCTACTGCACTCGCATTGCGCATATGCCCGGCGGTGAATGCGACATTTCACGGCGAAGCGATTCGCCTGCATGAGGACATCGATCTTTGCGTCGCGATTGCCCTGGACGATGGTGTCATCGCCCCCATCGTGCGCAATGCGGACGCAAAGTCTCTGATGGACATCGCGGCCGAGATCCGGGGACTTGCAGCAGCGGCGCGTGCAGGCAAGCTGCAGCCGGCGGACTACCAGGGCGGCACGTTCACGATCTCAAACCTCGGGATGTACGGTGTCGAGTCATTCACCGCGATCATCAACCCACCCCAGTGCGCGATCCTTGCACTGGGTGGAATCGATCGCGAGCTCTATCTCGATGGCGGCGCCCCGCGAGAGCGCAAGGTCATGAAGGTCACACTTACCGCGGATCACCGCGCGATCGACGGCGCCCTTGCGGCGAAATTTCTGGGCGAATTGAAGACGCTCATCGAGCACCCGGCGCGGTTGCTCGTCTAGGCACCGATTCAGATCGTACCGACGGGTACGACCTCGCGATGGATCACCTTGCCGTACGGCTTGGTCCAGGCGATGCGGTTCGTGCGCGCGCCAAGCACCGTCGCGTGTTCGAGCCACGCTAGCTCGGGCGCATGGAAGCGGATGTTCGCGCGGCCGGACCACGGTTCGTCGAGCTGCACGTCGAGCATCCGCGTACAGGTGATGCGCCGCTCGGCCTCGGGCCGCTCGGGACTCGGCAGCACCGTCATCGTGTAGAAATCCTGGAACAGCGGCAAGCCAAGGTCGAGATCGCCCGGGCGTTCGAGCGTTGCGAGAATTTCCAGGACCGGCCGTCCGGCGCGACTAACGAGCGAGGCGATCTCATCGCCCGCGCGCCACGACCGGCCATGTGGTGGACGTGTTAGCCACATTTGTCCGGTGACCTGTGGCCAGCCATACATTTCGCGACCCACCGCGATCTCAGCATCGCCATCGCACCAGATGAACGCGCAGTAATGCCCGCCGATCCCCGCATGCTCCACGAAAAGCGATACCCCTGTTTCGCAGAAATGCGCAAGCTCGGGATGACGCACCGCAAAGGCTGGTCCAAAGCCGTAGTCGCACACCATCTCGTAGCTGCTGACCCGCAGGATCGGGTCCGCATGGCCCCGCAGCGGTGCGGGAATGCGCGCAGCAAATTCGCGGGGATCCGCGCGCAGAAACACAGTGAGCATGCGGCCGTGAAAGCGCCACGGCGGCGGGCCGTACAACGGCGCTTGCCCGGACGGATCGAGCGGGGCCGCGAAGCCGCGCAAGGTGTCGTACTGTCCAAGTGTGCTCACCGGGTGCACCTCCGATCGATCGTCGATATCAGGCGCGAACCGACGGCGCCGCAATGCACGCCGCCAACACTCGATCGGATGACCAGCTCGACGATGCCGGCCTCCGATCGTGGAATATGAGCGTGAGTTGCTTGTATCCGAGCGGATTGAACGCCTCGACCGGTCGAAGCCACGACTCACCGGCAGGGGCGGGTCCGAGCGCATAGTGCTTGCGTACGGTGCCACGTACATCCCAGCGCTCGCCCGGTTGAACAACGCCTGCGCCACCGTCTTCATCGAAGGCAATCTCGACCCATCGTGCGCGGGCACGGATGGGCTCGCCAACATGCGCGCAAAGGTGACCGTGCCCGTTGACCAAGCTTGGGCCCGTGCTCCCGTAGCCCCAGAGCGCAACCCATTGCGCGCGGAACCGTTCGAGCACCGGGTCGAACCACACGGCTTCCAGTTGTTCCGGGGTCGACAAGCCGAGGAAATCGAAATGTGTCCAGGGTAGCTTCGTCGTTCGCGGTTCAACGACCTTCCAGTTGGAGTACTCGCCGATTCCCGGCACTGCGTTGAAGGTCGGGTTGTCTTCACTTTGCAGCCAGGACTCGTACAAGTCGGGTTGCGCAGCGGGGCCTGGCGTGTAGGTGATGAACACCATTGCTTGGCTTTGGTCATGCATAGCGTCCCTCCCTAGACTGCCCGCCCGGCGCGATGTCCTTCAAAAATCGCTTCCAGCGCGTTGCGCGGTGCGAGGCAGTCGCCGATCAGGATCGGGTTCACGCCCATCGCAACGAGCGGTGCTTCAAGCGCATGGAAAGCCCGCGTGGGAACGCACGCGATCAGCGTGTCAATGCCGGCCAGTTCCTCAATTTCGCCGCACGACACGTCTTCGAGCACCAGCGTGCCGTCTGCGAAAGCCTGTGGCCGGCGCAATGTGCGAATCCGGATCTTCTTCTCGCGCCAACGCGAGAAGGTGAGCGTGTTGCTGTAGATGGTCGTTCGCCACAATGCCCCCGCAGCGGGGGTCACCAATGTGACGCGCGCGCCCTGCTCGGCCAGATGCTCGACCAGCCCGAGAGTGCCCCAATCGCCTGTTTCGTCATACACGACCACGGTGCGGTTTTCGAGGATAGCAATCGCTGCTTCATCGAGCGTCATGCAGCGCGTACCGTCGGACAGTGTGTGCGCGACCGGCGCGGCACCCGTCGCCAACACGACCGCGTCGCAACCCGCTGCACTGATCGCCGCCGGCGTCGCCTCGCGACCGGTCTCGACGATGACGCCCAATTGCTCCAGGCGTCGCGCGGCGAAATCGAGCCATAGGCCGAAGTCTTCGCGCAGCCTGAGACCTGCGCCGAGGCGCAGCCGCCCACCGAGACGCGCGTCCCGCTCCCACAGTTGGACGCGATGTCCGCGTGCGGCCGCGATGCCGGCTGCTTCGAGTCCCGCCGGCCCGCCACCGACGACGAGGACCGAGCGAACGCGCGCCGCCCGGTCGTCCTCGATCGCCGGCCATTTCGCTTCGCGTCCAACGCGAGGATTGACGAGACATGTGAGCGCGATATTCTTTTCCAGGTTCTGCGCGCAGCCTTGATTACATCCGATGCATGGCTGCACGTCGCCGACCCGCCCCGTCTGCCATTTGCGGATCAGATCGGGATCGGCGATGTGGGCGCGGGCCATGCCGACCATATCCGCGGCGCCGGCGGCGATCATCGTATCGGCCTCGATCAGGTCGCGATACTTGCAGACGGTGAGGATTGCCACCTGATTGGGCGCATCGGCCACGGCCGCGCGGATCGCGCCAGGCAAATCGCGAAACATGGTCTTGTCGACACCCATGTCGGCCATCTGCGTGCCAAGCGATCGGCTCATGTGATAGGCGGAGTGCGTCACATGGATGAAATCGAGTTGCACCGCTTGCACCGCCTCGCGCGCGATCACCCGCGCCTGATCGAGCGTCAATCCTTCGGGCAGATACTCTTCGGCGCTGAAGCGGATGCCGAGACAGAAATCGGGACCGACCAGCGCGCGCAGTCGCGAGGCCACTTCCAGCGGAAAACGCATGCGCCGCTCGATCGAGCCGCCGTACTCGTCGGTCCGCTGGTTCGACAGCGGCGACAGGAACTGCTGCAACAGATGGCCATGTCCCCAATGCAGCTCGATGCCATCGACACCGGCGCGCAGCATGTTCTCGGTGGTCCGCATGTGGCCATCGCTGACTGCCTGCATGTCCGCTCGCGTCATCTCGCGCGGTGGGTATGCACCCATCGACCAGCGTATCGGCGAAGGGCCGTATGAACACGTCCGCTCGAACTCGCCCTCGATCTGGCGACCCATGTGGCAGATCTGCGCGAAGAAGAGTGCGCCCTCTTCATGCACCGCATCGCTCACGCGCCGATAGTGCGGCACGCACTCGAGCGGGTAGCCCGCGACACCCTGCGGACGCCCGAGCGTGTTTTCCATGACGCGGATCGCCTCGAAGATGACGAGCGCCGCGCCACCTCGTGCGCGGGCACGGTGATAGTCGACATGCCGGTCGCTCGGAAGATGCGACGCGCCGAAGTTGGTCGTGTGCGCAGGCACGAACACGCGATTGCGCGCGCGCAGGCGATTCAATTCGAACGGCTGGAAGACATGATCGAGGGTTGCCATCGCGCACTCAGTCGCGAGCGAGGCATGCGAGGATGCGCTGCATCCGCGGCGTCACCGCATCGGGAAGCCATTCGATCGTTCGGCCGAGCCGTTCCGCGAACGGTGCGAATTCGTCTCCTGATCTCGATGCAACGCTAACCTTTGCTCCGAGTCGGGCGATGGCTTCGGTCATTGGATAGGTCAGCACGGCCGACCATGCAGCATGGTAAGTGCGCCACGATTCGAGATAGGCGAGGACTTCCCGATTGATGGTGTCGGGCTCGATCCCCGCGAAGTCCGTGTGGCGAACCGCGAGCCGCTCGTCGAACCACGGACGGAACAGGCGGCGGTTTCGGGTCGCATGCCAGAGCTCGATCAAATGACTGCCGCTCCAGCGCGGCTCGATCGCCGGTGCATACTGGTCAAGGAATTCGCGGCTGGTGGGATAGCCCCCTGCGGGGGACTCCAGCACCATGCGCCCGACGCTTGCTCCTCGCTGGATGGCGATCTCAATCGCGGGTGCGCATCCACCGTGCAAAGCGTAGAGGTCGAACTGCTTGATGCCCATCTCATCGAGCGCCTCGCCGATTGTTTGCGCAGCGGGCGCGGGATCGATCGCGGGCCACGCATCGGAATCACCACTGCCGGGCGCATCGATCGCAATGACCCGACGCGATCGGCCAAGCAACTCCAATTCGGCGGCAAGCATCGAGCCCGAGCCGGGTACCGGTGGGATCACGACTAGTGGGCGTGCAGATGCACCGCCGCAGCTTCGAACCGCCAGTTGCCGCGCGCCGACGGTCAGGTAACCGCGTGTGATGCCCCCATCACGCCGGGTGGTGTGCAAGGATGCG
>JANMUI010001025.1:0-6567 GCA_031391405.1 Betaproteobacteria bacterium
GGCGGCGTAGCCGTCCATGACGGGCATGGTCACATCGAGCAGCATGAGATCCGGAAAGCCCGACTGGATCGCTTCGAGCGCCTGCATCCCATCGGCCGCCTCGATGACCTCGAAACCTGCCCGTTCCATAGCCACGCGCGCAAGCAGCCGGATCGTTGCATCGTCGTCGGCAACAACGACGCGTGGCTTGTCTCTCTCCGTCACGGATTCTTTTGTCATGTTGGACGATGATTCGAGGGGATTGCGAGTGGTGGCGCCGGGGAAATCGCTCGCGATTCGACCAGGCAATGGGCTGCACCCTTTCTATCGGCCAAAGCGAGACCGGCAATGAGGGCAAGCTGCGGGCCGAGGTGCGCTGTTGCTCGGTTGCAGAGGCCGCCATATGTGGCCCCGCGGCCCGCAGCTATTTCGGCTGTTCCCCCGCCTTGATCAACTCTGCATAGTTGAGCATGAGCAGTGGCGGTGGGAACTTCAGCTTCTCTGCGACCTCCATACTGATTTGAAACGAGAAGCGCTTCAATGTTTCGATCGGAATGGCAGCCGGCGCTGTCTTGCCGACCAATATTTGTTCGGCTTTGTAGGCAGTGAATTGTCCGATGCTGTGATAGCGGCTCACCAGCCCGGAGAGTGCACCCGCCTCCATCAATTGTTCGGTCGATGCAAAGGTCGGCAATCCGACCTCCATCGCAGCCGGAATGATCACATCCTGCGCCTGCGAGCCGAGAAACGAGTCGGGCGGCAGATACAGCCACTGCGCCTTGGCTTCCTTCAACTCACGCACCAGTTCCGCGGCGCCTTCGGCTGTAACCTTTCTGTTCGCATCCAGACGGAACGTCCGGTCGACCACGGTGAAGCCACGCTCGCGCGCGAGCTTGCGGAGCTCGTCGATGACCACGACGGAATTCTGTTCGGTCGGTGTGTACAGGACACCAAGCGTCTGAAACGGACGGTACGACGCCATCGTCCGAATCTGCGCCTCGGTAGGGGCGACGTGGAAGACGCCGGTCACGTTCCGCTTGGACGATTTGAGATCGGGCACTAGCTTGGCCAGCACTGGTGCGGCGACCAATGTGAAGACCACCGGGATATCCGTAATGTAGCGCGACCGGTCGATCGCGTCGTGCGGTCCGACGATCCCAAGGGTGACCGACGTGCCCCACGTGTACACCAGGTCAGGGCGCGTCGCGCGGATTTCCTGGACGAATCCCGGCAGGCGCGAGCTGTCCCGGTTCAAATCGCGGAAGGTGATCTCGACCGGGATTCGGCGGGAGGTGAAATGGTCCTGAAATCCTTTTTCGACGTCGGTCATGCCACGGAACGTGATCGCGTAGATGCGAAAGGGCGTGCCGCTTGGTTTGGCCTTAGCCTGAGCATGCACGGTGTCGGTGACGCCCACTAGCGCTGCGATTAGTGCCATTCCGAGAAACATCGGCAATCTGATGGTACGCATTTCAACTCACCCCGCTATCGCATGTGCCGGGCTGCGCCCGGTCCGGGTCGCCCAGGCGAAGGCGATTCCGCAGATCATTACGAGTGCGCCAATCACGACGAAGCTGCGCTGATAGCCATAGCCCACTACCAGTGCGGCCGCGATCAACGGTCCAATTGCATTGCCCAGCCGTTCGAGCAGGCGGTACACGCCAAAAACCGTTTGGTCGCCCAGGCGTGCAATTTCCTCATGGCAATGCTCGCTCACTAGGGCGCTTTGCGCCGTGATCGAAAGCGATTGCCCCACACCAACGAGGAACACCGCTGCGAACACCCAGGAAATGTTCGTGCTTGCGATCATCACGAACCCGCCTAGCCCGGATACCAGGAGACCAGCTGCCACCAGCCATTCACGATGCTCGCGGTTCTTGGCGAGGGACGTCGCCACCGGCACCATCGTCACCATCACCACAGCGTAGGTCATCAGGATGCGCCCGGCCATCGACTGTGTGCTGCCGATCGAAATCACGTAGAGGGGCACGAGATAGAAGCAGATGCCGGTGAGGATGACTTTGGCGGGAATGGCAGCAAGCCCGGTCAGCGTCATGAATCGGCGATTGAGCATCAATGCGACGATATCTCGCAAGCGGGGCCCGCCATTTGCGACGTGATTCGCCCGGCGCGCCGGCTCGACGGGCAACAACTGGATCGCGAAGATCGATCCGATTGCGAGGAGGGCGGAGATTGCGAATGCGAGCCGCTCACCGATATTGTCGGCGAGAATTCCGCCGATCGACGGCCCACAGACGGTGGCGACCATGATCGCTCCGACAAACAGCGCGAAGCCGCGCGCACGGTTCGCCGGCGTGGTGTGATCGAGCACGAAACCCTGAGCCGCAACGAATACCATGCCATAGCCCAGCCCGCACAGCGAACGCCAGACGAGGAGATCGAGCACGCTGTGCGCCATAGCACTCGCCGCAAACCCGGCCGCCGCAACGCTGGCCCCAATGAGCATCGTGCGGCGATGACCTAGCCGCTCGCTGTAGGCGCCGAAGTACGGCTGCCCGAGCGCAACGATCAACATGAAGAGCACAATCGGCAGGCCCACGACGATCTCCGGGGGCAGCCCCGGAATTGGTACCAATAGGTCCTTCACATAGGATGGCAGGAACGAGCGTGTAAGCTCTTCGGCCAAGATGAACGCGAACAGCGGCGCGCGTATTCGCGCGAGCTGCGTTCCATCGACCGGGCCCACGGCCGGCTCGGCATCGAAGCGAAAACGCTGGCGTAATGCCTGCAATCCCGCGTGAGCGGCACTCAGGCTCGCCTTTCGCTCATGAGCCGGCGCGCGCCGCGCTGCCTCGATATCGCGCGTCAGCGCAAGGTAGCCGGCATTGACCCGCGCGGCTGCGGCCTCCAATAGCTTGAGCACGCCCCCGAGCTCGCGCTCGGGGGCTGCCTTGGCGGGCATCGCGAAGTTTCCGGTGCGGCCGCGCTCGAGGAGGCCGGCAAGGGAGCGCAACCCCGCTTCGAGTTGCGTCCCGGCAATGAAATTGAGGAGCTCAAGCGTGAAGAACAGTGCGACCACCAGCACGACCAGTACATCGAGAAGCATCTCGAAAACGATGTTTTCCACGAAGCCGGCATCGACGCCGATGTGCAAGATGCCAAGGGGCCCATCGGCCGCCACGATCGGCATTGACACGACGTAATGCGCGCCCACCCTTGTTGCATCGCTTGGCGCATCCGTTGAGGAGAGCTTGGCCAGCGTTGCCGGGGTGCGAAGATACGCTTCAATGCCCGAAGGTGGGTCACCGCGCTGATACAGCACGACCCCGCCCGCGTCGGTGGCAGCGAGATACGAGAAATCCGGATTCTCCTCGACGACCGAGTCGAATGTCTGATCGACACCGTGGAGCGCGCGGAAGTCGACGCGGTGCTCGACCGCCTTCAACATCAGCGCCCGTACCGAGGCGCCTACGGTTGCGGTCTTCTTTGCCATCTCGGGCACCAAAGCGCGCTCGAATGCGCGATGGGAAAGGTAGGAATTGGCGACGAGCGCGGCGACGACCGCGATCATGACGACCCCCGTCAGGCGCCAATAGATGCTCCTGAGATAGCTATCGTTCATCGCAGGGCCTCGTGTTTGAGCTTGCCGCGGACCGCCGCGATCTGCGTTTCCGCCATCCTGATCGATTCGAAGAACCGCAGGAGGGCCGGACCGAATGGCCCTTTCTCGACGGCATGGGATACGCTGTCGGCTGGCGACTGCAGCGCCGCTTCCACGCCGCGGATGTCGCGCTCGAGTCGGCGCATGACGAGAACAAGGGCCAGCGATGCGAGCGCCGCGGCGCCGACGAACACTGCGAACGCCGCGAGTGCCAACTCCTTGCCGACCGCGTGCGCGGCGCGATCGATTTTCTCGCGCGAATAGCGCAGTGCGAGGTAGCCGACGGTCAGGCCGAAGTTGTTCTTGATGGATATACCGACTGCGGATTCGGATCCTTCATCGACGAACCAATCGGCGCCACCGGCGCGTTGCGCGGCTTCCATCCATGGGGTCGGCGCCAGGCGCAGCGCCCGCAGGCGGTCGGTACTGTAGAGGGGCTTGCCGGTCGTATCGAACACTTTGATGCCGAGGATCACGTCGTCCGTGGCGCGTTCACGCTCCATCAGGGCGGGGAGTGTGTCGAGGTCCGCGAACGACAGACCCACTGCAAGCGAGGCCTGGATGCTGTTTTCGATCGATCTGCCGATGACTACGAGGCGACCCTTGACGATCCGATCGGCCGTGCTCCGATATTTGAAGTAATTGAGGAACGTGGCCATGCCCACTGCGAATAGGCAGACCACCACGGCCACCACGATCATTCGGGTTCTCGTCGATTCCATTGTGCTTTCCCGCCTGTGGGCCACTCCGATAAAAGTGAGCGATGGACAGTTTCTCCATCGCTTACTTGATGCACTCGGGCCGCCTCGCGATGCTCACACGACAATCGCATGCGAGATTCAGGGACGGGCACGGACACCGCTCTCTCGTACCTTGCAGTTAACGGCCGAACAAAGGTCGTATTGAGGTTCGGTGCAAGGTGATCGTAGGCATGAACCTGTACCGGGTAAGCATTTAATAGAAAGGCTTTCCCGGTCGATATCTGCGTGGCAACTGCGCCGCCGTGGCAATTGTCGCGGACGAGAGCGCTTGCCTCGAGTCGGCCCGAGCGCCGCTCAGTGTGCCCGATCAACCAGAGAAACTATATGCATCGATCTTCGAGCGCACGACCATATGTGAGCCTGCGGGTGCACACGCGAAGGCAACTCCTCACGCCGTGTATGGCGCAATGGCGCGGCTGCCGCCCCGTCTCGTGCAAAGGGGTCGAGCAGTGAGTCTTGCACGTGCAAACATGATGGTCGTTAGCGGTGTCGCCCCGGTCACTCGCGCGCCTTCACGCATTACCCTGGATTGGGAACCACCAATCGCGGGACGCAAACGGATCCTCACGACATGGAAGGAGTACATGGCGATCGCAAGTCAGATCGTCGGACGCTTCCATAATCAATTCCGTCTCGGCCACTTCGATTACCTCCATCCGACTCGGTTGCAGCGGGGCGTCCCGCGGCGGTTCCGGCGACCATATCCCGTACGGATCGCCTTTACCGACTGGGGACCGCTCGGTGCGCCGGTGCTGGTGTGCTGCGGGGGCGTCGCCAATACGGCGATGCGCTTCAACTATCTAGCTTCCGATCTGTGCGATGGATTCAGGGTGATCTGCATGGACTGGGTCGGACGGGGCCGTTCGGCATGGATGGCCGACGAGCGCGACTATTCGCTTGGCACCTGCGTCGAACAATTGCGCCAAATGATTCAGCATCTCGGGGTCGGACCGGTGACGGTGCTCGGTTCTTCGCTCGGCGGAAGTGCTGCGATCGAGCTGGCCGCGCGCTATCCGAAGCTGGTGGGGCGCCTCATCCTCAACGATATCGGCCCATACATTCCAAAAGCGCGGCGCAAGCGCCGCGCGGAGACGCTCGCCCGCCACTACGTATTTCGCGATCCGGGCGACCTGCTGCGACGCATCGGTGCGTCGCAGAAGAACGATGGGCCGATTAGCGACGATGTCCGCTTCAACCTGACGTTTCATCAGACGCGCTGGTCGGATGAAGAAGGCGGGAGAGTGTATCGGCACGACGTGCGTGCATTGCAGGCGTATCGGCGCGACGCGACGGAGAGCCTGCGCCAATGGCACTCGTGGGATCGCATCCGCTGCCAGGTGCTCGTGATCCACGGCCTGTGCTCTGATGCGCTCCTCCCCGCCACCCTCCGGCGTATGGCGCGCTCCAAGTCGGTGACGATCATGCACGTGCCCGACACCGGGCATACACCAGTGCTGGCCGACCGTAACCAGATCTGGTTCATACGCGACTGGCTATCGGACGGCGGCAACGCGGTGCGAGAGTGGACCGTGCTGCATGCTCTCCCGCGCGAGCCGCGCATGGGGGCACCGGTGTCGTTCGCGCCCTCGAGCGCGTTGCGCTGAGCGCGCGCCGCCGCAGTGTGGCATTCCACAGTGACGACAAAGTGCGCAAACACATGAGCTTTCATCCCAATACGCACGGCGCCTTTCACTTGATGCGCCACGGCGCGACCGAATACAACCTACGAGGGCTTCGGTGCGGCGGTGACCTCGATGTCGAGCTGACCGATCTTGGGCGTCATCAGGCTCGAGAGGCTGCCAATCGGGTCCGCGAGATGCAGCTCGGCGTACGCCTGATCGTGTCGAGCGCACTCGTTCGCGCACGCGAGACGGCCAGCATCGTGAGCGATGCATTGGGCGGACTCCCGATCTTGATCGAGCCGTTGTTGAACGAGCGCCGCCTCGGGGAATGGAATGGAGCGCCGGTCGCCGCAACCGAAGCTTTGCTCCGAAGCCATGTGACGCCGCCCGGTGGGGAGACGGAGCAGGAATTCATTTGCCGCATCGCGCGGGGGCTCGAGGTACTCGTGCCTAAATTGGCGCATCAGCCGTTGGTCGTGGGCAGTAGCGGCATAGGACGTGTGCTGCACACCCTGCTGGGCGGGGTGGGGAGGTTGCGCCTCGGCTGGACAGCGGGCATGCGGGGCGCGGCGGGACGGATGCG
>JANMUI010001042.1:0-3343 GCA_031391405.1 Betaproteobacteria bacterium
ACGCTGGCTGGTCGACGGCGGGGGATCGTCCGCTCTCGGACACGCCGCATTACACCCTTCGACAGGCTCTGGGCGAACGGTAAATCCACTCATTCGCTTAAGTAAGTGCCATTCGGAAAAGTCCCCTCATGGTCCCCCGAGTCAGGGCCCGTTGCGGTCATTTCGCAACAGCCGTAAATTATCGATCGCCGCGATCATCCGATACGATCACCGAGCTATCGGTTCCGCCGCCGAGCTTGCCCTTGAGCCGGGCGTAGCTGGGCCGCACCTTGCGCGTTAGAAACGGATTTGCCCGCGCCTCATGGGCAACCGACGTAATGCGCGCGATGGCGCGCCCACGGTCGGTAATCGTGATCGCGCCGAGGCGCGCTGCCTTACGGACCCACGCCCCGGTCTCTGCGTGCAATTCCTTGAGCGATATTGTCTTCATGTGTCACATTGTGTCACTTCGCATCACGCTTCGCAATTCGGTCCGATGACACACCGGTAGTTTCGGACCGTGGGTCGCCCCGACAACGCATTCACTCGTTCGGCGATCTACCGCTTCACGTCTTGAATCGACATCTCGCTCTTGTTCTCCATCATGTCGACCACCCGGCAGTCGGCGCACATCTGCAGCCGCCGCAGTGCGCCGCCGCCTGCGAACATCGAATGCGCGGTCAGGCGTCCCATCATATTGTCGATCATCTGTTTGGTGCCGAAGGGTGTTGCGCATCGAACGCAATTGAAAGGCTCGGCTTCGTTCAACGTGACGGCGTTCTTCCGGTCCGGTCCGATCGACAAGCGCGGGATCAGCGCGATCGCCTGCTCCGGGCAGGTGACTTCACAGAGGCCGCACTGGACACAATTCGCCTCGATGAAACGCAGGCGCGGTGCGTCTTGCGAATCCTGCAACGCTGCGGTAGGACACGCCCCGATGCAAGCCTTGCACAGCGTGCAGGTTTCCTTGTTGACCGTGATCGCCCCATACGGTGCGCCTTTGGCTAACGCGATCGACGATTGAGGGGTCGGCGCCTGCTTCGCCAGGTGATCAAGGACGAAATCGAGCGTCGTCCGCTTGTCGTGCGACAGATTGAAGGTTGCCGCCTTGCTGACGGATGCCGCCGGCTGCACGTTCCAGATCTGTTGCTCCAGATCGCGCACCTCGGCCGCGCGAAGCAGATGCAGGTGCGATCCTGCGAAGCCGAGCGCGTTCAGGATCATCTGGCCATAGCTGAGCTGCTTTTCAATGGCCGCACCGTATTCGTCTATTTCCACGCCGGTCGAGAGCACCAGCGCCTGACTCGCGCCGTAGCTGATTGCAGCGAGCGCCAGGTCGAGCCCCACCGCGGCGATGTGATGAATTTCGATGGGAATCACCCGTGCCGGCAATCCTTTGCCACGCTGGGCAAGGCGCATGATCAGCTCGCGGGCATCGCCACCGTTATGGAACAGGATCGCCGCACCCCGCCCCCCTGCCGACTGGTATACGGACAACACGCGCTTCAATCGCGCGCCAAGGTCCGCGACGCGCGGGTAGGCGTGCGTCATCGCCCCTGACGGGCACACCGTCGCGCATCCACCGCAGCCCGCGCACAGATGCGCCTCGACTTTGATCTTGTCGCCCGCCGCGCTGATCGCGCCGGTCGAGCAGACATCGAGGCAGTTCGTGCAGCCGACTTTGCCCGAACGCCCATGTGCGCAGATTTTTTCGTTGTACTGGAAGAAGCGCGGCTTATCGAATTCCCCAACCAGTTTCGCAAGCGTTTGCACCGCAAGCGCCTGATCGAGCGGATCGCGACCCGGTGCGGCGTAGCCCTGCGGCTTTTGCGCCGTCTTGATCAACAGCTCGTCGGACAAATCGAGCAGCAGGTCGAACCGCTCGGTGTGCGCGCGATCCTGCCGATCGAAATCGATGGCACCGATGGCGCCGCACGCCGTCACGCACGCCCGATGCGCCTTGCACTTGGTGAGATCGATCTGATAGCTGTAATCGATCGCCTGCTCAGGGCACGCACGAACGCACGCGTTGCAACGGGTGCAAACGTCCAGATCGATCGGATTACTCTGCTCCCAGGCCACCTCGAATCCGCCCAAGTAACCACTTGCACGGACCGCGTTGCCCGACCATATCGGATAGCGCCGATCGATCGGCATCTCACCATCCCGCGCATCGGTGACGAGCACATTCACTTCGAGGTCGTCGGCCAATCGCTCCGCCCATGGAATCGCGACCGCACCCGGTCCGACGATCAACAACTGCCCACCCGATTGGAACGAAACACTTGGCACCGGTTCGGGTTCGGGCAACTCGGCCGCCGACAACAATGCGGCGATCTTGGGCAACGCCTGCGCCCCCTCTCTCGACCAACCGCCCGCCTCCCGCACATTGACGAACTTGATGCGGCTGGTCGAACCGGATTCCCGCGCCAACTCGCCAAACAGCGTGGACTCCTGCGTACAGGCAACGATGCAATCGTCCCCGCCCAGTGCGGCCGCGAACGCCTGGACGTCCTTGCGGCAGAGCTCCGAGTGCACGGAAATCGGTTCGTCCAGCTTCAATGCTTTGGCCAACGCGCCCGCATCGATCTTCATCGTGCGATTGCAGTTGCAGACTTTCAAGGTGCGGGGATCGGCCGGCATTTTTTTAGGGGAAATGGGAAATGGGGAACGGGAAGCGCGATAAGAGAAACGGGAAACGTGCCTAACCCTTCGGGCTCGCTAACTCGCCCTTGCCGGCGGCGGTGAGTGCTGCGTTTTCAATAGTATCTGGCGCATCTGGCGTATCTGGCACTGAGGTAGGTGGTTCCGCCTCCATTGTGGCTGGGGCCTCTCCGGGCAGCTCGATCGCCGCCGTCGTACCATCGGACTGTCCCGCGCCGTGAGTATTTGCTTCAATTCGCGGCGCATCAGTGCTTGCTGCCTCCGCCTTTTTCGCTGGGTCCTCACTCAACAGGTGATCCACCACCCGAAGATACTTGTTCGCCGCAAGCGATGCGGAGACAGCGGCGCTCATCGATTCGAATTTGCCATAGTCGTCGATGTAGACATCCAGCCCGTCCATTTGATTGAAATGGGGATCGCTGAACAGCTTCTTGAGGGCGGCGCGCTGGGTGCCGGGGTCCACGTCCGGCTTGAGGAATTCGCGATAGTCCGATTGCAGGCCGCGCAGCGAATCAAGTGAAGGTAGCGCCGGCGCCGAATCGTCGGTGCGGTTCCTGGGCTCGGCATTCTCGATCGCCCGGGGAACTGTCGATTCGGCAATCGGGAGTGGCTGGATCCCGGCCGGAGCATCAGGTATGGCGGGCGGGTGTTCTCGCGCCTCGACCTTGCGCCGCGACCATCGCGCGAGAAACGGCTCGTC
>JANMUI010000010.1:0-1417 GCA_031391405.1 Betaproteobacteria bacterium
GCCACGCCGCTCGAATACTGATGCACGCGAGTGCGAGCGTCACAGCGAAGGTCTGCCGAAGCTTGCGATGTAATTGACGGATAAATCCTTGGTCCACCACGCGCGGTGCGCCACAGGCAAATAACGGATGCCGCGGCTGTCAATCGGCAGCAGACCGCAGGTGCGGGTCGTGTGTGCGAGCTCGCCGGGCGTGACGAACTGCTTCCAGCGATGCGTGCCGACCGGGAGGGAGTCGGATTCATGCTCTTTCAGCTCTGGCGCCTGGCGCGCGCCACAGGCGCCGCAACCGCAGAAAACCAGCGTATGCAGCGTCCAACAGCGGCGGTACCAGCGGCCGGCTCGCGAGACGCCCGATCCATGCGAAGGCCGGCAACTGCTGCCACACCGCGGCAAACGCCGGGGCGCCACCAACCAGCATGCCGTCAGCACGGCGCACATGCAGGCGGGCCAACGCAGCATCGCGGTCAAGATCTTCTCCGAGCTCGTCAAGCGAACATCGCGATACGTCAACCCATGCCATCGAGTCGGCGCCGCGCTGACGGCGGTAGGTGGCGATCTCGCGTGAGCACAACGGGCAGGCTCCGTCAAAGAACACGGTCAAGGCGTTCCGGCTCTTTTGAGTCGGTTCCCCCTCAAGGAAGCTCGCCGGCGCTGCTGGGTCATTGTCGGCGCGCACCATCGGCGGCTTGTGCTCGGATTGTTCCATGTGAATTCAGACGGCCCGGCGCACCATCAATTCCTTGATCTTGCCGATTGCCTTGGTCGGGTTCAGGCCCTTCGGGCACGCATCGACGCAATTCATAATCGTGTGGCAGCGAAACAGACGGTATGGGTCTTCAAGGTTGTCGAGCCGCTCGGCCGTCGCCTGATCGCGGCTATCGGCAATGAAGCGATAAGCCTGCAGAAGGCCGGCCGGGCCGACGAACTTGTCGGGGTTCCACCAGAAGCTCGGGCAACTCGTCGAGCAACTCGCGCACAGGATGCATTCGTACAGACCGTTCAACGCATCGCGTTCTTCGGGCGACTGCAAGCGCTCCTTTGCGGGCGGCGAGGTGTCATTCAACAGGTAAGGCTTGATCGAGTGGTACTGCTTGAAGAACTGCGTCATATCGACGATGAGATCGCGAATCACCGGCAGGCCCGGCAGCGGCTTTAACACCACCACGCCCGGAAGCGTGTGCATGTTGGTCACGCAGGCCAAGCCGTTTTTGCCGTTGATGTTCATCGCATCGGACCCGCAAACGCCTTTGCGGCAGGAGCGGCGAAGCGACACCGACGGATCCACCGCCTTCAGCTTCATCAGCGTATCGAGCAGCATGCGCTCCGAGCCGTCGAGCTCGACCTCCCTGGGCGCTTCGCGGCACATGAATTCGATCGCGTCCTGGTCACCGAGCCAGTCGCTGCCTTTGACGGTATC
>JANMUI010000667.1:0-1542 GCA_031391405.1 Betaproteobacteria bacterium
GCTCCCGGACATCGCCTGGCTCTCGAAGGGCGTGCCGCCTACCTCATAGCGGAACGTCGCCTGCACGCCATAGACCAAGCTAGAGGGACGGTTGCCGACGCTCGACCGCGAGGCCACCGGCCTGACCGCAATCGACTCGGCGTCTGCGGCCATCCAACTACGCAGCATCGCAAGATCGAGCAACAACAACCAGATGCCGATCACGACAATGACGATGCCGATGACACCGAAGATCGCGGCCACGGCGCGCACGGTTCTTGCCGCATTGCCGGCGGTGCGGTCTCGCTGCCGGCGTGCCCTTGCACGCGCCCACATGCCGATGCCTACGCCGGCAAAGAGGATGCCCATGAAGCCCACCACCCCCGGACCGATCAGGTTGGTCACGGTGGGCCCGAGCGCATACCGCACGTCTGCGTCGTTCTCCGGGTTCACGGCCACCTCGATACGCGCCCCCGCCGGATAACCGTCCACATGGCTCTTCACCATGTCGTAGGAGCTTGAATCCCAGCGGCCCGTGATCGTGACCTGCCGGCTGCTGCCGCTCGGCTGGATGCGAAGCACCAGCTCGGGCTTGTGCTGGTTCGGGTTGCGGGGATTGATGACGCGGCTGGAAACAACCAACGCTTCGACCCGCGGCCAGGACAGCGGCCGCTCGATGTCGTAGTAGTACCACACACCACCGCCGCCCAGCAGTGCCAGTCCGACAACGACGAAGACGATCTCGGTGATCTTCATTCGGCGACCCTTGGGCACGCTTCGCTCAATTACAAATTGAACCACGGAGGACGCAGAGGACACAGGGAACAAGGGCGAAGTGGAAGGGAATTGGCGTTTCCCTTTTCACGTTTCCCCGTGTGTCCTCTGCGTCCCCTGTGGTTCATGAATTGGGAGCTCGCCGGGCAGACCGCCCAGAAATCCCTTAGCTGGCCAGCTCAGTTGTTCGGGTCCTTCACAATGAAGCGGAACGACTCGCGGGCCACGCGATTGCGGCTATCGGCAATCTCGATGGTAATCGTGTGCGACCCCGCCGGGAGGCTCGCTTCCTTCGCGACGATGCCTGATTCAGTGAGTGATGCGTGTTTCAACAAACGGGCGGTGATGTTGATGCCGAACATGCCGTAGAGCACCCGCAGCGTTCGCATATCGACCTGCGCCTGATCTTTGGCGAGGAAGCGCAGCTCGATATCTGCAGGCGACAATATGTCGTGCGGTGCCGCGGGTCGAACGAGGACGATGTCGGGACTTTGCGGTTCACGCTTCCCATCAAGGCTCCGCGATGGCGCAGCTTCGCGCTTCTGTTGTTCACGGGCGAACTCTTCCGGCGTCACCAGAACGAATGCACGCGGTCCGGCCGACCGGTGCTTGAATACGATCTTGTTGACGGTTCCGTCCTGGCGGTAAAGAAGCGTCGCGCCATAGCGTTCGGACGGTCCAAATGTCAGCGCCTCATCGATCCTAACGAAGATCGAAACGACCACATCGATCGCGGCCATGAAGATTCCCCGTTGCTTGAACTCCGGCTCCGCAACCACCGCGCCGCCC
>JANMUI010000096.1:0-5990 GCA_031391405.1 Betaproteobacteria bacterium
CGCGGAAAGCTGCGGGATCGATCTGCCACCGCTGCCGCCGGATATCCTCGCTGCAACCGAGCGGATCGTCGGCCCGCTGGTGGGGGATGGCAATCCACTCGATGCATGGGGCAATGGTGACTTCCGGACAAATTTCCCGCATGCACTAGCAATGCTCGATGCCAATCCGCTGTGCGACAGCGTGGTGCTTTGTACCGATGCGTTCGATCTCAATCCGATGGGACGTCCGGAACGCGCGATCGACTACGCGCAGTTCGCGGTGGATGCCGCGGCGAAGAGTCGCAAGCCGCATTTCGTCATGGGCATGCGGCCTGGGATCATGCAGGTAACGCAAATCGACTTCTTGCGCGAGCACGGTCTGGTTGCAATTGGTGGATCGCGTCAAGGTCTCGGCGCCCTTGCGCAGGTCGGGAAGTGGGCCACGCCGTTGCCGTCATGCGCACCTCTGCGCGCCGTCGTAGGCGGTGGCATTGCCACGCTTGTCGCCGGCGCACGCCGCCCGACGATCCATGAAGCGGACGCCAAGCGCTTGCTGGCCGCGCAAGGGATGTCCGTGACACGCGAGGTATTGACGCAGAATGTCGAGGAAGCGATGCGTGCTGCCGCAACGATCGGGTTTCCGATCGTGTTGAAGGCCGTGTCGGACGCTATTCCGCACAAGTCGGATCTCGGCTTGGTGTGCATCGGTCTTCGCGACGAATCGGAGCTTCGCAATGCGTGGGACACGCTCGCGGCCCGCGCCTCGCAACATCGTGTCGCGGCAACGCTCGCCGGAATTCTGGTCCAGGAGATGGTGCCGGGCGGCATCGAGGTCTTTGCCGGCGTGTCGCGCGATCCGGATTTCGGCCTCGTGCTTGCCTTCGGCTTGGGCGGCATCGCGATCGAGCTGCTGGAAGACTTTTCACTCCGCCCGCTGCCGCTACGCGAAGGCGACGCGCGGGCGATGATCGGCGACACGAAGACCGCCGGACTGCTTACCGGCGCACGGTCGCGCACTGCCTACGATGTCGAAGCACTAATAGAATGCATCGAAGCGCTCGCGGCATTCGCCCATGCCGAGCGCGACCACATCGCCGAAATCGATCTGAATCCCATCATCGTCCTGCCGGCGGGCCGCGGCTGCCGGATCGTGGATGCGCTCATCGTCCCGCGCTATTAGCCAAACGTGATTAGCAATGATCCTCCGCTGCGCTACGAATCATGGCCAATCACCCAAAGATTTCGTAGGAACAAGGGGAGAAAGGCCCCCTTGTATATCCCCCAAAAGGAACAAGGAAGCTTCACCCCCTTGTTGATCCCCTCCATAGCCGAGTTTCGTTGCAAATCAGGTAGCCAAATGAGGAATCCATGTCAGAAGCCCTCGTACTGTACGAAACCGACGCGCGCGTCGGCATCGTCACCTTGAATCGTCCGGCGAAGCTCAATGCGATCAACAAGAATCTGCGGCTCGCCGCGGTCGACGCGTTCCGGCGCGCCGACGAGGATCCCGACACGAGCGTGGTCTTGCTGCGCGCCAATGGACGCAGCTTTTGCGTCGGTTACGATATCGGCGGCAATGATCCGGAGAAGGAGAAATGGCGGCACGATGCGCTCCGCTGGCACGCGTACCTGCGCGAGTGCCTCACCTTCGAGATGACGCCTTGGGACATGAAGAAGCCGGTCATCGCGGCAGTCCAAGGTCATGCGCTCGGCGGCGGTTGCGAGCTCGCAATGCTGTGTGACCTGACGATCGCCGCGGACAACGCATTGTTCGGCGAGCCGGAGATACGCTTCTCCGATACCGGCCCTGCGATCGTGATGCCTTGGATCATCGGTCTCAAGAAGGCGCGCGAGCTATTGTACTTTGGCGACATGATCGACGCGAAAGCCGCCCTCGATCTGGGGATGGTGAATCGCGTCGTGCCGCTTGCCGATCTGCCGCAGACCGCCCTCAAGTACGCGAAGCGGCTCGCCTTGATCTCGCCCGAGGCACTGGTCGGCACCAAGCTCTCCATCAATCGCGGGGCGGATGCCGGAGGATTCCGCAACGCGCTCAACGCGGGCCTGGACATCGTCTCACCCCTCTATGCAGCGAAGACCGAGATCGGCAGCAAGTTTCAAGAGATCACTCGCCGGGAGGGGCTGGGGGCCGCATTGAAATGGCGCGGTGATCAGTTCAAGGAATGACGCCGATGCCGGCCGAGGCGTACCTGCGCCTCGCAAATGTCGTGAAGTCGTACGATGGCGTGACGAATGCGGTGGATGACATCTCGCTCGACATCGCGCGCGGCGAATTCATCACACTGCTTGGGCCGAGCGGGTCGGGCAAGACCACCACCTTGACGATGGTCGCCGGATTCGAGGCGCCGAACCGCGGCTCGATCGCACTCGACGGACGCGACCTCGTTGCGCTCAAGCCGTGGCAACGCAACATCGGCATGGTGTTCCAGAGCTACGCATTGTTCCCGCACATGACGATTGAGAAGAACATCGCTTTTCCTTTACGCATGCGCGGCATCGCAGGCGATGAGCTCCGACGTCGGGTCGGCGACGTACTCGCATTGGTGGGGCTGTCTGCATTCAGTCAGCGTCATCCGCGCGAGCTCTCGGGCGGTCAACAACAACGCGTCGCGCTCGCCCGCGGGCTGGTGTTTCGTCCTGATGTGCTGCTGCTCGATGAACCGCTCGGTGCGCTCGATAAGAATCTGCGTGAGCAGATGCAGGTGGAAATCAAGCGTATTCATCGCGATGTCGGGATAACCATGATCTATGTGACGCATGATCAGACCGAGGCGATGACCATGTCCGATCGTATTGCGGTCTTCAACGCCGGGCGCATCGAGCAGGTGGCGGCTCCATTGGAGGTCTATCACCGGCCAGCGACGCGCTTTGTCGGCGAATTCATAGGAGATAGTAATTTTCTTTCCGGCATCGTCGCGAGCCAGGATCCTTACCACGCGGAGATCAAAGGGCTCGGCCTTGTTGCGCTTTCCGGCGAGCAGCGCTTCGCAACGGACGCCGCTATCGAGATCCTGTTGCGTCCTGAGCGCGTTCGCGCGGGCGATCTTGCCGATTCGGACATCACCGCCTCAATGGAGGTCGAGACCCTGATCAACTACGGCGACAGCATGCTCGCGATCGGCACCGTATCCGGACGAACCTTCCGCGTCCGCATAGTGGGTCAGGCACCCGCGGCGTTACGCGAAGGTTCAAGCATTCCAGTGGGTTGGCGGATTGCAGACATGCACGCGATGGCCGCGATAGCGTCATAGGCCAGGTTACGGTACGCCGACCTGCGATGCTACCCTCGACCAACGACTCTCGCGAGCATCGCGCGTGCGTCGCCCACCGCATTCCCCCGCCACGCCACATGATGATCCGGACGGATCAGCGCAAGATCTGCGCCGTACAAATCGCGCGCCTCCTCGCCGGGAACGTCGATGACGGTGAGCGGCATGCCAACCGAAGCCGAAGCATCCACATACGCCTGAGCGTCCAACAGATTCTTCCCCATCCGCACGAGCGTGAATCCGCGTCCGAATCGATCGAAGATCGAAACGTCATCGCTGACCCACAGATGCGGTGCGCGTGCACCAGGCGTTGCGTTGGGGGTGTACAGATTCCAATCATCTTTCGGCGCAGGTGTGCCGTCGCTCGCGATGACCGGTGAACCGCCGTAGAACATGCCGAAGTGGATGCCGGGGATATCGAATTCCACATTGCAATGGTGAAGAAGCGCTGCGCCGAGTCGTGCGCGCGCCGCGTGACCCGCAGGCGTTTCCTCCTCGATTTCAGAGGGGATTACCATGTGACCGATCGAATCCGCCATCGCGCGCGCAAAGCGCGTATTGCGTTCGCCGATCGGCCGGCGTTCAGTGTTGTACGTGTCGAGCAGGGCAGGGCCGCCCCAGCCTGTGCACATGGCAGCCAGTTTCCAGCCGAGATTGGCGGCGTCGTCCACCGCCGTGTTGTAGCCCTGGCCGCCTGTTGGCGTGAAGAGGTGCGCGGAGTCCCCGACCAGGAAAACACGGCGATGCTCGTCTGCATAACGCTCGGCGACGAGTGTCAAACCGGCCGTCCAGGGCTCGCATCCAAGAATTTCCAATGGAAACTCACGGCCGGTCGTTAGGGCAAGCGACTCGCGACCATAAGCTTCGGTCGGGTCTTGTCCGCGCGGCAATTGCGCCATGGCGACAAACAATCCCTTGCCGTCAATCGCCGATGTCGTGCCGCGGCGGGTGCGATTCGTCGCCCAGTATTGCCACGACTTGCCGTGCGGCACAACGTCGTAGAACGCGGGTGAGCGAAAGTAGGTGGCGAGCATCTTGCCTCCAAGAAAATCACGCTCCTCGCCCGACCAACCCTGGTACTGGATGCCAATGGTCGTGCGAACGAGCGACCGGGGGCCGTCGCATCCGCACAGGTAATCGGCGGAGACATCTTCACGCGCACCGCTTGCACCATTCTCGATCGTCGCGTGGACGCCCGCGGCCGTGCTCGTGAACGCAACGAGTCGCCATCCGAATCGCGCAGCGACGCTGGGGCAACGTTCGGCTTGGCGCTGCAAGACCGGTTCGATGTACATCTGTTGCGTCCGGTGCAGCGGCTCCGGCGTGGGCCACCGTGAATACGCGCCTTCGCGTGCCTGGGCCGCCTCGCGCCTGCTGCGCCCGCGCACTCGCGCGAGCTCGTGCGTCGTGAAGCGTGTGAAGTAGGCGATGTCCTGCGGATAGTCCTCGGTCATTCCGAGGGCACGGATCTCGGCGGCGAAGCCGAGGCGCCGATAGTGTTCCATGGTGCGCGACGTGGTCGCATTGGCCTTCGGAAATGTGGGTGGCGCCGCATCCTCTTCGGCGAGCACGCAAGGGATGCCGCGCTGGCCGAGCTCAATGGCGAGCATGAGCCCCGCTGGTCCGCCACCTGCAATGAGTACTTTTGTGTTCATCATGATCGTCGTTATCGCGTCAAAGTTCGTCTCGCTCGAATATCCAAGCGGCGCGGTCACGCCGACCGCTCAGCATGGCACATGTCACGACCGTATCCTCGGCGCGGATCGCGCTCGTACCATAGTCAGCCCGGCCGTTGCGCGAACACCTCGTCGAAGCGTCGTTCCAGATCCGGATGCACACCACGGATCCGATCCACGACCTCCTTGGCCCAGTCGAAGTACTTCTGCCGGCGTTCGAGCGACCAGTTTGCCGGCGGGGAGGCCAGGATGTCCCGCAGATTGCAGATCTTGTCCGCGAGCTTGACGAGCTTGGCGCGCTTGGACGACGCCAAGGCCTTCTGCACCTGGAGCCGTTTGCGGGTGGCCGAATCGAGCCATTTGGTGTCGGTTACCTCGAGCACCACTTCGGCGATCTCTTCGCCGAATGCGCCGCGCAGCTCCTGCCAGGTGGTTTCCGTGTCTTCGATGGTGTCATGGAGGAGCGCCGCTGCGATGACGGTCGGATCATGCACATTGCCTTCGATGCGCAAGACGGCTGCCAGCGCGATCGGGTGGTTGATGTAAGGCGATGCGTTGGTGTCTTTGCGCCGCTGGTCGCGGTGCTTCCAGGCTGCGAACTCCAGTGCGCGGAGCGTGAGGGACAGCGCGTCCGGCGCCTTCGTTTCGATCGGCTTGTGTTGCCCGCTGTCAGGGGTCATAGATCAATGTGACGAATGAACGGCGCCTTTTCGCCGCACCGAGCAGGCGCAGCAACGCGTCTGAATGTACGCCATTCACGATCCGCATGCCGATCGGCGAAGGGATGAGCAAGATATGCTCGCTCAATCGGGTGCGCGCGGCGCGGCTTGCGTTCAGCATGCGCGGGCGCCAGCGTCCGACGTGAGGTGCGTGCGCGTGCCGGAGCGATCTGGCAATCTGTTGTACCGGAGCATCGGACATTTCGGCGGAGGCGGATATGACCAGAATAGCGTCGTTCAATGTTGAGAATCTTTTCGCCCGACCAAAAGCGCTCAATGCGGCGGATTGGAGCATTGGTAAGCCTGCGCTGGATGCATATCGTGAC
>JANMUI010000109.1:0-2614 GCA_031391405.1 Betaproteobacteria bacterium
CTCACGCGCACTAGAAGTCGATCCCGAGGAGCCTTACGCGCTGGTGACGCGGGGGATTTGGGATTCGGTCGAAGGTCGCTTCGATGCGGCGATCGAGGCGGTGAATAGGGCAGTCGCCAAGAGCCCCAGTGACGCGTTCTGCTGGGTCTGCCGGGCGCGCATTCTTATCAACGCGGAGCGTCCAAAGGAAGGGGAGACAGCGATTCGGAATGCCATGCACCTCAATCCATTCTATCCGGTCAACTATCTCAACGTGCTGGGAGACGCACTGGTTCACCAGGGCAACACTCAGGATGGGCTCGCGGTTTTCAAGGAAATCGTCATTAGGCAGCCCAACTTCGTGTCGGCCCATTTGCACCTGGCGAGCCTATTCAGCTCCATAGGAGAAATGGACGCAGCGCGCTCGGCAGTGGCGGAGGTTTTGCGGCTTGACCCGAAGTATCGCGTTGCTGCGGCCAGTTCCTTTTACATTTCAGCAAACCCGCAGCGCAAGCAAGCCTTCCTGGAACATCTGCGTCGTGCTGGCCTGCCCGAATGACTATGGCGGTGTGTTCCCTTTAGATAGAGCGCAACGAGGAGGCCAGCCAGAGAATGGACGGGGCCCTTGCAACCCTGTGCCACACGCATATAATTCGCACGTATGACGATCAGTGATCAACTCGAAGCAGCGCTGCTTCAACTTCCCCCTGCGGAGCGAGAGCGGCTGGCTCTCCTTGCTTGGGAGAGCCTGGAAAACGCGCAAGAATGGCTATCTGATCCTTTGACGGATTCCGAGGGTGTCACGATAGCCAATGAACGAGATAGCGATATCGAATCGAATGCCGTTCTTCCCCTCGACCGAATCGAGTTTCGCCGCCGCACCCGCGATCCTGCTGAATGAACCTTGCGTTTCATCCACTCACGGTTCAAGACGTACGCATTCTCGTCATTCGTCATCACAAACGACGCTCGCGATTCGGACTAACGCGCACTTAGTGAGTTTAGGTGAGGTCTCCTCTGAGCAACGATTCCTTATCGACGAGTCGTGCGGCCCATCTATGGGCGAAGGCGCGCGAACGTGCGTCCAATGCGTTCGTCGGCGGCCTCGCGCTCATGCTGACCAGCTTGACGCCCAAACACTGGATGGCCCGTCGTGCTGGGCTGCCTGAATGACTACGGCGACGTTCCCTTTTGATGGCGGGCGCGGCGATGCTAGGTGTGAGACCCGGAAAACCGCTCTAAGATGGCACTGGCCGCATCTGGGACGCTCTCAAGATCCAGGACAACCTCAGCGAGTCCGTCGGCTAATTGCGGTGGTGCATCCAACCCAAACGCGAAGCAGCCACGCACCTTGTCCAGCATCTCGCGATCAGTCATTGGTTCCTCGCGGCCACCTTTGATCGTATTGCCCTGTCGCCTCAACACCTGACCATCGCGCATGCGCAATTCAACCGCTACCGGCGCCATCGCGCTCTTCTCGATGCCTGGATCAGCGATCACTCGCGTTCTTGCCGCGAGCGCCGCAACCGCAGGTTCGCCGATTGCCGGACGCTCATAGCTCGCGAGTCTCACATTGCCATCGGTCAGCGCACGCGCGAAACTGTAGGCGGCGTTGAACTGCGCATGGACTTCCGAATTGAGCGTCGCATCATACGGCTTGCCCACCAGCTTCCAGTTCGCATCGCTCATGCGAATCTCGATCGACTCGATCTCGTTGATGGCGATCCCATCGTCGTGCAGTTTCACACCGAGCCCAATGGCAGCGTGACTGCAGCGGCAACCGGGATATGGCTTGAAACTGAATTCATCGATGCGCCAGTCGGTGCCAAGGCCATCCGTCAGCAGCGCGGAATTCACATCGCCACGCGCATGCAGGTTGAAGAAGCCTGCCTTCCCTTCCAGCGCCTCGCGCGTTCCGGAGAGGCCGTCGGCCGCGAGGAACGCGCTCACCACGGCGTCGCGTGCCGCGAAGCCGGGCCCGAGGCGCTTGCTTATCACGCCGTCGTACGCGCTTTGAATCGAGCCGCCGGCCTGATGAAACGCAATACCGAGCGCATTGCGCAGTCGCTCGGCATCGAGCTTAAGCAGATGCCCGGCCGCGAGGCTCGCAGCAAGCGAACCGAACAGCGTGGTGGGATGCCATCCGGTCGCGAGGCTGTTCACATAGGCGAGTCCAAAGCGCGCATGCATCTCCAGACCGACCGCCATCGCGACGATGAAGTCCTTCCCCGACCTCGGACCCACATCCTCCGCGGTCGCAAGCAACGCCGGCAGCACGACGCAGGCACTGTGTACGCGCGAGGGATCGTGGATATCGTCGAAGTCGAGCGCGTGTGCGGCGGCACCATTGGCGAGCGCGGCTGTTGGCGGCGAATAACGGCGCATGCCGATGAGTCCCGTCGCCGAACCGCTCGCCTCCCAGCGCGCTAATCGGGCGTTCAACTCACGAATTCCCGGCGCCCGCGCGCCACCGCCCGTCACACCGAGCGCATCGAGAATAATGCGCTTGACCATGCGCACAGTCGATGCCGGGAGTTGCTCGTAGCGCCATGCCGCAATTTGCGCACAGAGCTCGAGGCTGTAGTCCGGTGGCAATGGGGACAACGCCTACTCCACTTTGATCCCGGCAGACTTC
>JANMUI010000141.1:0-3340 GCA_031391405.1 Betaproteobacteria bacterium
CGCCGGCCCGCTTCATCAGCGATAAGAGCTCCTCGTCGTCGTTGTGGCCGACGCGGATGGCGCAATTCCAGTCCATACCGAGCGGCTTCTTGATGAGCGTCTCGCACAGTTCGACCACGCGCTTGCGACTCGCCGTGAACAGGTCGTCGTAGAAGTTGATGTGGTGCACACCATATTTGTCCCGCAGGTGCTTCATGTGCTCCCAGGTGTATTCGGCGGAGTTGTGCCGGTACTTGTGTTCGTACACCGTGCGATCGCAGAAGCTGCACGTGAACGGGCAGCCGCGGCTCGTGATCAGATTTGTGCCGTAGCGCTTGATGTAGCTGAACAGGGGCAGGTGATACCCCTTCGGGAAGCCCGCGAGCTTGTGCCACGCCGGAAACGGCAATTCGTCGAGATTGTTGATCCGCGTGCGACGGGGATTTGCGACTACGCGCTCGCCGTCCCGCCATGCCAAGCCCGAGATCGTTGCGAGCGCCTTGCCGTCGGCGAGATCCTGGAGTGTCCCCTCGCCTTCGCCCACGCACAGGTAGTCGATGTTGGGAAAGTGTTCGAGCAACTGGCCGCCGATCGACGAGGGGTGCACCGCCCCGAAGATGATCTTCGCCTTGGGCCGTTTCTGCCGGACGAGGCTGGCGATGTCGTAGCCGTCGAGGAACGCCGAGGTAGTCGTGGAGAATCCCACCATATCGGGCTTCCAGTCGACCACTCTTTGCGCGGTTTCCTCGGCATTGCGCGGAGGCTTGGGACCGAGACAGTCGAGCAGCATGGTCTCGTGACCGTGCTTTTCGAGCCAGGACGCGAGCGAGAGAATTCCGATCGGCGCCATACGGTTGGCGAACAGCGACAGATCGGGTTGACCCGGACAGAAGTTGTAGCCGGCCGGATGAATGAGAGCCACGCGCATGGACCGCTCCTAGGGCACTGTCAACGTTTCTTGGGGGGGACGCTCGAATTGCGAAATGCGTAGTGTGCTACCGGTCGCCGAAAAAGAAAACGCCTGTTTTTGCCGCCGCCGGATGTGCGGGGAGGCTCCGCGATGAGCCGATCACGGTAGTGGTCTCCATACCTGGTTGTTCAAGCAGTCCGGACGTCGCCGCAAATTTACTGGCACACTCTGGTCCTGGAATTCGTGCGGCCGCCGTCACCCACTCCTGACATGACTTCACCGATGTTTCCCTCCGCACGGGCTGGCGTGGAGCCGGCGATTCCGCGGTGGCGCTTGGCGCGGATCTTTCCAGCGAGCGCTGTGTTGCACGCAGCGAGCCTCGGCGCTGTCGCGCTACACCCGCAGACTTGGCCCTGGGCGCTCGCGACCGTGATTGGGAATCACGCGTTTCTCGCCGCCGCCGGGCTCGTTCCGCGCAGCCAACTCCTTGGCGCCAATATGACCCGCCTGCCGCCTGCTGCGGTTGCGCGCAGGGAAATCGCGATCACGTTCGATGACGGGCCGGATCCGGAGATCACCCCGCGTGTGCTCGATTGCCTGGATAGCGCCCGCGTCAAAGCGAGCTTTTTCGTTGTCGGCGAACGCGTCCTGCGCTATCCGCATCTCGTGAGGGAGATTCACCGAAGGGGTCATTCGGTCGAGAACCACACGATGGTGCATTCGCTCCGCTTCTCTTTGTACGGGTCCGATCACATTTTCAGCGAGCTCTCCGCGGCGCAATCGATCATCGCCGAGGCGTGCGGCAGCCGCCCGCGGTACTTCCGTGCTCCGTGTGGACTGCGCGGTCCATTGCTTGATCGTGTGCTCTCACGGCTCGATCTGCGGCTCGTCTCCTGGACCCGACGCGGACTCGATACCATCGCTCGCGCGCCTGAGCCCGTGCTTGCACGCCTGGCGCATCGGGCAAGTGCAGGCGACATCCTTCTCCTGCACGACGGCATCGCGGTGCTGGAGAAGCGCAACCATCATGTTCTGACGGTGCTGCCGAAGCTCATCGACGCGTGCACGGCGCGCGGGCTGCGACCGGTTACTTTGCGCGCCGCTTGCGACGCGAACTTTGCTTGATTGTCCGGCGCCGGGGCGAAGCATTGTTCGGCCACATTCATCGGCGGTTTTCCGCTGTGCGCTGTGGCCGAGCGCTCGGGGCCTCACCGTCGTTCGCCGTTGAATGCACGATGGCAATCCGCGTGTCCTCCAAGCTGATGACGGTTGGCGGATTCCTCAGAGAACGGAGCATTAAAGGGGGCAGGGACGATTCGCCTAGGCTTAGACGATTGACCGTTCGCCCTGAGCCCGTCGAAGGGTGAATACCGGAGAACCCATCCGCGAGCCATCGCGCGCCGTCGATACGCCTGCATTACCCTTCGACAGGCTCAGAGCGAACGGAGGCTTGAGCATAGACGGGCTCAAGGAAGTGCCATTCGGGTCAAGGGCGTTCATTGCTTCCTAGCATTCGTGCATGCCCCGGCGCCTACCCTTCCAGCTCGATGGAGTCCCGCTGCATATTGTCCAGCGTGGTCATAATGGCGAGCCTTGTTTCTATGGTGAAGAGGACTACGCAAGCTACCTGCACTGACTGAGTGAAGCGTTGGGCGAGCCGCAGTGCGCGTTGCGCACGTGTGTGCTGGTAACCAACCATGTTGCTAGATCTGTGAACGAAATGACGCCGGCCCCTTTGATCCTCGGCCCGTTTGATCCGCGCCGACTATTCGCGCTCAAGCCGCCTGTGTCGCCTTCGCGCCAAGGCGCCATTGACGCTGGCATTCAAGGCGCTCAAACTTTACGTTCAATCCTGAAGCGCGAGGAGAGAATTGCATGTTCAGTACCGAGCAACTCATTGCTGACTGCCGGAACGCTCTCACAGATCAGTCCCCCGATCACGCCATCAAGGAGATAGTCAGGCGTGCCGTTTCCAACCACGCGGAAGTGGAGCATGCGCTTGGTGTGCCCAAGCGAGCCGAAATCATAACCCTGTACCGGTCTGAGGAGCTGACCATCCTCAACGTCATTTGGGCGCCGGGTATGTCAATTTACCCGCACGATCATCGCATGTGGGCCGTGATCGGCTTGTATAGTGGAAGAGAGGACAACTATTTCTATCGACGCGAGCCCAAAGGTATCGTTCAAGCGAGCGCCAAGCAACTCGATACCGGCGATACGGTTCTTCTGGGCGCCCCCACTGTCCATTCGGTAACGAACCCGCTGAACCAATTCACTGGAGCAATTCATATCTACGGCGGCGATTTCTTCGCTGTGCCGCGCAGCGAATTTGACGCGGAAACCCTCGAAGAGCGTCCCTACGACGTTGAAAAAGCAAAGCGGGTTTTCCTCGAAGCCAATGAACGCCTGCGACCTCTATCGGCCACGTCGAAGTAGGCTAGCGTGGATTTG
>JANMUI010000213.1:0-2699 GCA_031391405.1 Betaproteobacteria bacterium
ACGATGTGGCGTGGCATTGGCATTGCTCCGTATAGGTACGTGAGACGACATCGAGTCCGATTCCCGCGAACGATACAATGATCCCCGCGCGCCGACACACCGGGCGTCAACATTCTGGATCAGCGATTTCGGAGACACGCACAATGATCGAAATGAACCTTGCCACCGCACTCAAAGCCGTTCACGCGGCGCAGGACAAAGCCAAGTCACTCGGCCTTGCGATGACGGTATCGGTGGTCGATGAAGCGGGCAGACTCGTTGTCACGATGCGGGCGGATGGAACCGGATTTCTTACCCCCGAGACCTCGCGCGCGAAAGCGGTTGCGGCCGCCGCGTTCAGGACTTCGACAATGAAATTGGCGGCGATGCAGGCTACGAATCCATTCTGGGCGGGCGTCCCCACCGCAACGCGCGGCGAAGCGTTGCCGACGGGCGGGGCGGTACCGATCACTGTAAGCGGTCGGATTATCGGCGCGATCGGATGTGGCGGCGGGTCGGCTGAGCAGGATGATGTATGCGCAATCGCGGGCGCGCAGGCGGTGGCTTGAGTTTTCGAACGCGGCTGGGTGCGGCAGTTCCAAGCCCGCATCCGGCGCTCGACGCACCGGCCCGGCGTGCAGCGCTCGTCCTTGCGTACGCGGCGGTCGCGCTAACGCTCATCGAATACGTCTTCAGTCCGGCTTTTTTTCGAAGTCGTTTTCCGGGTCTCGCAACCGAGCTGAACGGCCTCTACCCGCACCTCTGGTGGGCGGCTGGAACGATCGCTCTGTACCTGCCGATTCCGATGTTATGGATCCGCTTCGGATTCAAGCAGAGTCTGCGCGACTATGGCTGGACCTTGCGCATAGCACGCAAGCATTGGTGGATCTACGGCGGAATCCTCTGCGTCATGGCACCGATCGTCGTGGTCGCGGCGCATCAGCCATCTTTTCTTGCCGTGTACCCGTTCTTTCGTGGCGCGGTAAGCGCACCGCTTGGCGCCGTGATCGTCTGGGAGCTCGCCTACCTCACGCAATTTCTTGCGCTCGAGTTTTTCTTCCGCGGCGTGCTCGCCATCGGATTGGGGCAATCGATGGGGCGACTCGCGGTCTGGGTCGCGGCACTGCCCTACTGCATGATCCACTATCATAAGCCGCTGCCCGAGGCGTTATCGGCGATTCTCGCAGGCTTGATTCTCGGTGAGCTAGCGCAGCGCACACGCTCGATCGCAGGCGGCGTGCTCGCGCACTCAGGCGTCGCCTTTACGATGGATATGCTCGCTCTTGCGCGACGGTAGTAGCCGCCAGCGCGCGCCACGATGAATTCGGTCGCTGTATCGGACATCGGTGCATGCATTCCAGTCGCCGGAATGGATTGACCGTTCGCACTGAGCTGGTCGACAGGTTTCGGGCGAACGGCGGCGTTCCTGCGTTACCCTTCGACGAGCTCAGGGCGAACGGAGGTGTTCCTGCGTCACCCTTCGACCGGCTCAGATTCCAGTCGCCGTAGTAGATTGACCGTTCGCCCTGAGCTTGTCGAAGGGTGAATGCCGTAGAAAGCGCGTGACACGCGTCGCCAGTGTTCGACATGCCTGCGTTACCCTTCGACGGGCTCAAGGCGAACGGAGGTGCTCCTGCGTTACCCTTTGACGGGCTCAGATTCCAGTCGCCTTAGTAGATTGACCGTTCGCCCTGAGCCTGTCGAAGGGTGAATGCCGGAGAAAGCGCGTGCCACGCGTCGCCAGTGTTCGACATGCCTGCGTTACCCTTCGACGGGCTCAAGGCGAACGGAGGTGCTCCTGCGTTACCCTTCGACGAGCTCAGGGCGAACGGAGGCGTTCCTGCGTTACCCTTCGACGTGCCTGTCCCGAGCTTGTCGAAGGACTCAGGGCCAACTGACGTCGATTGACCCCTCAAGCCGGCGGGACGCCGTCCACGATCACCATGTTGAAGTCCGCCGCGCCCAACCAGTGCGAACGCGCTTCCTGGTATTCCGGTGAGTTGTAGAACGCTTTCGCCTGTTCCATCGAAGGAAATTCGACGACAACGACGCGCGCAAACGGCACGTCGCCTTCCATGATGGCCTTCGGACCACCCCGCGCGAGAAACTTGCCACCGTGTTTGGCCACCGCCGGACCGGCGCGTTTGGCGTACTCGGGATACTGATCGGCATTCGTCACGTTTACCAGCGAGACAGCATAGGCAGGCATTGCGATCCTCCGTTCGGGACGTTGATGTTCATCATCGCACACTGAACGCGCTCAGTTGGCGATCCTGATGGCAGGCTCTCGTATCGAACTCCGCGATATCGGGCAGCGCACCCCACATGCAAAACGATTCCGCTTCGAACGGGAACTGGCGCGGCCGATAGCGCGCTTCTTCGTCAGGTTGAATGTGTTTGGCGCCGGCCGAGTACTCGTAGATCATCTTGTCCGGCCCCTCGAAATAGAGAAAGCATGCCCCTGACGAGGGATCGCGGCCGGGCCCGAACAGCACATTCACACCCTGTTCGCGCAGGAAGTACCACGAACGCATGATGTCGTCGAGGTCTGCAACCTGGTGGTTGATGTGATGGATACCGGGCCGATTCGACGGAATCAGCGCGAGCGAATGGTGCACCGTGC
Source organism: Betaproteobacteria bacterium (assembly GCA_031391405.1). Taxonomy (GTDB): domain Bacteria; phylum Pseudomonadota; class Gammaproteobacteria; order Burkholderiales; family SG8-39; genus SHXR01. The sequence goes on from JANMUI010000213.1 coordinate 2,603, forward strand.
CGATGCGCAGCCGCGACGACTCGCCGATCCAGTCGGACACGCGTGCACTGCAAAGGCGCGTCCAGAACAATTCATCGCGCGCGACATTTGTCGTACG
>JANMUI010000219.1:0-2780 GCA_031391405.1 Betaproteobacteria bacterium
GCCGATTGCGGATCGCCCCTTGTGGTCGGCTCGACCAACGCATCGAGGTCTCGCAACAGCGTCGCATCTGTGCTTGCAAGGGTTTTGCGGCCACCACCGTGTGCGCGAACGCGCCGCCTATCGAGTGCCGGTGCCTCACCGGCCCGCGCCGTACCTCGATCAAGTTCGGATAGTCCGGCATACACAGTCGTTCGTGACACGCCAGCGGCCTTGGCGACCACGCTGACCCCGCCACGTCCGAGACTGCGCGCTTCAGTCGCTATCCACAGCCGCAGGGTCGCCTCGTCGAGCCGGTCCGCCAGGGCACGGTACTTGGCTTCTATCGTCTGCGCTATGTCCACCGCGCAATCATAGGGCGCGTACCACAAATGTTCAAGTTATTATTGCTAGACTCCTAAGCATTCGCCGGACATGCAAAGCGCCGCATCGGCGGCGCTTTTTCTGGTCACTACAGCCAATATACGAGGATGAAGAGCAGCAGCCACACCACATCGACGAAGTGCCAATACCATGCAACCCCTTCGAAGCCGAAGTGATGATCCGGCCGGAAGTGACCCTTGATGCAGCGGAAAAAGATGGCGATCAACATGATCGTGCCGACGGTCACATGAAACCCGTGAAAGCCGGTAAGCATATAGAACGTCGATCCATAGATACCCGAGGTCAGCTTGAGGCCGAGCTCGGAGTAGGCGTGCGCATATTCATACGCTTGCAGGCCCAGGAACACGACGCCAAGGGCGATGGTTGCAAATAGCCCAAGGATGAGCTGTCCGCGATGATTGGCGCGTAGCGCGTGATGTGCCCAAGTAACGGTTACACCGGACGTGAGTAGGATCATAGTGTTGATTGCAGGAATGCCCCAGGCGCCCATCGGGGTGAACTTGTCGGTAAAGCCGGGCCCCTGGGACGGCCAGGTCGCGGCAAAATCCGGCCACAACAACTTGTGATCGAGGTCGCCCAGCCACGGCACCGACAATGATCGGGCATAGAAGAGCGCACCGAAGAATGCCGCGAAGAACATGACTTCAGAGAAGATGAACCAGCTCATCCCCCACCGAAAACCGAAATCGACCTGTTTGTTATAGGACCCGCTTTCCGATTCGCCTGCGACCTGCCCAAACCATCCGAACATCATGTAGACAAGGCATAGAAAGCCCGCGAGCAACACCCAACGCCCGCCGCCGGCACCGTTCAACCATAACGCGCCACCCGAAGCCATGAGCAGGAGCGCGATCGCGCCCGTCATCGGCCAGCGCGATGGCTGCGGAACGTAATACTTCGGATTGGTGCTTAGCATCTCTTCATCTCCAGACCTTCCCGTGTAAATCCCGTTTTCCCCATGCCCGCCGGTCGATGTGCGCCCGGCGGCCTTACGATGTCACGTTGCTCAACACGATGCGCACGACCACCAGGATCGTGAGCACGAATAACGCGGCCCCAATGATTCCGGCAATGATGGCTTGCGCGGGCGTGATCCGCGCAATATCGGACTCATGCTCCGATCGCTTGCGAATGCCAAGGAACGACCAGATGACCGCTCTTGCAATCTGCCCGAATCCTGCCTTTCTGACCGATTTCTCATTCAAGAGCCCGCCCCTTGGGCGCCGCCCCCTTCCACCTCGAAGAACGTGAACGACAGCGTGATCGTGTTGATGACTTTTGGCAGTGCGGGATCGATCACAAAGACGACTTCCATCTGTCGGACTTCGCCGGCCCCGAGTGTGTGCTTGTCGAAACAAAAGCACTCCACCTTCTTGAAGAACTGCGCGGCCAGTTGCGGTCCGTAGCTCGGAATCGCCTGCCCTGTGACGGCGCGATTCTGATTGTTCGTGACCTCGTATTGCACGCGCGTGAGCTCGCCCGGATGAACGTCGACATGCGGGGACATCGGTCTGAACGTCCACGGCAGTTTGTGGAGGTTGGTGTCGAATTCGATCGCGACTTGCCTTGATCGGTCAACCTGGGTGTTGGCGGACGGCACATGATCGGGGCGCAGCAGGCTGCGAATCCCCGTTACTTGGCAGATCTTTTCATAGAGCGGAACGAGCGCGAAGCCGAATCCGAACATCGCGACCGATATCACCAGTAACTTTCCGAGCAGCCGCTTGTTTTCGCTTCTCGGCTGTGCCGGCTCAGCACTGTATGGCGCGTCGTTCATCCGACGATCAACCGCTTTGCAACGAACCCCAGGCAGAACGCAAGCGCGATCGACACCAGCACGAGCCCCGTGCGTTTGTTGCGCGCACGCAGCTCGGTTACGCGGTCGGCATGCAAGGTGCTCATTTCACTTGCGGCGGGGTTTCGAAGCTGTGATAGGGCGCCGGACTTGGCAGATGCGTCCACTCGAGCGTATCGGCGCCTTCCCACGGATTCTGTGGCGCTTTCTCGCCGCTGCGGATGCACTTGAGAACAGCCGCGAGAAAGATCAACTGGGATAACCCGAACCCGAACGCACCGATCGTTGCCATCATGTTGAAGTCGGCGAACATCGGGTTGTAGTCCGGCACTCGACGCGGCATCCCTGCCAGACCCAGGAAGTGCATCGGGAAAAATGTGACGTTGAAAAAAATCATTGACGTCCAGAAGTGCCACTTGCCGAGCGTTTCGTCGTACATCTTGCCGGTCCACTTGGGGATCCAAAAGTAGATGCCCGAGAAGATGCCGAACAACGAGCCCGCCACCAGCACATAGTGGAAATGGGCAACGATGTAATACGTTTCCTGTATTTGGATATCGATCGGAACCAGCGCGCAAATGAGTCCGGTGAAGCCGCCCATCGT
>JANMUI010000282.1:0-5167 GCA_031391405.1 Betaproteobacteria bacterium
AGTAGGGTCGGATGAGAATGGCACTTATTTGAACGAAGTAGGGGATTTACCGTTCGCCCTGAGCCCTGCCGCGCTGATTATCTTCTGCAGACGCGCCGATTCGGTTTTGATCTGCATGGCAAAATCCGCTGGTGAATTCACCGACACCACGATGGTTACCGGCTTGGTTGGATATTCCTGCGCGATGACGCCAGTCGATAGCGTTAGCGCGCCGATACACGAAGCCAGCCAGGAGCTGCGATGCGCCATCGCAGGCTAACCCGCAGGAAACCCGGCATCGTGCGCCCACAAGCGCCACGACCGTTCCATCGACAGTGGTGAGAGCATGATCTTTCCGGCCTCTTCGATTTCTCCCGGACTCAAGTAGACCGGCGTGCCGAGCGCATGTGAGGCAAGCTGCAACTGCGCGTTGTTCTGCGTTTGGATTGCAACATAGACGGCTTCTCGCACCCCGCGCCCCACGACGACTGCGCCATGCCCCCGAAGTAGTGCAACGCGATTGTTTCCAAGGGCCTTGGCTAATGATGCGCCGGTCTCCGGACGAATAACCAAGAGACTCGTATCGCCGAATTCCTTGCGGATATCCCAGACCGGAACTTCATTGCCGATGACCGAACCAATATGGAAGATCGCCCGGAGCGCCGTGCCGGTTACGCCGAACGGAATCAAGGGCGCCGAATGGTTGTGACACACCGAACCCACATCCGGGCGCTTGGCATAGATGGCCCCATGAATCGCGCGTTCGGCGTAGAGCAATTTTCCGCGGGCATCGATCGGCGTGCCATCAACGTTGAACTCGAGGATGTCATCGAGCGTCACCAGCGCAGGCGCCCGCGAGCACGACATGAAGTAGTGATTCGGATTATCAGGATGACGCACCGAAATGTGGCCATATACGTCAACGACGCCCTGATGTCCGAGGATCCGGTTGGCAATCACCAAGTCGCGGAGGATTTCGGAGAGCGTCTGGTGTTCTGGCGGCAGTCCATCGATCATTCGAGAGTTCCTATCCTACTGAGGGCTAGTTGAGTTTAGGCGGCGCGATCGTGCCAGTGATACCACCATCAGCAAGCAAGACATGCCCGGTCACATGACTCGCGAGATCGGAGGAAAGGAACAGGATCGCGGCGGCAATCTCCGCCGGTTCGGCCGTATGTCCGAGCGCGGTCATGCTATCCATGGCCTGCCAACTCGCCGCGCTGACCATCGATCGGAGCCGCGGCGTCCGCACGAAACCCGGTGCGACGGCGTTCACGCGAATACCGGATGGGCCAAGCTCATTCGCAGCAGCGCCAATCAGTTTATGCAGCGCGGCCTTGGCGACGCCATATGCGGATTGCCCAGGAATCTTGGTGATGCCCGCCATCGAGCCAACGAAGACCATTGAGCCGCCGCCTGCACTCACCAGCGCACGGCCGCCAATCTGGATCGCTAGACAGGCATGGTTGAAAACGAGATCGAACTGCGATCGCCACTTCTCTTCGTCGAAGTCGAGCAGCGAACCGAACACCGGCATCCCGACGATTCCCACCACGCCGCGGATCGGCCCCGCCTTGCTTGCTTCCGCAAAAACGCGATCAAGATCCGTCCGCTTGTTCACGTCACCCACGAGCGCAATCCCGCCCGTTTCTTCGGCGACCATTTCCGCTAGGCTCGGTTCGCGATCGACACACGCCACGATCGCGCCGGCCTGCGACAGCGCATGGCAAGTCTGTCGGCCAATGCCATTGCCACCGCCCAAGACGACGAAGACGCGGTCATCGAGTCGCAGCTTGGCAAGATAATCGGGAACGGCACTGCGGTCCGGGTTAGTCGATGCCATGAGAATTCGGTGATGTCGATAGGTTGGTCCGGCTGCGAGAAATGATTCAATTCACCTGAGCCGTATCGGTTTGGTCGGGTAGCTTTGCGCAAAGCGGGTCGTGAACGTGGCTGCAAGCAGTAGGGCGGCGCCAGGAACGATCGATGGCATGTTCTCTCTTTCCGAAATCCATTCCGCAGGGATCTCGCAGAATCCACCAACATTGACGCCGGTTTCATCGCGCGTTAGCGTTATACACCACCAAGGAGGAGACGCCCATGCCGACCACGCCGCTGGCCGCCGGAACCGCATTGCTCGCGCTCGCACTGTCTCTGATGCCACCCGCGTTCGCGCAGCAACCGATCACGCTCAAATTCGCTTCGCCCGCCCCGGTGCAATCAGTGCTGCATGGCTCCTTCACCGCGTTCATTGACGCGGTGAACGAGGCGGCAGGCGGCACGATCAAGGTGGAACCTTACTACGGTGCCTCGCTTGGCAACTTCACCGTCATGTATGACCGCGTGGTCGATGGCGTGGCCGACTTCGGCTTCATCCTTACCGCACAAGCGGGCGGCAAGTTCAAATTGCATGACGTCGCGAGCCTGCCGTTCGAGACTGAGGACAGCATCCCGGGCTCGGTCGCGCTCTGGAACCTCTACGCCAAGGGCATCACCGCGGCCGAATATGCCGACGTGCGGCCGGTGTTCCTCTTCGTGCTTGCCAACGGCAGCATCTTCTCGCGCACACCGATCAAGACGCTCGAAGACATGAAGGGCAAGAAGATGTCGGCCTACAACATCATCTCGACCCGCGCCATTACCGCACTCGGCTCCGCGCAGGTCGGTGGCACGCCGCCGGAGGCTTATCAGGCGTTGAGTCGGGGCCTCATCGACGCGACGGTACAGACCTTCGGCGGTCTGGTCACCTTCCGGCTGCATGAAGTCACCAAGCATCAGCTCGCCCTGCCGCTCACGAGCGACCCGGCCGTCGTCATCATGTCGAAGAAGCGCTACGACGCGCTGCCTGCGCAGGCAAAGGCTGCGATCGACAAAGTCGGTGGCCTCGCGATGGCCGAGCGCATGGGCGCCACTGTCAACGCGGCCAACGCAAGAGGCATGGCGCTCGTGAAAGACAGCCTCTACAGCCTGCCCGCCGCGGAGACCGCACGTTGGAAGACCGCGATTCAGCCTGTGCTCGATCAGTGGGTAAAGGAGACGCCTGGTGGCGAAAATGCGCTCGCGGCGTATCGGTCCGAAGTCCGTGCGGTGCAAACGAAGGGTGGCAAGTAGCGGGCGAACAGCGCGTCGTGTCCGCCCTCGACAAGCTCGACCGGCGCTGCGTCCTCGTCACGCAGCGCATCGCCGTTGTCGGCGTGTTCGCCATGCTGGCAATCGCGTTCACGACGATCACTGACATCCTGATGCGCTGGCTCTTCAATGCGCCTATTCCCGGCGCGGCGGAAGTGATGGGGCTGGCGTTGGGCGTTGCGGTGTCCGCGTGCTTCCCTTCGGGTGCCGCGCTTCGGGTGAACCTCACTATCGAGATGCTCGGTGGGCATCTGCCGCCTGCTGGCATTGCATGGCTGAAGGCAGTGGGCTCGCTGCTGCTGCTCGTTTTCTACGCGTTCATCGCGTGGCGCATTGCCCTCTACGCGCAGGCGCTGCAGGCACGCGGCATGGCGACCACATTCGTGCAGATGCCGGTGTATCCGTACATCTGGGCGATCGCTTTCTTCGTCGCGCTGACGATGCTGGTGCAGTGTGTGAGCTTCATGGTGTGCGTGCGCTATGCGCTGGCGGGCATTCCGGATCCGAGCGGCTGGAGCCTGGAAGCCGGCGAGAAGAAGGCTGCACTGGCGCCACCCGCGATAGCCAGCATGAAGGTCGTGATCGCCTCGCTTTCACTCGTCGCCCTCGCAGCCGCCCTCCTCTACACCTTCCAACTCGCGCATGCGCCACTGTCGCAACTGGCCAAGTCAAACCCGCTCGGCTTCTCACTGATCATGGTGGGGCTCTTCTGGGTGCTGCTCTTTCTGTATGTGCCGCTCGCCGTCGCGCTCGGGGTCATCGGCGTGGTGACCGGCGCGCTATCACTTGGCATCGACCCAATCCTTGGCGTGCTCGGCAACGAGTCGGCGCAGTTCATCACTAACCATCAGGTTGCGGTGGTCCCGATGTTCCTGATGATGGGTGCCTTCGCGGTGGTCGCCGGGATGGCGCAAGACATCTATGATCTGGCGCACGCGCTGTTCGCGCGTTTTCGCGGCGGACTCGCCCTCGCCACGATCGGCGGCTGTGGCGGATTCGGCGCGCTCACCGGTTCGTCGCTCGCGACTGTCGCCACGATCGGGCGCGTCGCCATGCCGGAGATGACCTCACGAGGTTACTCACCGCAGCTCGCCTCGGGTGCCGTGGCGGCCGGCGGCACTCTCGGGGCGCTTGTGCCGCCATCGATTCCGTTGATCTTCTATGCCTTCCTCACCGAGACGTCGATCGGCCAATTGTTCATCGCGGCCGTGGTGCCTGCGATCATCGCGATCGCGTTCTACATGCTTGCAATCATCGTGAGCGTGCGCATCCGACCGGCGATCGCGCCTGCCAGCTCGGACCATATGGACTGGGGCGCCGTCGGCCGCGCCGCGCGAAAGTCGTGGGCCGGCCTCGCGCTCTTCGCCATCGTGTTGGGAGGCATCTACGGCGGCATCTTCACCGAGACCGAGGCCGCGGCGGTCGGCGCGGCCGGTGCGTTCCTCTTCGCACTCGCGCGCGGACGCATGAACAGAAAGTCGTTCTTCGCGGTGATGGGCGAGACCACCGGCACGACGGCGCTGCTTTATCTGATCATTTTCGGCGTGCTCACCTTCTCGTTCGCAATGGGCGTCACCGGCCTGCCCCAGCGCATGACGCAGTTCTTCACCGCGCTGCACTGGTCGCCACTGGTCGTGATCTTCCTTCTGCTCGCGATCTACATCGCGCTTGGCTGCATCATGGATTCGAGCACGGTGATGTTCGTCACCGTGCCGATCGTATCACCGCTCGTCGTAGGCATGGGCTACGACCTCGTATGGTGGGGCGTCGTCAACCTGATCGTGCTGGAGCTTGGCCTCATCACCCCACCCTTCGGGTTGCATCTATTCGTGCTGAAAAGCCTCGGTGGTAGCGACACGCCGCTTAGCACGGTCTATCGCGGCGTCGTGCCGTTCGTAGTTGCCGATTTCATCAAGCTCGCGCTGATCGTGCTGGTGCCGGCGACGGTCATGTGGTTGCCCTCGACGATGGTGAGGTAGAGGTGCACAAGAGACAAGACGAATGTCAGGGTGGTCGAGGCCGGAAGCGGCGTCGGCGGCACCGGGTCGACCGGTATCCA
>JANMUI010000294.1:0-7462 GCA_031391405.1 Betaproteobacteria bacterium
CCACGCTGAAGATATTGCCTTTGTAGTACACCGGCTTCTGGTACCAGGCCTTTGGAATTTCAACGGTCGCCGGATCGAGCCGCGCAGTACCCTGACCGAACAGATAGCGATTCGCGCGCGACTGGCGCACATGCTTCTCGAAGCACAGATAATCGCGCAGGCGTCGCGGCCGGGGAATCGGCGCAAGCACTTTGATCGCGCTCAATGCATAGGTCACGCGTGCAGACGCAAGCAAGGCACGCGCACTCGCGAGCGCTTCGGGTCCGCCGTCGATCAGCGCGAGCATGTCGCGAAAGACGGGCGCTGCATCGCTTGCGGTGAAATCGACCACGTGCGTCGCGTTTTGTTGGAGCGCGCCGATGTGCTGACGGCCATCGGGGGCCACGAACGTCATGAGTTTCATAGGGGAACGTTTCCAATCGAGGTAGATCGTAGTTTTACTTTAGCACGGGGATACAAGATTCTCGGCGCGCGGTACAAGATCAAATGGCCGAACCCTCTGCCCTTCCTCCAAATCCTCCGTGTCCTCCTTGGTGAATTTCTGAGATGAGATCGACGCGGTTCTTCACCTGCAACCGGATTTCCTCGATCGCCTCGGCCGGCGTACGAACCAGCACACCGATCGAGCTGTCGGGGACGCCGATGGAATCGGGATACCAATCACCCAAGCCCTGATGCCCGGTGAGTTGCCGCCCGGACGTAGTGATGCGCGGCCCCTGGAACATGCCGGCGTTGATCGCATCACGCACCCCGACCGTGCAGTAGCCGGTGGACGCCGGATCGGCGATCGACGTGTAGCCCGCCTTCAGCACGAGTTACGCCGCGTGCAATGCGCGGAGCGCCCTGAACTCCGTCGATCCGTAGATATCGATGTCTTCGTTCGCCTCGCAAGCGGTCTGCGTCGCGGGACGACGGGATCTTCGCTCAAAACGGGTGTGCTTGCCACGCGCGGAAAATTCTGATTGGATGCCGGGCTCCCCCAGTCGAGGAGCGATCATGCAGGCGTGGCGGATTCATGAACATGGCGGTCTAGACAGGCTTTGCATGGAGGACGCGCCGATGCCCATCTTGCGAACCGGCGATGTGATGGTGCGAGTCGCCGCGGCAAGTGCCAACCCGAGTGATTGGCGCATCCGTCAAGGCCAGATCCGCAGCCACTTTCAGCTCCATCTACCCTGGACGGTCGGCCGTGATTGCGCGGGCACGATCACCGCACTCGGCGAAGGCGTCACAGGCTTTTCAGTCGGCGATGAGATCCTCGGCGTTGCCACCCCCGGTGACAATGGTCCCCATGCAGAGTACGCGCGCCTGCCTGCCGCGGCCATTACGCGCCGGCCGGCGACGATCACGCCGATCGTCGCCACCACGCTTGGGATCTCGGCGCTGTCCGCCTATATTCCGCTCATTGAGCTTGGCAAACTTCGTGCGGGCCATCGCGTTTTGATTCACGCCGGCGGCGGTGGCGTGGGTCATATGGCGATTCAGATGGCACGTCATGCCGGCGCCGAGATATTCACAACCTGCGGGCCAGGCAATGTCGATTTCTGCCGCGAGCTCGGCGCCGACAAAGTGATCGACTACACGCGCGAAGACTTCACTGCGATCGCGCGTGACTGTGATGTGGTGTTCGATTGCCTCGGCGGCGATGCGCATGTGCAATCGGCTGCGCTGTTGAAGCCGGGCGGCAAGCTGGTTTATATCAACGCGGATCCGCTTCGCCCGACCGGTCGCGACGATATCGAAGTCTTGCATACGCCGATCATGGGGACCGCCCAGCGCTTTGCAAAGATCATCGAGTGGGCCACGACGGGCGTGCTCAAGCCGCATATCGATAAAGTGTTCGCCTTCACCGACGCGAAGGCCATGTACGCCGCGAGCGAACGCAGCCACGGACGCGGCAAGAAAGTGCTTCAGGTCACGCGCTGAGCGGCTTCTCGTCCGGCGATGCGCCCGAACACCAGCGCCCGGATCATCGCCACTGCATTCGGTGCGAGCCCATAGAAGTGCCCGGTGATTTCACCGGCTGCGAATAGCCCAGGGATCGGACCTGGCCGGCCGAGTACGCGCGCATCGGCGTCAGTCGCGATGCCGCCAAACGTATAGGCAATGCCCCCGATCAATGGATAGGCTAGATACGGCGGTTCGTTGATCGGTCTCGCCCAATTTGATTTCGGTGGGTCGAGTGATTGGTCCGCTGCCAGACCATCGATGCGTGTGGCGTCGAATCGCGAAGCATCGCCCTGCGCCGCGTTGTTGTATGCATCGATCGTTTGTGCGAGCCCGCTCGCGGAGATACCAGCCTGCCCGGCCAGTGCCTCGATCGAATCGGCGTTGTACGGCGGCACCTCGGATCGAATCGCACGCTCGAACCCTTGGATGTCGTAGAGCCTGCGATCGAGAATCGCATAGGCGATCCGATTCGGCGTCGCAAGGTGAATGGTGCGCGCGAACGTTTCCCAGGTTTCATGGACCAAACCCGCACCTTCGTCGAAGAAGCGCCGGCCGGTCTGATCGACGACGATCCCGTAGGGATACACCAGCACGACCGGCGCCGAGCCCGTGCTGCGCGGATCAATCGGCTCGGCGTGCATGCCATTCCAATCCCCGGCACCCATCGCGCCGGCCGCCATCGCCATGCGAATTCCCGCACCGGTATTGAATGCCGTGCCAGGTGAAATCGGTCTGAATGATTCCGCGCCGGCGCCAAAGTGTTCGCGCAGCATGGCCCCGTTGCCTTCGAATCCACCACACGCGAGGATGACCGCGTCGGCGTCCAAGGTGCGGGTCGCACCGGTCGCGAGCTTGACGACCACCCCGCTGATCGAACTGTCGGCACGCGTGATCAGTCGCTCTGCCGAATGTTCGTAGAGCAACGAGATGCCCGCCGCTTTCGCAACGCGCGTGAGCTCGCGAACAACCACCGTCCCGCCACCGATCGGCTGAATCCGGGGCGGCCCCGCACTGAGGTAGTACGTCGGCCGATGAAACGCAATGCCATGGCCCTGCAGCCAGGCCATCGTCGCCGGTGCTTCGTTTGCCATGCGTCGAACATATCGAGGATCGGCACGCCCGCCGGCCGCCGCGAGAATATCTTCTTCGAATCCGGGCGCGATCCGATCCGGCGCTTCCATCCGCATGTACGACGGACTCCAGCGCGTGTTGCCGCCGTGTTGCCCTTCAGGGGCGGCATCGACGATCGTAATGTCCGCATGAACGCCACGCATCTGCGACGACTCCGCCGCAGCGATCGCGGCAGCAAGCCCTGCCGCGCCGTGTCCAACGATGACGATGCTGCGTCGATCCCCTGGCATGCGATGGTCTATTCGAATGAACGGAATGGTACGGCATCTTAACCGGGCAGCACCGTCATTCGCAGTGGACGCGGAATCGATCGCATCCAGCTTCCAGATCGCATCGATCGGGCCATCCATATTGCAATCGGGGGACCGAGCGCAAGGACTTCCGAATCTTTTGCTCGGGCGCCATGGGTGCGCCCATCTTGTATATGGGCTCGCCCATCCTGCGCGAGGGCGCGCCCATCCCGTCCGAGGGCGCGCCCATCCTGTCCGCGATATCCTGCGATTCCGGAGTATTCCAAAGGTACATAGTCCGGTCGGCCGAATGCCGTCGACTGGACGGCTCGCATCGGGCGTGCGACGATCAGTGCTGGATGGCGAGCGCGTCGTTCACCAACATCGCCTGGAGACGTTCCCCATGCAACGGCTTCGCCTTTCGTTCGCCATCGGTTGCGGGCTGGTGGCGCTTGCGGGCTCATTCGCCACAGCCGCGCAGACGTTTCCGACGAAACCGATCCGCATCATCGCGCCTCTCGCGGCAGGTGGCACGACCGACATCTTGTCCCGCGCCATCGCACCCAGGCTCGCCGAGGCCCTTGGCCAACAGGTCATCGTGGAAAACCGTCCGGGCGCAGCGGGGGTAATCGGCGCGGAAGTTGTCGCGAAATCGGCGCCCGATGGCCATACGCTCGGCATGATCAAGAGCACCCACGCCGTGACGCCCTTCGTCATGAAATCGCTCCCCTATGACGCAGTGAACGATCTTGCCGCGGTCACGTTGGTGGCGTTAGTGCTGGGTCCGCTGACTTCGACGATGTCGGTACCGGCCACGACCGTCAAAGAAGTCAGTCAGGAGGTCGGCAAGATCATTCGAACGCCTGAGCTTACCGAGCGCATGCTTTCGCTCGGCGCCGAGCCGTCCCCCAATTCCCCGGAAGAGTTCACCGCTCTCGTCAAGGCCGAGATGGAAAAATGGGGCACGCTCGCGAAGAAGATTGGCCTCAAAGCCGAGTGACCGACCGTCCAGACCGTCCACATTCCTCCCTATGTTCCTGCTCCGTTTAGTCCGATTGGTTTTAGTCCGCACTTTCTTGATCTGCATCGCGCTCGCCCCGATGGCGGCCGTCGCAGCCGAACCGTATCCAAGCAAACCAATCAAATGGATCGTGCCTTTTCCGCCGGGTGGTCCGACCGATACGTTCTCCCGCCCGATTGCACAGAAGCTAAGCGAGTTGCTTGGTCAACCGGTCATCATCGAAAACGTCGCGGGTGCCGGCGCATCGATCGGGACAGACCGGATCGCCAAGTCGGCGCCCGATGGCTATACCGTCGGACTTGCTACAACCGGCACGCATGCCATCAATCCGCATCTTTACGGCGCAAGAATTCCCTACAACGCACTCAAGGATTTCAGCCCGCTTACGGTTGCAGTGTCCTATGTGAATGTGCTCGTCATCAATCCGACCTTGCCGGTGAGCTCGGTCGTCGATCTCGTCGCCTACGCGAGGGCCAATCCAGGTAAGGTCAATTTCGGATCCGCCGGCAACGGCTCGTCGAATCATCTATCGGGCGAGCTGTTGAAATCGTTGACCGGCGCGCCGATGCAGCACATTCCTTACAAGGGAAGTGCGGCGGCGATTACCGATGTCATCGCAGGCAATCTCACATTCATGTTTGATGCGCTGGTGACCTCTGTTCCGCAGATCCGCGCGGGCCGAGTAAAGGCGCTTGCGGTGACCAGCGCGAAACGAAGCCACTATGTGCCCGATGTCCCGACGATGGCCGAATCGGGTATTACCGGCTATGCCGAGGCCGGCAGTGATCTTTGGTTCGGCGTCGTTGCGCCGGCCGGCGTGCCGCCTGCGATCGTCGACAAGCTCAATCGCACGCTCATCGAAGCGCTGCGCTCGACCGACATGCGTGAGCGCATTCGTGCGCTTTCGTTCGATCCATGGACCAGCACGCCGCAGGAATTCGCCGCGCTGATCCGCAGCGACTACGAGAAATGGGGAAAGATCGTGCGCGCATCCGGCGCAAGGATCGATTGACTGTGAGCACAAGCAACGCACCTCGTCGATTGAAGCGGGCCGAACCGGAAGCGTCCGTACCGGGCCCGAAAGCGGTAGCGGTAGCCTTAGCCGTGGAAGCTAAGGCGCCGACTCCGGTGCCGCCCGGCAACCCGGCCGTACCGGATAGTCGCGGCATCAATCTTTTCGAATCCGACCGGGGATGCAAGGATCTCCTTTCGCTTTATCTCGATCCTGCGTTGCTCGCGCACTTGGTGCCGCACCTCGAGCGGCTCGGCGCTCTGGCCGGGGGCGAGCTCGACCGGATCGCCGCGATCGCCGATCGCAATCCGCCGATCCTTCACTATCGGGACCGTGCCGGCGAGGACGCGCAGTGGATCGAAAAACATCCGGCCAATCGCCGCCTCGATGACATTGCCTTCATCGACTACTCGCTTGCCGCGCTCTCGCACCGGCCGGGTGCGCTCGGGTGGGCCGGCACGATGCCCCCGGTCGCCAAATATGCGCTCAGCTATTTGTTCGCGCAGGCGGAGTTCGGAACATGTTGCCCGGTGTCGATGACCGACGCGCTGATCGCCACGATCAGCAAGTACGCCGATCCAGCGTTGGTCGCCCGCTATATCGATGGCCTGACTGCGGTGGACGCCGATTCACTGCTGCAGGGCGCGATGTTCATCACCGAGCGGAATGCCGGATCGGATGTCGGCGCGATCACGACGCAGGCGGTGCTGGCCTACGATCAAGGCGCAGTAGGAAGCGCGACCTCTTGGCGTTTGTTTGGCGAAAAGTGGTTCTGTTCGAATCCGGACGCAGGTCTTGCATTGGTGCTGGCCCGCCCGAGCCGTCAGGAGGTCGCCGGCACCAAGGGACTCGGATTGTTTCTGCTCCCTCGACAGCTGCCCGATGGCACGCGCAACAACTATCGCATCGTCCGGCTCAAGGACAAGCTCGGATCGCGCAGTATCGCAAGCGGCGAGATCGTGATGGATGGCGCGATTGCGTGGCTTGTGGGCGACTTGGACGCAGGCTTCGCCCAGATGGCGGAGATGATCAATCTGTCGCGCCTGTCAAATGGGATGCGGGCGGCGGCAATGATGCGTCGCGCACTCACCGAGGCACGATTCGTCGCGGAACGGCGGAGCACCTTCGGCAAGCCGCTGATCGAGCAACCGCTCGTGCAACGCCAGCTTCTCAAGATGATGCTGCCGACCGAGGCGGCCCGTTCGGTCATGCTGTTCACCGGGCACGAGCTCGCGAAGGCCAACGAAGGCGACGAGGCGGCCCGCAACCGGGTACGCATCCTGACCCCTCTCATCAAGTTCCGTGCGTGTCGCGATGCACGCGAGGTAACGGGCGATGCGATGGAGATGCGTGGTGGCTGCGGATACATTGAAGAGTGGTCCGATGCGCGGCTGCTGCGGGACAGCCATCTCGGATCGATATGGGAAGGCGCATCGAACATCGTTGCGCTCGACGTGATGCGCGCCATGCGTGACCCGCGGACGACCGAGGCGCTGGCGCCGTTTCTCGATGGCATGATCGATCACATCCCGGTCACGAGCTTGCGACGCCCGCTGCGCGGAGCGGTCAAACGTGCCTTCGCATTCGCCGCGGAGGTCGCCAAGACGAAAGGCCATGTCGCCTCGCGACAGGCCGCCTCAGCCCTTTATTACGCGGTCGCCGCGGTGGTGCTTGCGAACGAAGGCGCGCGCCTGACAGCGGTTGGCGATGCGCGGCGGCTGCTGCTTTCGGCGCTCACGGTTTCGCATCACCTCACAGCGCGCGATCCCCTGGGAATCGGTGACCTGGCATTCGAGCAGGCCTGCATGGCACGTCTGCTCGATGAGCAAGCGGTGCCACTGGCCGAGGTTGCGCCGCTTATTACGCAGGCGAAACTCTAGTTCCCGAACATCGAACGCAATGACGGCGCCCCAGCCCGATCGGCAGCCAACGATGCGTGCTGTCGTCTGCAACAAAGCAGGCAGTTATCGCGATACCCAGATCGAGATCGTGCCGCGTCCATCGATGTGCGCAAATGGTGTGCGCATCGCCGTCCACGCCGCGAGCGTGAGCTTTTCGATCGCTTTGATGATCGAAGGCAAGTATCAGCGCAAGTTTGCATTGCCGTTCATTCCGGGC
>JANMUI010000331.1:0-16251 GCA_031391405.1 Betaproteobacteria bacterium
GAAATAGTCAAGCTGTTGAGCCGTGAGATTAGTGCAGCCGAGGTCCGGGTGTCGATGCGAATTCTGCAACGCGAAGGATTGTTCGATTGGCGAAGGTGCGCCTGCCTGTCACGGCTCCTCGGGTGCCCCATTGGCGAGGGAGACAAGCGCGTTACGGTCATCCTCACGTCGATCGAGCAAGGCCTCGCGCCACCGCGGTGACCGCCTTGGCCATTGCTGCGGCCATCGGCGTGAGCGGCGAATCGGTACGGGTGAACAATGCAACATTGAGCGACGGCGCCGACTCGGCAAGCGCGATCTCTTGCAAGACTTCGCGTGCGAACGACTCGGCAATCAGCAGACGTGGGAAGATTGCGAGCATGTCGGACTTCGCGACCATCGCGACGATGGTGTTGTAGGACTCGAATTGCACGACCTGCCGCGGTGCGGGCAACCCAGCCGATATGAACATTCGGTCGAGCGGACCGCTCGTTTCAGTCACTTTCGCAAGATCGAGCCAGTCCGCATCCACCAGTTCCGCGAGAGAGCGCGCCTTTGCAAGCGGATGGCCCTTGCGTGCGACAACGAGATTCTCGGCGCGGAACAAAGGGCGGAATGTGAAAGCGGCGTCTAGCTTCGCTGGCCGCGGTCCCATGCCGAAGTCCAACGTCTCGTTGCGCACCAGTGGCATGAGCGCGGGAGCCATCCCTTCCGTGACACGCACGCGCGCAAGTGGATACTGCTGGCGGAATCGGGATACCGCCTCCGGTACCACGAGGATTGCCGCTACTGGTCCAACGCCGAACGCCACCGAGCCTTCGCCCTCGCGTTGCGAGGCTTCTTCCACCCCCTTGTTCAATTCGGCTTGGGCGACGCGCGCTCGCGCGAAAAAAGCGCTGCCCGATCGCGTGAGCGCGATGCCGTGCGGCATGCGTTGTACGAGCTGTACTTGCAGCTCCGCCTCAAGACTTCGAACGCTCTTGGTGACTGCCGGCTGCGACCCCCCGAGCTTACGGGCCGCGGAGCGGATGCTTCCTGCCTCGACGACAGCGAGGAAATCGCGGATCTGGGTCAGGCGCATGAGGTATAACTCCACGGTTATCGCGGTCAAACCAGGATCATCTTACGGCCACGTGGCGCGCCGTGCTCTACTGCAAGCGCACCGATAATATTCGTTCCCTACACCAGGAGAGACCGAGTGAAGACTTCACGCATCGCATTGATCGTTGATGTACTTGCTGTCGCAGTCGCCGCGCTTCTGGCCGCGCCGATCACCAGCGCGCAGAACTACCCATCGAAACCGATCCGATTGGTCGTGCCGACGTCGGTCAGTACGCCGATCGATATCGTGTCGCGGATCGTCGCGGACAAGATGGGCGCTGCCCTCGGACAGCCGATCGCGATCGATAATCGACCCGGTGCAACCGGGATCGTGGGGGCGCAGGAAGTCTTGAAGCATCCCGCCGACGGCTACACGTTGCTCACGATCATGATGCCGATGTCGGTGGGGCAGTCGATCTACGCGAACGTGCCGTTCGATCTGCGCAAGGATTTCGAACCGGTCGGTCAGACGGCCTTCTCCTACAACGTGCTCGTCGTGCATCCGTCGGTGCCGGCCCACTCGGTCAAGGACCTCGCCGCTCTACTGCAAGCGCAGTCGGGAAAGCTCAACTTCTCCTCGGGTGGACCGGGCACACCGGCGCATATCTCGGGTGAGCTGTTCAAGCAGCAGACCGGTACCGATGCGCTGCATGTACCGTACAACCAGTTTCCGCAAGCCATTGGCGACCTCCTAAGCGGGCAGAACCAGTTCATGTTCGCTGCCACGCCGCCGGTCATGGGGCATATCGCAAGCGGCAAGCTGCGGGCGCTCGCGGTCACCGGCCCGAATCGGATCAGCGCGCTCAAGGATCTGCCGACGATGATCGAGGCGGGCTATCCGGATTTCGTCGTGCGCGAATGGCAGGGGTTTGTCGTCAAAGCGGGCGCGCCGAGGGACGTGATCACCAAGGTCAACGCCGCGATCGCGACGGCGCTCGCCACCGACGAGGTCAAGCAAATGTTCGTGAAGCTCGGCGCCGATCCCGCCGCGGGAAGCCCCGAGACGTTCGCGGCGCTCATCGGGTCGGAGATCGACCGCTGGGGCAAGCTCGCCAAGTCAGCCAACATCAAGGTGCAGTGACTAGCTCTTCAACAGCTCCCGCGCGATGATCAGCTTCTGCACTTCGGTCGCGCCTTCGTAGATGCGCAACGCTCGGATCTCACGATAGAGTTTTTCGACCGGATGATTGCTGGTGACGCCCAGCCCACCGAACATCTGCACCGCGCGATCGATGACTTTCTGCGCTTCCTCGGTTGCGACCATCTTCGCCATTGCGGCTTCGCGGGTCGTGCGCTCGCCTTTGACATCACGTAGCCAGGCGGCGCGGTAGGTGAGCAACATTGCGCTATCGATCGATGTTGCCATGTCGGCCAGCGCGGCCTGTGTCAGTTGAAAATCGGCAAGCGTGTGGCCGAACATCTTCCGGGATTTTGCGTGCGACACGGCTTCGTCGAGCGCGCGCCGGGCGAAGCCAAGCGCGGCTGCGGCCACCGACGCACGAAAAATATCCAGATTCTGCATCGCGATCTTGAAGCCACCGCCCGCTTCTCCGAGACGATTGTCAATCGGAACACGGCAGTTGTTGAATCGCAGCGTTGCAAGCGGATGCGGTGCGATGACGTCGATGCGAGCGGTAATTTCAAGGCCCGCCGTACCCGCGTCGACCACGAACGCGCTGATCCCACGCGCTCCAGGTGCTTCGCCCGTGCGTGCGAACACGGTGTAGAAGTCCGCGATTCCGCCATTCGAGATCCACGTCTTCTCGCCGTTCAAGGTGTACGAATCACCCTCCCTGGTCGCGGCGGTCGACATCGCCGCGACATCGGATCCTGCGTCCGGTTCCGATAGCGCGAAGGCGGCGATCGCCTGCCCTGTCGCTACCCGCGGCAGATAACGTTGCTTGAGCGCATCGCTTCCTGCCAAGCCGATCGCGCCGCTGCCGAGCCCCTGCATCGCGAATGAAAAATCCGCGAGTGCCTCGTAATAGGCAAGCGTCTCGCGCGCAATGCAAAGCGTTCGCGAATCGAGCTTATCCAGGGCACCCCCATAGGCGGCGGGCACGCAATAACGCAGCCAGCCGCCTTGCCCAAGCGTTGCCACGAGCTTGCGGCATGTGTCATCGACATTCGTTCCGTGCGCATGCGCGACGTTTTGAGCCGCCCATGCATTGATGTCGCGCGCAAAGACGCGATGGCTCTCGTCAAAGAACGGCAGATCGAGAAAGGTGCGATCCACGAGCGCCTAGCGTTCCGGGGCGAGGACGGTGTAGCCATCGGTCGCGTATTGATCGCATACTGCGCGGATGTGCCCATTCGCGCCGAAAATTTCCTGGATCATGACGATGCCCGGGCCTTTGCCGTTGTGCGGGGTCGCGAGGTACGCCGGCATCGATCCGCCGTCGTGTGCTTTGATGTCGATCCATTTGCCCATGAACGTCTCCTTTGGTCGAAAACGGAAAACTTCGAAAAAGCGTCGATAGCAACCGCGCGATCACTCAACCCGCCATCACCTCACCGCCTGCAATCGGGATCGCCTGCCCATTGATGGCCTCACTGTCCGGTGCGCAGAGCCACAGCACAGCGTTCGCGACTTCTTCGGGCTGCACGAGTCGGCCTTGCGGATTGGTAGAGGTCAATGCGGCGCGCGCCTCTCCTTCCGATTTGCCGGTTTTTTGCATGATGTTGGCGATGGCATCGCGAACGATATCGGTCTCGGTGAAGCCCGGACACAGCGCGTTGATCGTGACACCGGACTTCGCCGCTTCGAGTGCGAGTGAGCGCGTAAGTCCCACGACACCGTGCTTGGCCGCGACATATGCGCTGACATACGCATAGCCGATAAGCCCGGCGGTGCTCGCGATGTTTACGATCCGGCCGTGCCGTTGCTGCATCATCGCCGGAAGCACTTCACGCGTGCATAGGAATGTTCCGGTCAGGTTGACCGCCAGCATGTTTCGCCAAAGATCGAGCGTGGTCTTGCCGATCGGCGCGCTGCCCGCTTGTCCGGCATTGTTCACCAGCACATCGATCCGCTGAAAGCGCGCGCGGATTTGATCGAACGCCGCCTTGACCGACGTTTCGTCGCTTACGTCGACGACAACACATTGCGTGATGTGGCCGATCGTCCGGGCTGTCTCTTCGAGACGTTGCTTATCGCGGCCGAGCAGCGAGATGCTCGCTCCATGATTTGCAAGCGCCTGGGCAATCGCCGCGCCGATGCCACGCCCGCCGCCGGTCACCACCGCGTGTTTGCCGCCAAGAGAATTTGTCATCTCGATCGCTGACGTAGTGTCATCGATGGATTAGTCGGGCGCACCCGGTCCTAACAAGGCGTCGCGAAATCGGGTGCGCAAGGTCGTGCCGTCCAGGCTTGGCGGCAATGCGATCGGCGTCGGCTCGGAAGTAACTTTGACATTGGCGAACGCTGGTCCCGGGATTGAATAGAGGCGTTCTTCAAACGCGTCAAGCTCGGCCTGCGTCCAGACGATTTCGGACGAAATGAAGCACGCTCCTCGCGCGATCGCGGCCAGATCGACGCCATGGCCCGTGTGCGCGCGTTGCATGCCGGTTTCCGCATAGAGCCCGTTGTCGATCACCACGACGGCAAGGTTGCTCGGTCGCGCTACGCCGGCGGTCGCGAGTGAGCCGAGTCCCATCAACATTTCCCCATCGCCGGTGATCACGACCACACGACGAGCCGGCTGTGCCTTGGCAAGCCCAAGTCCGATCATGACTGCCGACCCCATCGCACCCAGTAGCGGGAAGGTCAGCGGATGATCCCCTGCCGCACACGCGTCATACGTCGTGGAGCCTAGTCCCGTGACGACCAGGGAATCGCCACGTCTTCGCAGCAGTTGCGCTGTGACCGCACGCCGATTGAGAGTCGCTACAGGAATCTGCGCGGCAGACCGCGCAGATTCCTCAGGGCTGACGCCAAGGGCCGTAATGAAGTTGAACGCGGAAAACAATAACGACATGATGAACCAACTCCCCTTGGTAGGGAAACGATCAACTGAACAAATGCGTCAGCCCAAAAGGAGTCTGCGAGGTTCGCCGCGCAGACTCCTCCCCTATTTGAATTGCTTGGTGCCGATGACCTTCTGGCCGATTAGAACCGCGACTTGGCGCCGCGCATTGAACGCGAGCGCGGTGCAGGCCCGAACGGTGTCCGCAACTTCGTCGCGCTCATCGACCCGATAGACCAGCACGCCCATCGATTCGAATGCCGGGGGTGTCCCCTGACCCATCCAGACTTGCCAGGGGACGAATTCACCCCATTCACCGCGCATTGTCACCAGCATCACCAAAGGAATGCGGCACTCGGCAGTGAGGGAGAGCATGTTGATGCAATTGCCGACGCCGCTCGATTGCATCAGCAAGACGCCGCGCTGCCCACCCAGATAGGCGCCCACCATCAATCCGATGCCTTCTTCTTCGGATGTCAGGGAAATCGTGGTCAGTTGCTCGTTCGCATGGCAGCGCTCGATCAAGCGCCGGTGCCCCGCGTCGGGAACATAGCCAACCTGCTTGATGCCGGCTGCCATCAGTGTGTCGTACAACGCGTCGGGCCAGGTTGCGGTGGTCATCGGTTGCTCAGAAGGCGGGGCGTGCCCGCGATTCTGGCATTGATCCGACTGTGATGGGTGGCGCTGGCTGCGGCCCAGGCGTGCGCGTTGCCTGCCAAGTTCGATCCAGGGCCTTCAGAATGCGGACACTTGGCGCAGCACCTGGAAACGCCGACGACCCTCCGATTTCAGAGGGTCGTCGTGATTTGTTTGTCTGCTTCGTGCGGTGTATCAGGCGAGGGGCCGCTGCCTGCCCCCTGCCTGGGATCCAATGTGCCGGTTGCAACCGATCAGGGTTGATGATTGGGCATCGTGATCGCTGCAGGCCAGTTCAGGCAGAGGTTCTTGGAATCGATCGCAATTTGAAGCGGCTAATTACCGGCGTCCTGACCGCCAAACGAGTGACATCGATTCATGTGCCATGGGCGTAACGTTTGACATTGGCGAATGTCCAAGGCTCTGAGGCCGCAATCCATGCCGCGCCAGTCGCGCCCGACGCTCCTCGTCGCTGGTGGGCTGGAAACCGAATCTACGAAACGTTGCAAGCACGTCGGTGCTGATGGCCGGGACGTATTTGAATCGTGGATCGAGTAGGCTCATGGAAGTCTCCTTCGTTGCAAGATACTGCATCCGGGGGGTTCATTTCAAGTCGCTCATTCGGCCTAGCGACGGGACGAAGCATCGCACAACCTTCTGTCACAATCGTTTTCGACTCAGTGAACTTGCCTGAACGCCACCTGCGGAATGCACAGCGGCGGGGCGAAACCAGTGCGCTGAGTGGTTGGGCGCCCGCTTGACCCGGGCATGGGCCGGCGCATCGCTGATGCGATGCCGCGACCTAAGCCACAAGACTGTTGCTGACTCGCCCTCGTCAATCCACTTTCGCCCCCGACGCCCTCACCGCTTTTCCCCACTTCTGGACTTCGGCTGCGATAAAGCCAGCGAACTGCTCCGGTGTGTTACCGACCGGATCGGTGCCCAGATTCGCAAACGTGTCGCGCAGCGCCTCAACGGTGAGTGCCCTTTGCGTTTGCGCATGAAGATGCGCGATGACGTCCGGCGGCGTGCCGCGCGGCCAAGCCGTACCAAGCGCTTGCCTCCAGGCCGGGTGCGCCGGCTTCGGTCGCAGTGGGCACCGATGGATAGTCCGGATGGCGTGACGCGCTGGCGACCGCAAGCAGGCGCACCTTGCCCGCTCGCGCGTGCGGTGCGAAGAGTGTCGGTACGTCGAATGATGCTTGCACGTCGCCCGCCAGGAGCGATGGGAAATGCGAGGCCTTGTGCGGTATGTGCACCAAGTTCGCGCCGGTCAACGACTTGAACATCTCCATCACGATTTGCGGCGGCGTGCCACTGCCCGCGGTGCCGTAGTTGAGGTGTCCTGGCCGCGTACGTGCAAGCTCGACGAGCTCCTTCAACGTCGTCGCGGGCACGGCAGGATGCACGACGAGAAAGAAGGGCGAAATCCCGATCAGGCTGATCGGGGCGAACGACCGCTCCGCGTCGAATCCCGGTTTCGTATAGAGCGCCGGGGCCATGGCGGCTGAGGTGGTGAGCACGGTCAATGTATAGCCGTCGGGCGCCGCATTGGCCGCTGCTGCGGTGCCAAGGGTCGTTCCGGCGCCAGGGCGGTTTTCGACTACGACCGGCTGTCCGAGGCCTTCGGAGAGTTGTTGCGCCACGATGCGCCCAAGCGTGTCGGGCGGTGTCCCGGGCGGGACCGCTGCGATCAGGCGTATTGGTTTGCTCGGATAGATTTGTGCGGCGACCGAAGTCGCACAAAGACTCGCGATGCTGAGAAAGATCGCGGCTGCGGCCTGGATGCGGATCGAGCATTGCACTGTCTTCATGACGGTCTCCTGGAGATGCGGCCAACCCATGGTTTCTTCGATGGGATGGGACCGCGGATTGTGCGGAATGGGCTTCCACCCGATCCCGGATCACTCAGTCGGAATCGAGCATTCCACGCTCGCGGGCACGGGCGACGGCCGCTTGCCGGCCATCGGCGCCCAGCTTGCTGGCGAGCGCGGCGACGTGATGCTCGACCGTGCGCACCGAGCGATGCAGTCGTTCAGCAATGTCGGCGTTGCTCATGCCCTGCGCAAGAAATTGCAGCACTTCGAGCTCGCGTTCGGTAAGTCCTGCCGGATTGGACTTGGTCGTAGCGCGCGGCCCCTGCGGAATTTCTCTTACGCATTGTTCAGTCATGCGTTCGCGCAGTCGGGCAGCGGTTGCGTTCGCGCCGAGCCGTTCAAACGCTTGAAGGGCGTCGCGCTGCGCGTCGTCATCCCCCAGCATCAGCGCAAGCGCGGATTCGTAGACATAGCCGCGTCGCTGCCACTGTGACGCCGCGCCGCGCGCGTCACCGCCGAACTGCAGGGCGTACGGCTCGGCCAGGTTATCCGGAACGTCGCCGTCGATTCCCAGCACGCGACGCCAGAACGCCGCTTCGCCGAGCGCCCAGGGGTGTTGCCATGCGTTGGCGACACGCGAGATTTCCGTAACGGAGCGCACCGCCTGCTCGACATTGTTTTCGAGCCACGCGATTTCGGTCAAGCCGCGATGCATCGCCCAGCTCTCGATCGAAAACAGTAGTGCTTTGCCGTCGTATGGCAGCGCGAGCGATGCCGCGTCGTACGCCCGTGCCCGGCGCGTCTTGAGCAGCGCGAGGGGCACCTGGCAATACGGAATCCGAAAGAACCATGGGAGCGTCGCCCGCTCTGCGATCTGCGTAAAGCGTTGCTCGGCTTCATCCCACCGGCCGCGGGCCGCAGCCACTTCAACGCCGAACAGATCGAGCGCATGGCTCGAGACGTAGTGGTCCAATTGCCGATCGTGTGCGAACGCCTGGCCATCGGCGACGCAACGTTCGAGCGCATCGAGATCCCGCATCCGATTCAAACGCCACGCCTGACTGACGTGGCCAAACATGATCCCAGGATCATTTACCGCCGCACGCGCCTCCTGGATAACGCGCTCAACATTCGCGACGCTTGATGCCCCGAACGAGAAGTACTCGGAAATTGTGAGACCGATTAACGCGGTCACGCGCGTAGACGAATCGGTGGTGCGATCGGCGAGCGCTATCGCCCGCGCGCGTCTGGCCGTGGCAACGTCCGCGTCGTGAAGTGCAGCAGGCAGGGTGCTCCACAAGGTCGCAACCTCGATCTCGTCCGATGGACCGAAGCGTTCGAGCAACCGAATCGCGGCGTTGCCGAGGTCGTGCAACTGCTCCAATGTTGCAGGTCGTACTATCCAGATGATTTCGCAGCGGTGCACGAGATTGCGCGCCTTTTCGCGGTCATCGCCCTGCTCCTCCCATAGCACGCCAGCGGCTTCACTCATCGCGAGCGATTCTGCACCTTGGGCAACGAGCAAAGCAGCGTGGGCGCGTTGCTCGAAGAACAGCGCGCGTTCCCTGATCGGCAGGTGGGTCGCATGCGGAAGCACTGCCGTGAGCAGCGCCGCCGCCTCGCGATGCGCGCCACGTCGGGTGGCGGCGCGGGCCGCCGCGGGAACATAGCGAACCATCGCGTTCGAGTCGCGCGCCGCGATTGCATGGTGCGAGAGTCGGGTGAGCGTGTTGGTATCCGGTGTGTCGCCGGATCCTTCGGCCAGCGCTTGCACGATGCGAGCGTTGAGGCGCATGCGCTTGACGGTCGAGAGCGCGTTTTCGATCGCCAGACGGGCCAGCTCGTGGCGGAACGAGACGCGATCGTCATCGAGACTCAGGAGTCCGCGCTCGATGCATTCGTCGAGCGGGCCAAGGTCCGCGCCCACTACGCGCTCCAGGACCGGCAGCTCGATCCGGTCGGGCACGACCGATACCAGATCAAGCAGCTCGCGCGCCGATTCCCACAGATGGCGCGCACGGGAGAGCACAGCCTCGCGAACGCTCGACACCGCGTTGTTCGCACCCTCGCGTAGCACCTCCGTCACGAAAAACGGATTGCCGCCGGTGATGCGGTAGATCTCGGGCGTTGTGCGCCCTGAAGCACGGGCCATCTGTTCGACCGTCGCGCGTGAGAGCACGGGGAGTTTCAATCGCAGGCGGCTGTTCGCCGGCAGCTCGCCGATCACGGCGGTGAGTGGGTGGTCTACGCCGATATCATCGTCGCGATACGTGAGGATGACCAGGCCGCGCGTGCGATCGATGCGGCGCGTGAGGAAGCGAATGAAATCGAGCGTCGCATGATCGGCCCAGTGCAGATCCTCTAGCACCATCACCGATGGCAGCTCATGGATGCGAATCGCTTCCAGCAGCGCGTGAAACAGGTCGACCGGCTTCGCGTCGCTTTCGAGGCGCGCAAGCAGCGGGCCACCCAGCGCATGCACGAAATCATGGAAGGGCCCAAGCGGCCGTGGCGTGAAAAGCGCTTCGCACGCACCCCACAGGACCCGCGCCTCCGACTGGACGCCACGCGTGAACTGTTCGACGAGCGCGGTCTTGCCGATGCCCGCTTCGCCCGTCACGAGCACCGTACGGCCGCGGCCGGCGGTGGCATCGCCGAGCGCCTGTCGCAACTCGCTCAGATGAGTCTCGCGTTCGAGAAGGGCCATCGGTGGGACCGGCCAGGGTTTTCGAGAGTGTAGCCGCGATGCGGATAGTGGCGCACCGCGTTGCGGCTGCGTCAATGTGACGGCGCTATTCATCTGGATGGCTCCGGTGCGATCAGACGTTCAGTCGAGCGCGGCAACCTGGGTGTCCGCTCGTGGCTGGCATGCGCGCGGATCGTCGGGTATGGCGCTGAGCGTTCCGTAGGGTTCTGCGAGCAAAGCGCGGATACGGGGGAGCGCAGCGGTCGCAGCTCGCTCGCCTGCTGCGATAAGGGCGTCGCGGTTGGCGAGCGTGACCTCGGCTTCGGGCGGTAGCGCCGGTTCGATCAACACGTCGGCTTCGCGACCTTCGGCCAATGCCAAGGTGCGGGTCATCACGAGGGTGGTTTGAAAGAGCCGATCGATGATCGAAGTCAGTTTCGATTCGCGCGGATCGAAGGTCACATTCACCGCGATGATGCGTTGGGCGCCCAGTGCGCGCGCCGCGCGTACCGGCAACGGGCTCACCAGTCCCCCGTCGGCGTAATCGCGCGAACCGATGCGGGTCGGGGCGAACACCCCAGGCACGGCAGTCGAGGCCTGGACGGCAACCGCAGCATCCCCACCATTGAAGAGCGCGAGGCATCCACGCTGAAAGTCGGCAGCCACAGCGGCGAAGCGGATCGGGAAATCCTCGATGCGCTTGGTGCGCACGTTGGCTTCGACGAATGCGTGCACCGGGGATTCGCCGCGGCTGAAAAGCGCCGAGCCCAGATCGAAATTGACTTTGCGGGCGGCCTGGATCAGCTCGGCCATGTTGGTACCTGAGGCGTACAGTCCACCGGCAATCGATCCCGCGCTCGTGCCCACGATGAGGTCGAGGCGAATGCCGTGAGCGTCCAGCACCTTGAGCACGCCCAAATGCGCGAAGCCCCGCAAACTTCCACCGGAGAGCACAAGGGCCACTCGCGGGCGTTCGAGAGTCCCCGTGCGACTGTGCGGCTCTTCGCCGGCGGGCGCGGTGCGTGACGGTAATTCGGCGCAGCCAGCGGCGAACAGCGCAGTGGCAAGGATCGATGTGGCGGCGCGGGCAGTGCAGAGGAGGGAGTTCATGGTGCAACCTCGTTGTTCAGTCATGACTGAACAATAGAGATCGCGCTCCCTCCCGACATCGGCGGAACTACCCGAAATGACGCGTTGCGGCTACCTAATCTTGGTGGTGGCGATGAAGGTGCGCTACCTACGTAATGCCACTGCGCGGTGGCGGTACCTATTGGAAGACTGCAATCGGTGCCGCCGACGGTCCATGCCGATCAATCCACCCGTATATCGTTTTCCTTGACGATACGACCCCACCGATTCATCTCTTCAATGATGAATTGCTGGAGCCGGTCGGGGTTGCTCACCACCACGTCCATGGCCAACCAGCATCACCGGAGAGAAATCCTTCAATGTATCGTAGGGCGGCTTGGGCAGGATCGCCGGATTCACGCCGTGTTGGTCGAAGTCGAAAAGGAATGTGTAACCATCTGCGGGGGCTTTCGCCGCGAGTGCGGTACCGATCGACCCGCCCGCGCCGGCCCGGTTCTCGATCACGAATTGAAGCCTGAGCGTCTCGCCCAGCTTTGCGCCGAGCAGGCGGGCGAGCGGATCGACTGTGCCGCCCGGCGGATTCGGCACCATGACTCCAGACAATTGCGTTGATGGTGGCATGATATTGGACCCGCGATATCCGCGGCGAAGCCCGCGCAGGTTGCGAGGAGAGGGCGATATGTTCGGTGTTGCCGACTATGGTGCGTTCGTCGTTGCGATGATCGTGTTCCTATGTATTCCGGGTCCGGGGAATCTCGCGTTGATCACGTCGACCGGCAAGGGCGGCTTTCGCGGTGGGATGGCAGCCACGTTTGGCGTGATCGTCGCCGACCAGATGCTGATGTGGATGGCGGTCGCCGGAGTCGCCGCCGTGCTTACCGCGTGGCCGGTCGCGTTCGGCGCGATACAGTGGCTCGGCGCGGTGTATCTTGCGTGGATCGGATATCGAATGATCACGGCAAAGGCCGGCGACGCACCGATCCTCAATATCCGGCCGCGCCAATACTTTCAACAAGCGATGGTGATCACGCTTCTGAATCCCAAGGCCATCGTTTTCTATATGGCTTTCTTTCCGCTCTTCGTCGACCCGGCTCGACACGAAGGTGTCTCGACATTCGCGTTCATGGCGGTCACGATCGCCACATTGACTTTCACGTACTGCGTTATCGTCGCGTTGCTGACCCGCCATTTCGCCGATCGCCTGCGCGCGAGCCCGCGTGCGACAGCGCTCCTGAATCGCGTTGCCGGTATATTGCTGATCGGCTTCGGCGTGAAGTTGGCGTTGTCGAGATAGGGGAGTCCGCGCGGCGGTGCAGATTAGGAAGCAGTCCGCTAAGAAATTCACCACGGAGGACGCGGGGGACGCAGAGGAAAGGCGGAGGATCATTGCGCAACGACCAAACTTTCCACCTTGTCAAAGGGGGCAGCGAAGCGGGGGATTTCAGGATGCGAATGCATAAACGGCACAGGCTGATCGGAGTGGTGCTCTGTGTTGCCGTTGCGATCGTCGCGGTGACCGAATCGCGACTCGCTGTCGGGCAAGCCGCGTCCAGCACCGCCGTCGAATTTTCCGAGTCGGAGATTGCGACTATTCTTTCCCACGGCCAATGGCCGGCGCCATGGAAACCCGATCCAAGCAATCGGGCATCGGGTAACGGTGCCGCGATCTATCTGGGCGAGCGATTGTTCTTCGACAAGCGGCTTTCCGCCGACGGCAGCCTCTCGTGCGGCCAGTGCCATTTGCCTGACTTACGATGGACCGATGGACGAACGCAGGCGCTTGGCCGCCATCGGCTCGATCGGAACACGCCGCATCTCAATAACGTTCGGCTCAACCGGTGGTTCGGCTGGGACGGCGGAAATGACAGTCTCTGGTCGCAAAGCATTCAGCCGATCCTCGATCCCCGCGAGCTTGGTGCGAGCCCGAAGCATGTGGTCGATCTCCTCGAGAGAGATGCCGATCTCAAGTGCCGATACGAAAAAATATTCGGCAAGCGCCCGTCGGCCTCGGACGAACAGGAAGCCCTCGCCAATGTCGGTAAGGCGCTTGCCGCGTTCCAGGAAACGCTTGGCAGTGGGCGGACCGCGTTCGATGAATTTCGAGACGCGTTGTCGCGCGGCGATCAGGCGGTGGCGATGCGGTATTCGGCCGCCGCACAGCGCGGCCTCAAGATCTTCGTCGGCAAAGGTGCGTGCAGTACCTGCCATACCGGACCGGGATTTACCAACGGGGAGTTCCATGCGATTGGCGTGTCTTTCTTCGCAGCGCCGGGGCGTGTCGACCCGGGCCGCTACGAAGGCATCAAGCGACTGCAAGCCAATCCGTTCAACTTGCTTGGCCGCTTCAACGATGATGTAAAGCGATCGACCGCAATCAGCACGCGTCATGTTGCGAGCGAGCAGCGCAATTTCGGTGAGTTCAGGACGCCATCGCTGCGGAATGTCTCGATCACCAATCCGTACATGCACGACGGGCAGCACAAGACACTGCGTGATGTGTTGAAACACTACTCGGAGTTGAACCCCGATCGTTTGCATGCGGATGGCGAAAGTCTGCTAAAGCCGCTCCGACTGTCCGCACAGGAAACAAACGATCTGGTGGTGTTCCTCGAAACGCTGTCGAATCACGCCGACAATTGGTGGCACACGCCGGAGCACATTGCACCGAAGTGCCCTTAGATTCTGCGCGGCAGGAGCGCAGACCAATTCATGAACCACAGGGGACGCAGAGGACACAGTGGAACGGGGAAATGGGAATCGGGAAACGCGAAGCGCCAAACCCCAAACCCCAAACGGAAAATGGAACAAGAGGACGGGGGAGGGGTGAACGGTGAAGGGTGAAGGGCATTGGCGCATCCCTTTTCCCGTTTCTCGTTTCCCCGATTTTCGCGTCCTCTGTGGTTCAATTCGTAATCCTGGAGCGAGCTCGTTCAGCTCATACGATGCGCTATTTTTCAGCCCGCATGAAAATCACCCGCGCTGAAGCCATCTCGTTGCAGATACCGTTCCAATACGGTGCCGATTCGTTTCGCATTGGCGCCGGCGCGTGGCGCCATCTCGATTTCGCATTGATCCGCATCGAGACCGATGATGGCATCGTCGGTTGGGGCGAGGCGTTCAGCTACACCTGTCGAGCGGCAACGATCGCGGCGTTCAACACGATGGTCGCGCCGCTCGCGCTCGGACACGATGCGAGCGACATTGCCGGACTGCACGCGAAGATCCAGAAGCAACTGCATCTCTTCGGACGTTACGGCATCACCGTGTTCGCCTTGTCCGGCCTTGATATCGCGCTGTGGGATATTGCGGGCAAATCGGCCGGCAAGCCCGTCCACATGCTTCTTGGCGGCAACACGCGTGCGTCGGTTGAATGTTATGCGAGCCTCTTGCGTTATTCCGCCCCTGCGCTGGTGCGGCAGTACGCTGGTCGTGCCGTGGAGGAAGGTTTTGCCGCGATCAAGCTGCATGAGATCGAAGAGCCGGCGATCGCCGCGGCGCGCGAGGTCGTCCCGGACCATCGACCTTTGCTTCTCGATGTGAACTGCGAATGGCACCCGCTCGAAGCGGTGGCTGCCGGCAAGCGCTTCAGCAAGTTCAATCTTGGTTGGTTCGAAGAGCCGGTTTTCCCGCCTGAGGATTTCGCGTCGATCCGAGCAGTGCGCGAAGCGAGTGGGATTCCGATCGCAGCCGGCGAAAACTTCTGCTTCGCGACGCAGTTCGCGGCATTGTTCGATGCCAACGCGGTCGATTACGCACAGCCATCCGTAACGAAAGTCGGTGGCATTACCGAGTTGATGAAAGTGATGGCATTATCGGCAGCGCATGGCGTGCGTCTTGCGCCGCATTCGCCCTATTTCGGGCCCGGCGCGCTCGCGACCTTGCAGGTGCTGGCGGTGTATTCGCAGCCGGTGATGTTCGAATATTTCTATCTATGGGCCGATGCGAGTCTGTATCGCGACCTCCTCACACCGCGCAACGGCGTATTGCAGATCCCGAGCGCACCAGGGCTTGGCGCGGATCCCGATCCGGACGTCATCGCGCGCTATCGCGTGACCTGATCTGACATCCAAACAAGTTCCGCGCCGGTCGTGCGAGTTCCGGCTCTAACCGTGTTTTCCGATAAAAGTCGACAGCGCGCGCGTAAATGCCGCCGGCTGATCAACATTCGACAAATGCGCCGCATCGGGAATAAGGACCAGCTCGGAGCCCGGCATTGCCTTGTTGATCGCATGCGACATCGCTGGGGGCGTACCGGCGTCCTGCTCGCCGCAAATGACCAGCGCGGGCGAGCGGATCTCCTTTAGACGATCGGTTGCATCGATCTTGGAAATCGCGGCAATACATCCCGCGTAGCCATCCACCGGTGTGGAACGGATGTATCCGGCGATCTGTTCGGTGCGGGCCGGGTTGGATTTGCGAAACGATTCGGTGAGCCAACGCTCGAGCGTACCTTGCACGATGGCGCCCATGCCCTGTTCGCGAGCCGTCTTGATACGACCTTCCCAGAGTGATTTGGCCTCGGGCGCGTAGCGGCTAGTGGTATCGGCGAGCGTGAGCGTCTTGAATATGCCGGGATACTTGAGTGCAGCGGCCTGGCCGATCATGCCGCCCATCGACAGTCCGCAGAAATGCGGCTTCTTGATGTTGAGGGTGTCGAGCAGGCCCTTGAGATCGTCCGCTAGCTGATCGAGCGAATAGTCGCCGGCCGGCGCGCTCGTCTTGCCATGCCCGCGCGTGTCGACGCAGACGACCTTGAATCGCTTGGACAACTCGGGCACCTGCTCGTCCCATTCGCCGCCGTTGCAGGCGAGCGAGTGGCTGAACACGATGCACGGGCCTTCCCCAGTGCTGGTGTAGTGAATATCGATGCCGTTGGCGCGTACTTGCATGCGGTCCTCCTTTACGGGAAACGGGAAACGGGAAACGGGAAACGGGAAACGGGAAACGGGAAACGGGAAACGGGAAACGGGAAACGGGA
>JANMUI010000332.1:0-2194 GCA_031391405.1 Betaproteobacteria bacterium
TCCCTTTTTCGGATCATTGACGCGCTCCAACACCTTGCGCCACACGCCTGGATATTCGGTCGCTTCCCACGGCATGTTGTTGGTCTGAATGACGATAACGGCGTTCGGATCGGCATTGATTTCCGGCTGCATCGTAGTCTCCTCGTATGTTCGACGTCGGCAAGCCTTGCAAAGAACCCACTCTCATCATTTGTACCGAGCACCGTGCTCGAACAAACACCTTGGCAGTCTATCAAACCCGGGATCGGACGCGATCATGGCGTGCCGCTATTCGGCCGCCGGTTCAAGGGCGATCCAACTGACCCCTGCCAATCATTGGCGCTATGATCGACTGTCGATCGAGTAATGTCGCGGGAGTCCCCCGCACGAGGAGCCACAGAGAATGAGCAAGCCGTATCAATACGAAACGGTCATCGTCGAGAAGGATGCTGGAATTGCGTGGGTCACGCTCAACCGCCCGGAGAAGCGCAACGCGATGAGCCCGCAGTTGAATCACGAGATGTGCGATGTGATGGCCCGGCTCGAAACTGATCCGGACGTGCGCGTCCTCGTGTTGTGTGGCGCTGGGCCGGCGTGGTGCGCGGGCATGGATCTCGAGCTTTTCTTTCGCGATCTGGATGACAAGCCCGCCGAGCGCGCGGTAGCGATCTGGGAGACCAACGA
Source organism: Betaproteobacteria bacterium (assembly GCA_031391405.1). Taxonomy (GTDB): domain Bacteria; phylum Pseudomonadota; class Gammaproteobacteria; order Burkholderiales; family SG8-39; genus SHXR01. Next base: position 664 of record JANMUI010000332.1, read on the forward strand.
ATGGCGCTGGAATCGCCTCTTCACCTTCCCCAAGCCGACGATCGCAATGGTGCACGGCTACTGCTTCGGCGGCGCGTTCACGCAACTCATCGCCTGTGACTTCGCGTTTGCCTCGGAGGAGGCGACGTTCGGTCTGTCCGAAGTCAATTGGGGAATCATTCCCGCCGGCATCGTTTCCAAAGCGCTGGTGGATTGCCTGGGCTATCGCGACTATCTGTATCTTGCAATGACAGGCAAACCGTTCACCGCGAAGCGCGCCGAGGAGATCCGCCTCATCAACAAGGCCGTACCGGCGGCGCAACTGCGCGACGAGACGACCTCGCTCGCGCGCGATCTCATCAAGCTCAATCCCGAGGCATTGCGCGGCACCAAACAGATGTTGAAGAACGTGCGCGGCATGGGCACCGATCAAGCCGCGGACTACCTCGGCGCGAAATTTGCCGAGCTCAAGTTCCGCGATCGCGAGGGCGGGTACGCGAAGGGGATCGGGCAGTTCATCGACGAGAAGAGCTACCGGCCTGGACTCGACACCTATCGGCGGGACTGACCAGTGGCCAACATGAGACCCCTCCGGCGCCTACTCGTCTTCGCTGTCGCTGCGATCGCCTGCCCAGCCGCCGCGCTGGCGCAAGCCTTCCCATCGAAACCGATACGATTCGTAGTCCCTTACCTCACCGGCGGACTCCCCGACGTGCTGGCGCGTCTGGTCGCACAAAAGATGTCCGACAACCTCGGCCAGCAGGTGATCGTCGAGAACAAGCCGGGCGCAAGTGGGATCCTCGCCGCCGATTCGGTGGCACGCGCCGAACCCGACGGCCACACGCTCTTCGTCGGCGACATCGGCCATTGGGCACTCAATCCGGTCCTCCACGCGAAGCTGCCGTACGACGCGAACCGCGACTTGGCGCCGGTGACGCAGGCGGTGCACGGCCCGCTGTTCCTGGTGGTCAATCCCGCGTTGAATGTGCAAAGCGTGCAGGAGTTTATTGCGGCCGCGAAAGCGCGCCCAGGCATCAACTACGGGTCGCCGGGCAACGCGAGCGTGCATCAACTGGCCGGTGCACAACTCGCGCTGATGGCCGGTGTCACGCTCACGCATATCCCGTACAAGAGCAATGTGCAGGCCATACCCGGCCTCCTCACCAATGACGTGTCGATGATGTTCGTTGCGCTGCCTTCGGTCCTCTCGCATGTGAAGGCGGGGAAGCTCAGAATCATCGCGAGCGGCACAGCGCAGCGATCGTCGTTGATGCCGGATGCGCCGACGGTGGCGGAGTCCGGTTTCCCCGGATTCCTGGCAGTGACCTCTGTGGGATTTCTTGCGCCTGGCAGTACGCCCGCCGGTTTGATTGCGCGGCTGAACACCGAGACGGTCCGTGCGCTGCGTTCACCGGAAGTCGAATCGAAAGTGCCCTCCCTTGGTGCCAATATCGTCGCGGGGACCGCCGCGCAGTTCGCCGATCAGATCAGAGCAGACCAAGCGCTTTACAGTCGCCTGGTGAAAGAAACTGGCGTGAAGATCGATTGAACG
>JANMUI010000398.1:0-3097 GCA_031391405.1 Betaproteobacteria bacterium
CTGAGCCCTTCGACAAGCTCAGGACAGGCGCTTCGAAGGGTGAAGCGATTGACCGTTCGCCCTGCGCTCGTCGAAGGGTGAATGCCGGAGAATGCGTGGGCGGCCATCTCTCTCCGTCAACACGCCTGCGTTACCCTTCGACGGGCTCAGGGCAAACGGAGGCTCGATCAACGACTCGTTGATCGAGTGCCGTTCGGAAAACACCCCTCGTATTCCCCTTGGTCCAGACCGCTGGAAGTCTTTTTGATTCGGCCCTTAGGGAGAAGCGTCGACGATTGCCTTTCGCCTCATGGCCGAGGATGATGCGCAAATAAGGAGAGCCATCATGCGCGCACGACATGTTCTTCACGTGGCCGTTGTTGCACTCGGGGCTTCTGCAATCGCCTCTTGGGTCGCGCTGGCGCAGTCTTATCCGATGCATCCGATCACTTTCGTTGTGCCGTTTCCGCCGGGCACGAACACCGATCTGGTCGCGCGTCCGCTCGTTGATCGGTTATCCCTATCGTTCGGACAACCTGCGATCATCGTCGATTAGGTAGCCGCGGCAATTCGGGTGTCGGTTGGACGTTTGTCCGTTGGAGCAAGCGATGCAGTCGATGTTTTGCAAAGCCGGAAAGTGGCTGGTATGCGTAGCGGGATGCATGACCGGTTTGGCTTACGCTGCAACGGCACCGGTCCATGTCCTCACGATCGACGGACCCATCGGACCGGCCACCGCCGATTACGTCGTGCGCGGGCTGGCGCGTGCCGCCGCGGACGAAGCGCAGCTCCTCGTGCTGCAAATGGATACGCCCGGCGGGTTGGATCTGTCGATGCGTCAGATCATCAAGGCCATCCTTGCCTCGACCGTACCCGTCGCTGCGTTCGTCGCGCCGAGCGGGGCCCGCGCGGCGAGCGCAGGAACCTACATCCTCTATGCAAGCCATGTCGCGGCGATGGCGAACGGCACCAATCTTGGTGCGGCGACGCCGGTACAGATCGGTGGGGCGCCGGACTTCACACCGCCGGGCAGCGCGCCTGAATCGCCCACGAAGGGTGATGACAAGGAGGGTGGAAAGGCCAAGCAGGCGGCACCATCCAAGGACACCATGACCAAGAAGATGGTGAACGATGCCGCCGCTTATATTCGTGGGCTCGCGCAACTGCGTGGCCGCAATGCCGACTGGGCGGAGCAGGCGGTGCGCGAATCGGTGAGTCTCTCCGCCGATGATGCGCTCGGGATTAATGTGGTCGACTATGTTGCAGCCGACCTGAAGGATCTGCTTGGCCGCCTCGATGGCAAGACGCTCAAGGTTTCCGGCGCGGATCGAATCCTGCAATTGACCGACGCGCCGCTCGTCATGCTCGCGCCCGATTGGCGGACCAACCTGTTGAGCGTGATCGCCAATCCGAGCATGGCCTTGATCCTGATGTTGATCGGCGCCTATGGACTCTTCTTCGAGTTCTCGAATCCGGGCTTCGTTGCGCCAGGCGTGATCGGCGCGATTTGCCTCCTTCTTGCGATGTTCGCGCTGCAACTGCTCCCGGTGAGTTACGCCGGTCTTGCACTCATCGCGCTCGGTATCGCCTTCATGGTGGCCGAGGCGTTCATGCCGAGCTTCGGTTCGATCGGCATCGGCGGCATCGTTGCGTTTGCGGTCGGTGCGGTGCTATTGATGGACACGGATGTTCCGGGTTATGGCATCCCGCTCTGGCTCGTTGTGGCCATGGGCTGCGTGAGCGCGCTGTTCATGGTCGGGGTCGGCGGCATGGCGATGCGCGCGCGCCGCCGGCCGGTGGTCAGCGGCCGCGAGGATCTGATCGGCGCGCTCGGCGAAATCGTCGAGATCGGCGGGGACGGCGGCACAGGGGAGCATTGGGCGAGCGTTCGTGGCGAGCTCTGGCGCGTCAAGTGCGCGGCCCGCCTCGCAAGAGGTGAACCGGTGCGGGTCGTGGCGATGGAAGGGCTGACACTGACGGTCACCGCGCTAGGCGCCCGCGCGGCATAGGCATGGCGCGCACACTCCTATAAGCAGACGCAATGTTTTGATCGATCGATGCGTTGCGAGGAAAACCAGCTCGTGGTTTTATTTTTCGGCGAATTTGCGCCAATGAAGGCGTAGCGTCTGCTATCAGGAATATGCGCGGTCCGCCGCGCAGATTCCTCGCGGATCAACAAGGAGCGTGATCATGTCGTGGGGATTCAGTATCGGTGGTGTGCTCATGTTGGTCGCGATCGTGCTGGTCGTCAGCTCGTTTCGCATCCTGCGCGAGTACGAACGGGGCGTGGTGTTCATGCTCGGTCGCTTCTGGCGGGTAAAGGGGCCGGGGCTGGTATTGGTGGTCATCGGCGTCCAGCAGATGGTGCGTGTTGATCTGCGTACGGTGGTCCTCGATGTCCCCAGTCAGGACGTCATTTCCCGCGACAACGTGTCCGTCAAAGTGAATGCGGTCGTCTACTTTCGCGTGGTCGATCCCCAGAAGGCGATTATCCAGGTCGAGAATTTCTTGAATGCGACCAGTCAACTTGCGCAGACAACGCTTCGGTCCGTGCTTGGCAAGCATGAGCTCGATGAAATGCTGGCCGAACGCGAACGACTGAACATCGACATTCAGAAGACCCTCGATGCCCAGACCGATGCCTGGGGAATCAAGGTGTCGAATGTGGAGATCAAGCATGTCGATCTCAATGATTCGATGATTCGAGCGATCGCGCGGCAAGCCGAAGCCGAACGTGAACGCCGGGCAAAAGTGATTCATGCGGAAGGTGAGCTGCAGGCATCAGAAAAACTCCTGGAAGCAGCTCGCGTCCTCGCGCAGCAGCCCGAGGCCATGCAGCTTCGCTACATGCAGACCTTGGCACTCATTGCAGGAGACAAGACCTCGACGATCGTATTTCCGCTGCCGATGGATCTGTTTCCGCTAAGGGGGAACACACGCGCGGATGCCGAGGGACGAGGTTAGAAATCTGCGCGGTAGCCGCAGATTCCCTTAGGCAGGCGCTATTGTTGCTCGGCGGTCTTAGTCAGTTATAAACGTGTCGCGACTTGATTTGTAAGTGACTAAGGACATCGAGGACCACCGTACGCAGATCAACACGCACCATCTGCTGGACGCC
>JANMUI010000400.1:0-3785 GCA_031391405.1 Betaproteobacteria bacterium
GGCGGCCGACGCCGGGCGTCGATGAGTGTCGAAGAGGAGCGCAAATTCTTGGCGCCGTGGGCGAAGCAGTCCGAGGAGGGTGGCGTTCTAGTTGTGTCGCCGCTGCGTGCTGCGCTGGCCCAAGAGCTCGGGCGCGCTGTGCCCTCCGGCACCTGGGTGTATCCAGCGATGACCAGGAAGCGTTCGACGCTGCGTGGGTCGCCTGGAGTGGGCTCAAAGCTCCTGTCTACCAAAACCAGTGGCGCACCGAGATGATCCTTACGTTCCCACGGCGCTCGGAGGTCAAGGCGCTGGCGGAGGAAGAAATGAACCGCCGGAGCGGCGCGATTGGCGCCATCGCGGAAAGCTACGCGGAAGATTCGGAGATAACTTCGCGCCTTCTACGCGTGCTTGGGCCGCAGCCTCAGGGCTCGCGCGAGCATCTGGTTTCCGCCCTGCAGATGGTGGCCTCAGTCAACGACGATGCCTTCGCAACGCTGGAGGCAGCGCGTGAGGATACGGAGGGGTCGATCTCTTCCGAAGCGACGATCGGTTGGGTGGAAGCGCTCCTGGCGCGCGGCGCCTTCGAGACTCAACACGTGGAAGCGCTTGTGACAGAGCTTGACGCAGTGGGGCCTGACTATGACGCCCGCCGCGCTGCCGCCGTGGCTGGTTTGGCGATTGCCGGGCGTCTCGACCGATTCGCCGCAGCGACTGGGAATGAGGGTAAGCCGCTGTCGGTGTCGACTTCGAGAGCGTACTTTCGTGAGGACGACCGTTATTTGCGCCGCATTCTTGCGGTGTGGGATGAGTTGATCCGTGCGTTGGGTAGCGAGGCCCAGGTCTTCGAGCGGCTCGAGATCACGCCCGATAGTGCGCTTCCTCTGATCGATCCGAGCCATCCCAATTCTCAGCGGATCTTCAACTTGTTGATCCAAATGACGCGTTCGGACCCGCCCTCCTCAACGGATGTACTGATGAGCGCGATGGCGCGGTTTGCGCCCAACGGCGAGCCGATGCGCGACCTGATTGTCTCTGAACTCACGTCGTCCGATGCTCAGTATTGGGAGACGCTCATCGCCGGCGAGATTTTTGCCGAGCATTTCGGCGAGGACGCTGAGCTGCGCCGCCAAGTCATGGAGCATTTCGTGCGTGACCCGCGAGGCGCTGGCGCGGCGGCATTGGCGGAGCTGGTACTGCGCCGGCCCGATCCCGAACTAGAAAGATTGTTGCGGGAGAAATCTGGCAATGCCAAATACGATATCGCTGCGCGTTTCAAGCTGACGGCAGCCCTATCCGCGCCTAAGCTCGTGGTCGAAGTGCTTGAAAAACTGCTGGCCGTCGATCTAAGCGAAGCCCACAAATGGCATTTTCCGCGTTGGGTTCCGGCAATGGTTCGTCGAATCGAAAAGGATTCGGTCGTTCAAGACCTAATGCATGCGGCCATAACACCCATGTCCCCTGCTTCGGTGAAGGCTTCATTCACATCGTTGCTCAGTCAGGCGTGCGGCGTTGACGCGAGGTTACGCGCTATTGCCGTTGGGGAATTGAATCGCACGGAATCGAATGGGATGCCGGAGGTGGGATTCGACCTGTCCTCGCAAACCTATCGATTGGTGCGGCAGGTGCTGATCGAAGTAATTGGATGAACGTCACCTCTGCAAATGACCGCTTCTGGACGCGAGCGCTCGCTCGGCGTCGCTCAGAGCGGACGCTCAAGCCGTCACAGTTAGAGGTCTCCCCCTCGCCTATGGGCGACAAGTGGAGCATCGCCGAACCGGGACCACCACGCGGGTTGCCGATCAGTTGCGGAACAGGTCCTGTTTGACGCGAGCCACTTTGAACAGATGTCACGGGAAACCTCTAGTTCTGAACGCAACTTCGCGATGTTGACGTCCAGCAGCCGCCCCTTCCATTTGCGTACCTTGCGCGCGACGATCACGCTGTCAACACTGGAGCGACCCATCAAGGTGACGACGGCTCCGGGGAGGTGGATGAGCGGGACCACGTTGATGGCCGTGGCGTCGAAATGATTGACCCGATATCCCCGATCGGGTCGTCGTGTTTAGGTCCACCGGGAGAGCGGGGCGCTCGCTCGGCGCCTGAATGCCACGCTTACCAGCGCCATGCCCATTCCGGTGACAGAATAGGTTCCCGAGCTTTTCGCAATAGCCCGCCATGAAACCACCGCCGTTCAAATACGTTGCCGCGCGCACGCTCGATGAAGCGATCGACGCGCTCGCACGCGCCGACGGTGACGGCAAAGTGCTGGCGGGTGGACAAAGCCTTGTGCCCATGCTCAATTTCCGGCTGCTGGAGCCGGCTTGGCTGGTGGACATCAACCGCATTCCAGGGCTTGACGGGATTCGCGACGACGCTGGCGCCGTTCGAATCGGCGCCCTCACCCGCCACAAGACAACAGAAAGCGCGCCGTTGATTGCCGAACACTTGCCGGTCGTGGCTGCGGCGATGTCCCATGTCGCGCATTTCGGCGTACGCAATCGTGGCACGATCGGTGGCAGCCTCGCGCACGCAGACCCCGCGGCGGAATTGCCAATGCTCGCGATGCTGCTCGATGCAACGATGACGACGCGATCGTCCAACGGCCCACGCACAATCGCGGCGAAGGATTTTTTCCTCGGCACGCTCGCTACCGCGCTCGAACCCACCGAAATCGTCACGGAAGTAGCGTTTCCGAAACTCCCGACCGGGACGGGCTGGTCATTCGAGGAAGTATCGCGCCGTCCAGGGGACTTCGCCGTCGCCGCTGTGGCGGTCACGATCACTCAGCACGATGGACGGTGCACGCATGCCCGCATCGCCTTGGCGGGTGTCGGCGCCACACCGATGCGCTTCGCGCAAGCCGAACGCGTGCTGGTCGGGCAATCGATCGATTCGAGTCTCGCGCGCACGGCCGCGCAAGTCGTTCGAGATGACTGCGAACCACAGTCGGACCTGCACGGTTCCGCCGACTACCGGCGCCACCTCGTCGGACACCTCACTTCGCGCGGCATCGACACCGCCGCAGAGCGTGCATCCGGGATCCGCCGATGAGCGAATCACAGCGCATTCGGGTCACGGTGAACGGCGTTTCAGTGGAGCGCGATGTCGAACCGCGCATGCTCCTTGGCGATTTCCTTCGCACGACCTTGAACCTCACCGGCACCCACTTTGGCTGCGAGCACGGCGTATGCGGGGCGTGTACCGTCATCGTCAATGGCGATAGCACGCGCGCATGTTTGATGTTCGCCGTCCAAGCGGATGGCGGATCGGTAGAGACCGTCGAAAGCCTCGGCACGATCGACGCGCTGCATCCATTACAGGAGGCATTCCGCACGCATCATGCGCTGCAATGCGGGTATTGCACGCCGGGAATGTTAATGACGGCGCTCGATTTGATTCGGAAGCGACCGCTCGCAAACGATGCGGAAATCCGGGACGGGCTGTCAGGGAATCTTTGCCGGTGCACGGGGTATCAGAATATCGTGAAGGCGGTGCGTGAGGCGGCTATGCTCATGCGTTCTGCCAAACGCTAAACATTTCACCACAGAGGAGGCAGGGGACGCAGAGGAAGAGCAGTGAGGGAAATCCATCGCGCTGAACCGGCGGAACGCATTGACGAAGATTCGCATTCAAATCTGGTCCTGCATGAATGGCACTTACTTAACCGATTTAGGGGATTTACCGTTCGCCCTGAGCCTGTCGATGGGTGAATGCCGGAGCGTCCGTGAGCGGACGATCGTCCGCCTTCGACAAGCCTGCGTTACCCTTCGACAGGCCTGTCCTGAGCTTGTCGAAGGGCTCAG
>JANMUI010000406.1:0-2565 GCA_031391405.1 Betaproteobacteria bacterium
CGGCTACTGCTCGGGGTGTGTACTTGCCGAGCAAGGCGACCACTTCGTTATTCGAATTCTCGCGGTGAGTGCTCGGCTGGCGATTCGCTGGTGCCGGCGTCGAGCTGACGCTCGCATCCGCGAAGCGGACTGGTGTCGCCCGCCTCAGCCCTTCTTGGCCGGATGGGGATGCGCGCGGCGAATGGTTGCCGACACGACCTTGTCCGAGACATGAAAGTCCCACACCGCCGCGCCGCCCGTCTTGGCGAATTCCGCCACCGCCTTCGGTAGGTCATCGAGGCTCTTGAAGGTCCTGCCCGGTAGCCCGAATCCGCGCGCGATGCCCGCGAAATCACAGTAACCAAACACCGAGCCATCCTCGGGCAATCCTTCGGAACGGAACTTGTGCACCTCGGAGCCGTATGCACCATCGTTCATCACGACGATCAGGATGTTCAGCCGATGGCGCTTGATGGTTTCCAGCTCCTGAATATGCATCATCAGGCTGCCGTCCCGTCGAACAGCACGACAGTTCGGTCCGGTCGCGCGGCTGCCACGCCCATGGCGAATGAGATGCCGTTGCCGATCGCGCCGAACTCGCGGATGGTGAGGAACCTCTCGTAGGGACGCGAGGGCATCTGCGCAAAGAACCATGCACAGTGCCCCCCCGAGTTCACCATCTCCCAGTCGTGCGGCAACGATTTTTCGAGGGCCTCGACCACGTCGCGCGGATCGAGCAGCCCCGGCTCGATGTCGAACACATGGCTGTCGGGCTTCGCCTCGCGGATGCGCGCGGCCATCGCGTCGCTTCGCCATGCCTGCTTGCGCGCCGGCAACGCCGCAATAAGCGCCTCGACGCCCAAGCGCGCGTCGGCCCGCAAATGATGACGCGCCACTTCCTGTCCCTGGCTCACCGCAACCGGGTCGACATCAATCTGCAGTGTCTTCGCTTTGGGATAGAGCTGCCCGCCGCCGCCCGCGTGATAGGCAAGCGAACAGCCGACTGCGATGACAAGATCGGCCTGCGCGACGTACTCGAGTCCGACCTCCGTGGAAAAGCTGCCCGTGACGCCGATGCAGTAGGGATCGTCGTGGAACAGCCCACGTGCCGGAAGGGTCGTGGTGAGGAGGCCGCCGGTCTTGGCGGCCAACGCCTTGCACGCTGCTGCGGCCTTCGCTTCGACCGCACCCAGACCGGCGAACACGACGATGCGTTCGGCGCCGGCCACCAGTTGCGCGGCGCTCGCCACGTCATCCGGATGCGGTGGAATCGGCGACGGGCGCGGCAACAGTTTGTGCGAGCGTGTCGGCAGATTCACCGGTCCGTCCCAGGGCCGGGCCTGTAAATCAAACGGAATGCCGATCACCACCGGCCGCCGTTCGCGGCGCGCCTGCAGGAATGCGTCGCGCACCGCAACCGGCATACGCTCGGGCATGTGCAGGCTGTGATAGGCGGCACCAGTCGCGGTGATGAGCGGGGCTTGGTCGATCTCTTGGTTGTACCAACCGCTTTTCAGCGGCGCTTCGCCGGCAAACATCACCACCGGCAGATGGGCGCGCACCGCCGCGGGGAGCGCCGTAATCAACTGCGTCACACCGGGCCCGCATGTGACGGTCGCCACGCCGACATCCCAGTTCTTGCGTGCATACGCCATGGCGGAGGCGAGCGCACAGTGCTCGTGCCTGACGTAGATCATGCGGCAGCCCTGCTCGGACATTCGCGCGGCCCAGTTCATGTTCGCATCCCCAAGGAGCGCGAAACATGTACGCACGTTTTCCTGCATGAAGGCCGTGGCGAGGATGTCGTACACGCGGGGCTTGGCGTCGCTCTTCATCGTTGAAACTCCTGCATTGAACGCATTTGGAGAACCCACTGTGACCCGAGGAGGGAATGAAGACAATGGATCAACTCATGGCCCATCGTGATGTGCGGAATGAACCAGGTGCCGGTATCCGAAAGCATTTCGTTGTTGGAATGGAACAGCGTGGCCACGCTTCCGGTGCCATCGGCCGCCGTCTTCTTGTCTTCTTCCTGTACCTGGGTCTTCGCGGAAATGCCGGGGATCAAGCTTCCCCTTGCCCTGCTGAAAATCATCGTACTTCTTCTGGTCGGTGATCTTGCCTTACGTCGCCCCCAGCCCCGGGGTGCTCCAGCCCCGCGTGAGGGGTCTCCTTCACGATCGCCTTGAAGAACGGCTGCTGCGATTGGTCGTAGTCGAAACCGAACCCCTTGAACTCGGAAGACTTGTAGATCGGCATAGGGACCTCGTGGATTGACCGAAACGCAGGCGCTCCATGAGTGACGGCGCCCGTGTGAGTCTCACACTTGCCCATTTCTCAGTCAACGCTCACCCCGATTGCGTTCCGGTTCAGCCGCGGCGCTCGTCCGAGCGCCCTGACGCGTTGGCGCACACGATGCCCCTCCTTGACGGTCACCCGGCTGCCGCCGTGAAGGATGACGGACTCATGGTCGGTTCTCAGGATGGTATTGACTTTGACCGGCGTGATGTCGACGGACTCGGTATAGCCCCTGACACTGGGGGAACGTTAACCGCGATTTTTCATCTCGCTCGCGAATCGCAGCGC
>JANMUI010000408.1:0-10469 GCA_031391405.1 Betaproteobacteria bacterium
TGGAGTTCGACCCAACGCCCGGTACGTTCACCTGTGCGACGTTTCCCGCCTCGGTGTCGACCGCGCCCGTCCAGGCGATGGAGATCTCGCTCTATCCTGCGTACAACGTGCTCTCGAAGATGCTCTTCATCGATGAACGCATGCGTGGCGACATCATGTGTATCGGTGGCACCAGCCAATGGCCCGCAACGATCTTTCGCGGCATCGATCAATGGGGCGAGCGCTATGGGTATCTGCTCGTCGATCCGATCGGTGGCGCCATCGGCGCATTCTCGACCGGCGATGGGATCTCCAACGGTGGCCAGTCGCGCACACCGATTTGCCGGCTTCCCAATGTTGAACACAACGAGCAGTCGTTTCCGCTGTTGATTCTCTATCGGAAAGAAGTGATCGACTCCGGCGGTGCCGGTCGCTGGCGCGGCGGGTTGTCGGCGGAAACCTGCTTCATTCCCCATCGCACCACCAGTATCACGCACGACACGCTGTCCTCGGGTAACGCGATTCCGACGTCGACCGGCATGATGGGGGGCTACCCCGCGACCGTGAACGTCTACAAGTTCAAGCGCGACTCGGACATCAAGAAACGCATCGCCGACCGCGACATGATCTCGGACATCAGCGAAGTCAAAGGCACGCCGGTGGAGTTGCAACTGCGCCAGGAGAACTTTCTCCAACATCCCGCCGATGTGTACGCGGTGATCTGGACCGCAGCAGGCGGCTTTGGTGATCCGATCGAGCGCGATGCCGAGCGCGTCGCGAAAGACGTGATTGACAATCGCGCGGTTTCACGCGAAGCCGCACGCAGCATCTACGGTGTTGTGATCAGCGAGAACGAAGTGTTCGACGCCGAGGCAACGCGGGTGCTGCGCGCCGAACGCCGCGACGCGCGGCGACGCAAGGACGGCAATGTCAAGATCCTCGCGGGCAAGCTCGTTGCGCAGATTACCGACAACCTCGCGGTTCGAAAAGAGAACGGCAGCCTGCACACCTGCTGCGCGAAATGCTCGGCGGATCTCGGCCCGGTGCGCGAGAACTACAAGAACTTCGCGGTGCGTGCAGATAACGAGATCACCGAATCGAATCCACACGTCGGTGACTGGAAGCGCTTCATCGACGATCGTCCGGTGTTCCGCCAGTTCTATTGCCCGGGCTGCGGATCGTTGCTGGAAAATGAGATTGCGCGCGCCGACTCGGAAGTGCTGCGGGATATCGAAATCACGAATCTTTGAGCATACGACGCCGCGTGGCGTCGTATGGCAAATTTTTCCCCTTGATAAAGGGGGCGGCGAAGCGGCGGATTCCTACCCGATCGGCGCGAGCAGCGCGTCGATGTCCTCTTCGGTGATGAGCGCGCCTTTGGCCTCGCCGCCATCGAGAATCGAATCGGCGAGCGCCTGCTTTCTTGCGAGCAGCTCGAGGATGCGTTCTTCGACGGTGCCGGAGGCGATCAGCTTGAATACGAATACGGATTTGTCCTGACCGATGCGATGGGCGCGCGCGGTGGCCTGGGCTTCCACCGCAGGGTTCCACCACGGATCGTAATGAATGACGGTATCGGCGGCAGTGAGGTTCAATCCGGTTCCGCCCGCGCGCAGGCTGATCAGGAAAACGTCCGCTTCGCCGGCCTGGAATCGCTGCACCGCCAATTCGCGCTCGGCAAGTGGCGTGTCGCCCACGATCTTCTCGTAGCGCACGCCCATCGCGGCAAGCTCGGCTTCGATCAACTCGATCATCGAGGCGAACTGCGAAAACACGAGTGCATGGCGCCCTTCGGCGACCAGCTCCTCGATCATCTCCTTCAACATCGCCAGCTTGGCTGATTCGCCGTGCGCTTTCTTGGCGTTGGGCGTCTTCACCAGGCGCGGATCGCAGCAGGTCTGGCGCAGCTTGAGCAGCGCATCGAGAATCATGATCTGGCTTTGCGCCAGACCACGCTCGGCGATCGCACGACGCAATGACGAATCGAGCGTGATGCGCAACGACTCATAGAGATCGCGCTGCGCGTTCTCGAGCTCGACCTTCTGTACGATTTCGGTGCGTGGTGGCAACTCGCCAAGCACCTCTTCGCGCCGCCTCCTCACGAGAAACGGTCGGATACGGCGCTTGAGTGTTTCCAGCCGATCGGTGTCTCGCTCGCGTTCGATCGGCGTACGGAACAGGCGGACGAAGCGATCATGACCGCCCAGCAATCCGGGCAGCGCCAGGTCGAAAAGCGACCAGAGCTCGCGCAGGTTATTCTCGACCGGTGTTCCGGTGAGGGCGATGCGATGGGTTGCGCGTAGTCGTGACGCCACTTCGCGTGCGCGTCCCGACGGATTCTTGAGGAACTGCGCCTCGTCGAAGATCACCGCATTCCAGTCCTGCTTGGTCAACATCACGCCGTCGCGCGGCAGCAAGGCATAGGTCGTGAGCACCAGGTCCACATCGGGCACCTTCGCGAATTGCGCAGCCCGATCCTTGCCATGGAGAATGAGCACGCGCAGGTCCGGGGCAAAACGATTCGCCTCCGCGCGCCAATTGGGTAACACGCTGGTGGGCGTGACGACGAGATTGGGATGGACCGCGCGGCCCGATTGCTTTTCCAGCTGCAAGTGCGCAAGCGCCTGCACGGTCTTGCCAAGACCCATGTCATCGGCCAGCACGCCGCCGAACCGGCAATCGCGCAGGAACTGCAGCCAAGCGAGCCCCACGCGTTGGTAGGGACGCAACGTCGCGTTGAATGTCGGCGATGGATCGGCCTCCATCTGGCGCGCCGCCTCGCCAAGACGCCCGCGCAATCCTTCGAGATCCGCCGCGAGCTGATTGCCGCGCGAACCGAGTCCGGCGTGTAATGCAGCGTCGAGTCGCGAAACGCGAAAGCGACCATCCTTGCCGACTTCGGGGACGCCGAATTCGAGCAATGGCGATAGCAGCGCACGAACCCGTTCCACCGGCAGCTTGACGAGTCCGCCGCCTGGGAGATCGAGGAGGATGAAGCGCCCCTCACCGGACGCCTTGAGGAAACCGATCGGATCATGATGGCGCGCCAGCCACGCCGCGAGCGACTTCGCGATCGTGACGCGCTCGCCATTGACTGTGATGCCGATTTCCAGGCTGAACCATCCGCCGGCATCGACGGATTCGAATTCTTCGTCCCAGGCTTCGGGCTCCTCCACCCGGAACGGGAACGTCGGATCGAATTCGAGCACGACCCCGGCGGCATCCGCACGGGCAAGCACGCTCGGAATCGCGGCACGCCATCGCTCGTTCGATCCGTCGCCGATGGTCCAGTACTCGCGGGTGTCGTTTCGCCGCACGCCAAATCCCCACGGCGCGTTGCGAATCAGACCGATTTCCTGGAGATTGGCCAACGCCGCGCGCTCGGCATCGACATGACGCGTGACAACGCTCACTTCACCGTCCGAGCGCCATGACGAAACGAAGGGTACGTCGTCGGTGAGATCGAATTCCGCGCCCGACGGATATCGCACCACCGCCTCGGCAACCGGACGCACCTCGCGCCGCGTGCGCGAACCGGCATAGACCTCGAATTCCGCGGTCGCCAGTTTCAACACAATCTGGGGGCGCGCCGGTGGCTCGACCGCGACGGTCGCGGGCGGATCGGGCAACGGGTGTCGCTCCCCGCCTTGCGATTGCAGCCGGCGCCAGTGCGCAAAGAAATGCGATTGAACGCTCGACTCGATCGCCGGCAGCCGCAGCAGTTGGCGAACCAGCGCTTCCGGCACCGGGAGACTCAACTCGCCGATTTGCGGAGGATCGGCGACAAAGTATGTGAGCGGGGAGGTCGGCAACGCGCGGACCGGACCCGCGGGTGTCTCTACAGTGAGGAGCAGCGCCTTGGTGGGCGATTCGTTCCACGCGAAGTGACCCTCGCGGCGCTCACCTTGGGTGATGCTGCTTTGTGGTGATTGCCAAAACAAGCGTCCGGTCCGGAGCGCCCGCTCGAGAATCGCATAACCAATGACGCCGTCCAACGCGGTGATTGGTCCGGCTTCGGATTCGTCTGCATCGACCTCGGTACCGCGCAACAAGCGGATGACATCGAGATCGTCGGCATTCGCATAGCGGGGTGCCCGGTCGCCTTCGAAGAAATGTGATCGCACATCGACCGCGACCGGTTTGGTATTCGAGCCATCCTTGCGCCGCCGCACCCGCCAGACGGCAAGGCGTGCCGGATCCATCTCGAGCGAATACAACACGACTTCCGCCGGTGGCGCCGCACGTTCGACCTTGACGCGGTCTTCCGTATCGCGCAACCAGGCCTCGAGGTCGTGTCCGAGGGTGAGCGCGGGTTCCCGGACCGCAAGCAGGCGCGTCATCGGAATCGTGCGGCTCACCGCCACGCTTGGCAGCGTCGCGGTCGCGACTGCGTCAGTGGGGGTTGGGTCGAGCAGCGTCGAGTGTTCCTGCTGCGAGTCGAGCCATGTCGTAATCGCCGCGACTACATGCTTGCAATCGCTGCTCATTGGACAGGTGCAATGCGTATCGAGCACATTCGCCACGCGTCCGCTGACGAGAATGACGGCCATGCGTTGCTCGTAGGGTTCGGGACTCGTTTCATCACATGTCGCCTGGATTTGCGTTGCGTCTTCACGCGTGCGGGTGCTGGTGACGCGCACGAGCCCGCGCCGCGCGTAGTCGAGGCCGCGCTGAAGCGTGGTATCGTCGAAGAACGGCCTTAACAGCTTGTGGAAATTATCGTCGCGCATCGGGGAGGCCCAACTCGCCATTATGCCGAAGTGCGATCGAACCATCGAGGCCGCTGATCGGATACGGTGAAGAAGTTTGACTCCGCATCGAGAAGTGATCGCATGCATGTCAGCGGCATCATCGGGCGGGGCGAATCCTCCCTGGAGCGATGAAACATGAAGATGACCGCGCCGATGGAGATCGGCATCTGTGTGGCGGACCTGCCCCGCGCGATGGCGTTCTACGAGGGCGTGCTGGCGCTGCAGAAGATCTCGGAAATCGCATTGAACGAACAGGGCAGCCGGATATCCGGGCTCGGCACGTCGGGATACACCGTCGTACGCCTGCAGACGCATTACGGCGAGCGTATCAAGCTGGTCTGCCCGAACGGTGCGCCCGCACGACCCACACCCGCGGATACGCCGAGCTCCCGAACGGGGCTTGCCTATGTGACCTTCCTGGTCGACGATATCACCGCCGCGGTCGCCAACTGTGAGCGGGCGGGATTCAAGAGCGTGAAGGGCATCATCGAGTTGCGGCCTGGTGTGCGCATGGCGCTGGTGCCCGATCCGGAAGGCAACTTCATCGAGTTTGCCCAGTACGACAACATCGCGACCTACCGGTCGGACCTCAAACGCTAGCGGCGAGCTGGGCAACTCCTCATGCGCCTGACCGCTGACGAACAGGCAATGCTCGATGGCAAGCACGGCGCGCCGGTCCAGGACGCCATTGCCTATCAGCTGCGCGTCGGCGAATTTTTTGGCGCGGAGCGCTTCGTACCGATCACGAATGCCCACATGATGGGTGACATCGAGGTGATGGGTGATGGCGGCCTTGAGCATCTGCGTTGCACCGCCGAGAAGCGCGCGCATTGCCGAATCCCGATCACGACGAATGCGCGCTGCATCGATTTCGCCCATGTCGAGCGGTTGGGACAGGATCCGATCGAGGCCGCGAAGGAGCGCCAGCTCATCGGCTATCTGCAGTCGATGAATGTGATGACGACCGATACCTGTATCAACTACCAGACGCTCTATCAGCCGCATCTTGGCGAGCATGTTGCCTGGGGCGACACCGGTACCTGCATCTACGCCAATTCGGTGTTCGGTGCGCGCACGAACTTCGAGAGTGGACCGGCTGCGATGGCTGCCGCAATCACCGGGCGTACACCCGAATACGGATTCCACCTCGACCGGCATCGCAAGGGAACCTTCGTGGTTCGCCTCGACGCGCGCCTTGATGATCTGGCGGACTGGGGCGCGATCGGCAAGATCGTGGGTGAACGCCATCAGAGCTACTACGCCGTGCCCGTGCTTACCGGCGTCAGGCGCGCGCCGCTCGCCGATGAGCTCAAGCATTTGGGGGCCGCTCTGGCGAGCTATGGTTCGATGGGGATGTTCCATATGGTGGGTGTGACACCGGAAGCCCGGTCGCTGGAGGTGGCGCTTGGGGGGAACCAGCCGATCGACGAGATCGTGATCGGCGACGCTGACATCGAGCGCGTTTATGCCAACTACGATCTCAAGGACCGGCGCTGCAATCTCATCGTGTTTTCCGGGCCGCAGCAGTCGCTGTTCGAGATGAAGCATCTCGCCGAGTTGTTCGATGGCAGGCGGATCGCAGCCGGCACCCAGGTATTCGTCACGACCAGCAACGGCGTGAAGAGCGCGGCGGCGAAGCTCGGTTACCTCGCGAAGCTGGAATCAGCCGGGGTCACCGTTCTCGAAGGCGTGTGCTTCTACATCCTGCAGAATCTGTCGGGCATGCGGATCGCCAATGGCTGGACCAACATGATTTCCAACTCCGCCAAGATCGTGAACATCATCGGCGCGCACAAGTTCAATACGATCTTGCGGCGCACCGAAGCATGCGCGCGCATCGCCATCTCCGGAGTCATCGAGTGAGCGACGCCCTCGCAACGATTGCGGTCGACCGCGCGTATGGCCCGATTGTGGAAGGCGAGGCCGTCGTGTCGGCGGAAGGTTTTTCGCCGCGCTACGATCTCGATCGCTGGACCGGTGTGATCAGCAAACCCGGACACAAGCTCGAAGGCACCAACATCCGCGACAAGATCTGCTTCTTCCCGACAGCCAAGGGCGGCATCGCGGCCGGCTGGGCGTTTCACGACATCAAGACGAAGCGGATCGCGCCGAAAGCGTTCATCTTCGGCGTGACCAATCCGGTCATGGTACAAGGCGCGGTGTTCGCGGAGATCACGATCACCGAGGGCTGGACGCCCGACGCGCTCGCCCTGGTGAAGACCGGTGATTGGGTGCGCGTCGATCCGTCCCGCAAATGCATCGAGGTATTGAGGCGCGCTCGACCCTGATGCGCCCTCTGTTCATGTAGTTCAACACTCAGAAGGAGGCAATCATGTTGCATGAGCTTCGCATTTACCACGCTATGCCGGGCCGTCTGCCGGATCTCAACAAGCGCTTCGAGACCATCACTCTCAAAATCTGGGAAAAGCATGGCATCAAACAGGTCGGGTTCTGGACCGTGTTGATGGGCCCGAGCAATCAGATCCTCTACTACATGCTCGAATGGGAGAGCCTCGCCCATCGCGAAAAGGTCTGGAATGGCTTCGCCGCCGACCCGGAGTGGCACGCCAAGCGCGCCGAGACCGAGAAGAACGGACCGCTCGTTGCGCATTTGGAGAACTATATGCTCCAGCCGACTGGCTATTCGAAGATGAAGTAATCGATTCGGTTGGAGGGAGCGATAAACATGGATCGTGAGCTCGATTGGGATCTTTGCAAGGTGGTGGGCGACAGCGCCGATCGCCTCGTCTCGACGCAAATCTTCATGTCGGGCGGCTCGGCCGAGCTCACGACCCGCAATATCACGCCGGATCTGTACGATGCCGCGCGCAAGATTCAAGGCGGCGAGCCGCTCACGTATCTCGCCGCACGCGCGCTGCTCGAACGCGTGAAGCCCCGTCAAACCGTGATCATCACCTGCGGCTTCTTCGATCCACCGTCGATGATCGATGAAGGCGACGGGCCGGTTGGTGCCGCGCCGTTTGCCAAGTCGCTTTGCATCGCGCTCGATGCGACACCGGTATTCCTCACGGAAGTCGCCAACATGGGCCGCATGAAGGCGTTGGTGCAGGCGATGGGTCTGGAGGTGGTGGACTATCGTTTGGCGAAGACCACGCCTTTCAAGGCATCGGTGTTTCCGCTGCCGATCGATCCCGTGCGTGCCGAACGCGAAGCCAAGCGCCTGCTCGATGAAACACAACCGGCCGCGCTGGTATCGATCGAGAAACCTTCCCCCGGCAAGAACGGGCACTATCACACCGGCATTGGCCTGCGCGTCACCGATGTCGTCGGCAAGATCAACTTTGTCGTCGAAGAGGCGCGTCGTCGCGGTGTGCTCACGATCGGCATGGGCGATGGCGGCAACGAGGTCGGTCTGGGCAAGATCATCGATGCGGTCGAGACAATCGTGCCGACCGGTAAGACGATCGGCGCGGTCGTCGACACGGATATTCTCGTCATCGGTTCAATCGCCAATTGGGCGGCCTACGCAGTCGAAGCCTGCATGGCCGCGGCCATGCATCAACCGGAAGTGATGCATTCGGACGCCGATGAGCGCCGCATCGTCGACACGGCCGCCCGCAACGGCCTGATCGATCCGGTCACCGGTATCTCGAGCGGCTGGATCGACGGCACGCCACCCGTCTGCAGCGCATCGATCCTCTCGTTGCTGCGGGAAATGGTGAAGCTCCGGCTAGCGAGACAGCGTCCGGATTCGCTCGTAAACTTTCCGAAGCGCTGGGTGCAGCGCGGGACGGCCGATCAAACGATCAAAGTGTGGGCCGATGAGTTGGCGATGCGGGAAGGGGTGTATTTCGGGGGGAAATGAGGTGCGCAGCTTTGGCACCAGAAGCCCCGTGCGATTGGCTAACGAGATATAAGGTTCTTGAAGGACTTGCGATTTGGGAGCCCGATCACCGCGCCCGTGTCAATCAGGATACTTCGCACGGATCGCTACTCGCATCGAATCGCTCGATCGCTTTCCAGCCGGCTCCTCCGGGACGAGCTTCAACTGCTGGTAGGCGACATACCCTGGGTGAGCGTGCTCGCGATCCTGTTCCATCAACAGTCCGATTCCACGCTCGATGGCTTCGGTCTTTCTGATACCGCGCGAGCGGCAGAACCGCGTGACCTTGGCGTCGACCTCGCGTCGCAATCTTGCGGACACTGCCATGATCAGATGCCCTTGGTAATACGATGTCGTAATACTAGCGCCGGGTAACGTCTCGAGCAAGCGTGATCCGGTTTTCTGGTCCGACCACGGCGTCGACCCTTGTTTACCTGGGTGAAAGCACTTTTTGGAAGCTCAGCCGGTTCTCGATTCACCCGTTTTGCGAGCCACTCGCCGTGGACCTGCGCGATGTCCATGGATGGGTCGGTGCATACAGGATTCGATTGCCTCGTGCGCGTAGCGAGTATCGGCTGGTATCGAATATCGCATAGCCGATACTGCCCGATACCGGGGTGGACTGGCACTGCCCGCGAACCTAGCGAGCAAACCTCCCGAGAACCTCAGCTGCCTCCGGATGCGCCTCGCCCAAGCATCGAAGCGCCCGTGCCGCGCCCACCTTCGCAATCGACCGCGCACCTCGCGGGAGCGCCGACCAAGCCTCGGCCAATCGTCCTGGAAGCATCTCTTCCAACGCTGCTGCGATCACGGAAGCTTGTTCCGCGTCCTTGACCGATTTAGCGATGTCTTGTTTCCGCTGTTGCGATGAAATCAGTTTGTGCACGGTGAATCGCTCGGGCGAAGGAACAGCCACCGGAACGACATGATTCGGGCTCAGTATTACGGCATCCAGGCGTTGCTCGAGGAGGAACGGCAGAAACGGGATGGTCTGCGCGTGGGCGTGCAGCTCCTTCACTTCGACAATCTCGCCGACCTGATCATTTTTCCCAGGCACGAGGAGGTCGACGAGGAGATCATTCGGAGCGGGAAGCTTGAACGACGAAGACGGCTTGTTCGACGGAAAGCCTGGGACCGGAACAAACGATAGTTGGCTGTCACGCAGGATCGCGAGGAAGGATCGGTCGGCAGGCAGCGCGAGATCGAGGGGGGCGTTGCGAGCGAGGTCGAGGTCCATCGTACGATACCCCGGGACGACGATCCCCAGTTCGTTAAGGAGCACCCCGAACGCATGGGAGCCGACCAGTGTGAGGCCCGCCTCGAAGAGCCGAGCATTGAACAGTGCGCCAAGCACGGCGGCAGGCTTCTTGTCGATGCGCTGAAATCCAACGAGGCGAAGATCACCCGATGCTCTTGCGAGCGCCTGTGCCTCGGTGATTTGCGAACGGATTCGTTCGATCTTCGAATTATCGACGGTCGCGACGGCGCCGATGTATTCATCATCCTTGCTACCGTCTATCCGCAGATACTGTCTGACCCAGTATCGATTACCGTCTTGCACGCGCTCACGTAGCGTTCCAGGCGTGCCCCGAAGCACCTGCGACTGTGCGCGCGCCGACTGGACAACGTCCTGGTAGCGAGTCTGTTCCGCCGGATGATGGCGCCGAAAGAGGGGCTTCACGATGACCTCCAATTTGCAAGCTGGGGGAGAGTCTACGGCTCCTACCTCCAATTTACGAATTGGAGGTAGGAGCCGTCGCAATCCACCCCCTGTTGCAGAGGATCCCATGCAACGGAGCGTCGCCGTCCAATATGTGTATTCCCAACGGCTTCGGAATTGTGGTACTCCTCGCCCAAACAAACCCCGCTGCCTGCGGTCGAGTGCCCATTTCGGT
>JANMUI010000478.1:0-3752 GCA_031391405.1 Betaproteobacteria bacterium
CAGCATGACGGCCTGCATGCTGACGAGGATGATCCAAGGCGAGACTGGCAGGTTCGTCGCGAATTCGGCAAGGCCGGATGCCGCGCCGGTGAGCGAGAGAACCTGGCTGAAGGCGGTCGCGCTCGTGACGATGAGAAGCGCAAGTCCTGTTACTTCGACCGCGCTCATCAGCGACTTGCGAATCACTGTCTTGTCGAGCTTGCCATAACACGCGGCGACGATGAATGCGCCGATCGCACCGATTGCCGCGGACTCCGTTGGCGTCGTCACCCCGAAGAACATGGTGCCCAGCACGAGTGCTATCAGGATAAACAGGGGGAGCACATGCACCGACGAACGGACCTTCTGCGTGAACGAGATCGGCTCCACATCGTAGGCCGGGGCGAGATGCGGTTTGAGCGTGCAGACGACGATGATGTAGCCGAGAATCATCACTGCGAGAATGAGCCCTGGGATGAGGCTGCCGATGAGAATGTCTGCAACCGATAACCTTGCGATGCTCGCGAAGATGACGCCAAGCGCACTCGGCGGGATCAACACATCCAACGCGCCGCAGGTCGCGATGCAGCCGACCGCAAGGCCCTTGTCATAGCCGCGCCGGCGCATCTCGGGTATCAGCACGCGGCCCAACATCGCGGCGCTCGCCATGCTCGAACCACTGGCCGCGCCGAACACCGTGCCGCCCAGCACAGCGAGGACCGCGAGCCGCCCCGGCATCCTGCCGAGCCAGTTGCCCATTGCGTCGATCGCGAGTTTCGCGAGCCCGCTATGCAGGATCACCTCGCCCATGACGATGAACATCGGCAGCGCGGTGAACGCGAACGTAGCGACGCTGCCGTAACTCGATAGCGCGACTGCTTGCAGCGCACCCGTGCCGCCCGCCAAGAAATAGAACAGGACGATGTTGAGCAGGCCAAAAGCCGCGAAGATCGGCATGCCGGAGGCGAACATCAGCCCGAGCCCGCCGAACATCAGCAACAGCAGATGCCACCATTCCATCGGCTAGGCCCGTTCCATTGCTGCGGAAGCGGGTGGCTGGACAGCACCGATGATCCTGAAGATGAACGCGAGGCCGAGCCACGCGGCGCCGATCGGAATGATCACATAGACCGGAAACTGCGGGGCGGAAAGCGCGGTCGAGAACCGATAACCCGCTTCATACGATTGCCATGCAACCAACCAACCTTGCCACGCGAGAATGATGCAGTAGAACAGGCCACACATGTTGGAGAACAGGTCGAGCACGCGGCGGGTGCGGGGGCCGACGCTCTGTACGACAAGCTCTATCTTCACATGGCTGTCGCGCAGCAGAATCCACGCGGCGGGCACGAATGTCGCGTACAACAGCATGTACTCGTTGAGATCGATGACCCACATCGTCGGGGCGCGGAAAATCATTCGCGCGAGCACGTCGTAGACGACCGAGAGCATCATCAAAACGACCAGCCCCGCGGTGATCTGCGCAAGCCAGTCGTTCACCCGAACATACAGGCGATAGGGGGCGGAACCGTTCACGCCTGATTACGGCGCTCGGGAATAGGGCTCCAGCATGGTCTTGAGCGGCGCACCATATTTCGGCGACTTCGCCACGATGTCATCCCAGTACTGGATGCGGGCCTCGCTCAGGCGCTTCTGATCGGCCGCGTTGACGTCAATGATCTGCATGCCCTTGGCCTTGAGGTTCTCGATGGCCTTGGCATCCGCCGCGGCGAAGTAGCGGAGAACTCCGGGCTCGAATTCTGCTGCCGTGTCGGCGAGGATCTTCTGTGCATCGGCCGACAGTTTGTCCCAGACCCGGGTTGAAATGTATGCACCGCCCGGGGAGAACTGCAGGGGCGTCGAGATCATGCTCTTGTAGACGTCTTGTTCGCCGAAACTCCACGCATCATCGGGTGCGCGGATCGCACCGTCCACCACGCCGCGCTGTAGCGCCGGATACAACTCGGTGGCGGGAATGGTCTGCGGGGAGGCGCCGAAGAATTGCACGGTCTTCGCACCTTGCGTACCGAAGGCGCGGATGCGTTTGCCTTTGAGCTCATCAAGGCTCGCAATCGGCTTTGCCATCATGAAGCGAAAGCCGGTGCCGCCCACCATGATGCCCATGAACTGGACGCCGGATTTCTCGCGATAGGCCTGATTCATCGTGGTGAACGCCTGCGTGCCGCGCAGACCCTTGAGGTAGCGGTCGAAGTCGGTCGGATCGAGAATGTCCATGATCGACCCTTCGATCGTCTCGCCGACCCAGTAGGCGCTGGCCGAATGCGTCATGTCAGCGACGCCGCTGCGCAGGGCCTGGAGTTGTTCGAACGGTTTCACGACTTCCGGACCGCCGAGCAATTTGATCTGTACCTTGCCCGCGCCACGCTTGTTCACTTCATCGATATACCGCACGTACTGACTGACGCAGTTGCAGTCCTTCGGCCACGCCATGATCGCGCGGATGGTAATGGGCGCATCGGCGGCAAAGACGACCGTCGCGCCAAGCGCCAGTGCAAGACCGAGCGCTACCTTTTTTACTCGCATGACTATCCTCCTTTGGGATACACGAACGTTGTTCTAAAAAGTCAAGCCTCCGAAATTCACCACAGAGGACGCGGAGGACGCAGAGGAAAGGCAAAGATCCACTTTTCGATAGCAGTCTTTTGATGGATAGATGCGGCAAACAGGATGCGGCAATACAGGATTCAGCGGACCTTTGATTCGTGCTTTTCCCCCGCGTCCCCTGCGTCCTCTGTGGTGAATTGCTTTTTATTCGAACGCCGCTAGTATCAATCCGCACAATTGGTGCGTCAAGCGAAGCGCGACATTCAATGCGTCAAGCCAAGCGCGGAAATCAATTCATCACCTCGCCACCGTCTACGGTGAAGACCTGTCCGGTGATGTAGCTGCTCCGTGGTCCGAGTAGAAACACGATCATCTGCGCGACTTCGGCCGGCTCACCGAGGCGGCCTAGCGGGATCACCTTGGCGCGCTCGATCATGTCTTTTGCCAGCACGTCGCCCACCCGGCCTGCGCGCCAGAGGGGCGTGTTGATGGGTCCGGGTGCCACCGCGTTGGCGCGAATCCCCAACGGACCTTTCTCGCGTGCGATCGTGCGTGTGTAGCCGATGACGGCGCTTTTTGCGGCAGCATAGGCGGCGGCGTTCGTCTGTCCGCGCAGCGCGTGGATCGACGACATGTTCACGATCACCCCGCTTTTGCGCGCCATCATTCCCGGCAGGACCGCGCTGCATAGATTCGCCATGCCGTAGAAATTCGTCCCCATCATGAATTGCCAGTTATCGTCAGTGATGGCCTCCACAGGGCGAACATCGTAGGCGCCGGCGAGACTCGCGGCAGCGTCGATCGGTCCATGCGCGGCGATGATCTCTTGAATGGTGCGGGTGACATCCGCCGAGCGCGTCACATCGACACAATAAGCATTCGCCTTCGCGCCAAGGGCTTGCGCGGACGCCGCCGTTTCTTGCGCGGCGGCCAGATTGTGGTCCACTGCAATCACGCGGCAGCCCTGTCTGGCAAGGAGCAGAACGGTTTCCCTGCCCATGCCGCTACCGGCGCCGGTGATCACGGCTGTCGTGCCGGAGAAATCCTGCGGTTCACTCATACCTTTGCTCCAATGATTCCCTGGCGAAGCGCGCCCATCGGCCGCCTCTAGTCATCGATTCTAGTAGTCGGGCCGTCGACGGTGTCCAAATTGGAAGGCTTGGTCCCGTCGATGATGCCGGGGAGGTCCGCTTCGGTCACCCGAATGA
>JANMUI010000479.1:0-8861 GCA_031391405.1 Betaproteobacteria bacterium
CCTCGTGGTAGCGCCGCAGATCGCACGGCACGCCACCGTTCGCCACCGACATCGCGCCTTGTCCCGGGCCATCGACGGTCAAGGTCGCCACGCCTCGCTTCACGATCCATTCCGCCCAGTGATGCAGCTCTTCTTTCACCGAGTTGGCGCCCGGGATCATGATCACAACGGGTACGCGCCCGGCGCGCGGTTCAGGTAGGCGCAGGTATCCCGGTAATTTGAGCGCACCATACTTGAGCGCACCATACGGAATCGACACCGGCTCAACCGCCGGCTGCAACATCGGGCAGGCGCGACGGTAGTATTCGACGCGCAGTTTCTGGCCCTCGCGCCGGCGCACATCCTCAGGCCGGGTGAACAGTTGCGCGTAGTGATACAAGAGCGCCGCGCGAAACCAATGCCCACCGGCGGTAATGGTGCGGCCCTTCATCTCGGCGTCTGCCGCGAGCCGTGCATAGCGATCGGCGCATTTCTGCCAGGCGTCGTACCAGGCAGAGAGACTCGTGATATCCGCGACCACCCGTCGAACATCGCTGTAGTCGATGCCGGCCCCGTTGGCACAGCGCGCGATGCGAAAAATGCGCTCGGTCTCCGATACCTTCGCCGCACCGTCTTCGCGAATGATCCGATCGATGTTGGCGTAATAGGGATCGGTGATGGCCTTGTCGGCAAGCATGAGACGCCTCCTTGGTGGTTTGATTCGAATGACGCTGGTATTCTTCCACGACTCGGCAGCGACCGCCGACATCATCGGACGCGTGCTGGGTGCGAGTCTCACGAAGGATCTTGGCCAGCAGGTCGTGGTCGAAAACAAGCCGGGTGCGGGTGGCACCATCGGCGGTGCGGAGGCCGCACGGGGCGCGCCCGATGGCTACACGCTCGTGATCGGCACGGTGGCGAGCCACGGTATCGGCCCGCTCACGATGAAAGACGTTTCCTACGATGCGATAAAGAACTTCCAGGCGATCACGCTGATCGCGAACGTTCCAAACATGATTGCGGTGCATCCATCGGTACCGGTGAAGACACCGGCGGAGTTGGTCGCATTCATCAAGGATAATCCGGGTTTTACCTTCACATCGGCGGGGCCGGGTACGACCGCCCATCTCGCCGGCGAATTCTTTGGCGAGAGGCTCGGCCTCAAGCTCACGCACATTCCTTATAAGGCGGTCGGTCAAGCGATGACCGACGTCATCGGCGGGCAGGTGAAAATGATCGTCTATCAGCTTGCCGGCCTGAAGGCGCATGTCGATGCGGGAACAGTCCGCCCGATCGCTGCGACGTCCCTCACGCGCATTCCGGCGCTGCCCAATTTGCCCACGGTTGCCGAGACAGTCATTCCAGGCTTCGATTTCGCGCCGTGGTTCGGCTTTATGGCACCGGCCGGCACGCCGCGTCCGATCGTCGATCGACTGCATGCGCTCGTCGTCGCGGCGGTGCAATCGCCCGAGATGAAAAAGCAGTTCGATGCGCAGGGCGTCGAGCCTGTGCTCAAGGGCCCGGATGAGTTCCAGGCCTTCATGCGCACCGACTACGATCGCTGGCGCGCGATCCTCGAGAAGGCGGGGATGCGGCCGCAGTAGGCGCGGGCGAGTCCACTCGCGCGCTTCCCACCCTCTCCCCAGCCCTCTCCCGTCGAGGGAGAGGGTGAGAACGGGTGAGCCACCTGGAATTGGCCTACTTCCGATCCCGCAGCCGATCCATCAGATCCTTCTGTTGGCCGCCGTCGATTTCGATCATGGTGCCGTTCACGAAGTGGGCGCGCGGTGAGCAGAGATAGATGACGAGATCCGCTACTTCCTCCACTTCGGCGATACGACCCAGCGGAATTGAGGCGGGCGCGAGTTTGTTGGCTTCATCGAATGTGAGGTTCATGTCGCGCGCCATCGCATTCACCAGACCTGTCCAACGCTCGGTGCGCACCGGCCCGGGATTCACCGCGCAGAAACTGATGTTGTGCTTGCCGTATTGACCGGCGAGCGCCTTCGTGAAATTCTGCCCGGCGGCGTTCGCAGCGCCCGGTGCGATCTCCCAGTACGACACTTTCACGCCGTCGTTGCCGATGAGATTGACCACGCGACCACCACCTTGCTTCACCATATAGGGCAAGGTGTGCTTGGTGCAGCGCACATAGCCCATGAACTTGAGCTGCAATGCCTGCGCCCAATGCTCCTCGTTCAGCGACTCGACCGTGCCACCGGGTGCCGAGCCCGCGTTGTTCACCAGCACGTCGATGCGACCGCCCAACCCCTTGACCGCGGCATGAATAAAATTCTCGGCATCGGCCACCTTGGTGAGGTCGGCAGGAATCGCAACGATGTTTCGGCCGGTGGCTTTGCGAATTTCTGCAGCGGCCGCTTCGAGCGGTTCTTTTCGCCGTGCGCAGATGGCCACGTCCATGCCTTCCTGTGCGAGCCCAAGGGTGATGCCTTTGCCGATGCCTTCGCTGCCACCCGTCACGATGGCGGTCTTGCCTGCTAGTCGGAGATCCATGATCATTCCCTTTCGGTGCGATAAGCGCGACTGTACGGCCGGTCGCCGCGGCGGTCAATCCGTGTTGTTCGTGCGTGTTGTTCGCGCATTACCATTCTTCGGCGCGCTCGACCCGCTCCGCGCGCCGGCGGGTTTCGCTGTAGACGGCAAGATCCGGCACGACAAAATGGTCGATCAAGAGCGCCGCACGCGCCGAATCGAGTGACCGTTCGCGATGCGCATCGAGGAACGCACCGCGCAGCCGCTCGAGCGCGGGCGCGTCGATCGGCGCGGTCGCCACCAAGGGCGGCATCGGCGTCGGATCGGTGACCGCGACGATCCGCACTTGCGCGGCGAATTGCGGGTCGCCGGCACGGATCAAATCGAAGACATAACCATCGAGCGGACCGATGTCGATGTCACCCGCCACCAGTGCGCGGATCACGCCTCGCGCGTTCATGAGGTGGCCGACGATCTTGCGGTACGACGCGCCGCGATGATGTTCGAGCAAGTAATAGCGAAACGCGAAATAGCCCGACTGCGAGTCCTTCAATGTGTAGCCCGCGACTCCGCCGAACGTTTCCTCGATGGTGCGAAACGGTGAGTCGGCACGCACCGCGAGATCACTCATGTAGACCGCACGCCCGCCGTACCGTGGCAGGCTTGGCACTGGTGCGGCGATAATCGTTGGCGCGGGTGTGCGCAATGATGCCGGCAGGCCGCACATCTGCACAACGCCAAGGTCGGGACGCGCCCACAGGTCCGCAAGCAGGAGAGGTGGGTCATGGTCGACGAATTCAACCGCGACCGCTGCACGTCGCGTCGCCCATTCGATGATCTCGCGCCAAGCGGTCTTGGCCGCCGGGGTCACCGAGTACATCCTGGCGTTGGCTAGCATTTCATTCAACCTTGATGTTGGCGCGACGGATGACCTCACGCCAGCGGTCTGACTCGCTACGCATCCTCGCCGCAAGGGCTTGCGGTCCTTCGCCTGAGGCCTCCGCGCCCAGCGACTGCAGGCGCTCGCGCAGGTCATTTGCCCGCAGCGCACTTGCCGAATCAGCAGCGACTTTCGCGACGATCGAAGCCGGTGTTCCAGCCGGCGCCATCAGCGCATACCACGAGACCGCCTCGAAGCTCGCGAACCCGCCATCGTCGGCGATCGTCGGCGTGTCCGGCAGCAAATTCGAACGCGACGGACTCGCGACGCCGAGTGCGCGCAGCTTGCCCGCCTTGACATTCGCGAGCGCGGCAGGCATTTGGGCGAACATCATCGAGACCTGTCCACCCAGAACATCCTTCAGCGCAGCACCGACTGCGGTGTACGGCACATGGACCATCTCAATCCCCGCAAGGCCCCGCATCAGCTCGCCCGCCATATGCGCCTGGCTGCCGTGGCCGGGGGAGGCGTAAGTCAGGATGCCGGGCTTTGCTCTGGCGAGCGCGATGAGCTCCCGCACGGATTTGGCCGGCACATCGGGATGCAGCACCAGTACGTTTTGCACGGCGGCGATCATCACCA
Source organism: Betaproteobacteria bacterium (assembly GCA_031391405.1). GTDB lineage: Bacteria > Pseudomonadota > Gammaproteobacteria > Burkholderiales > SG8-39 > SHXR01. The sequence continues at coordinate 3,995 of JANMUI010000479.1, forward strand.
CCGGCATGAGGTCACGAAAGACGTCGTAGGCGAGCTTCGGATACAAATGCGGGTTCACCACCAAATTGCCGTTGGGCGCCGCAAGCAGCGTATAGCCGTCGGGCGCGGCTTTGGCGCCGGCCTCCATGCCGATATTGCCGGCGGCCCCGGTACGATTCTCGACGAGGATCGACTGACCCCATTGCGCGGCGAGTCGCTCACCGAGCAGGCGAGGCATCAAATCGGCCGCACCGCCGGTGCCGAACGGAACGATGATGCGGACTGGTTTGGCGGGCCATGGCGCGGGCTGCGCGCAGGCGAGGCTGCAGGCGCTGACGGCAAATAGTGCAACGAGCGAACGAGCGAGCATGACATCTCCGCAGGCCTCATGGCCGCCGATCTGGATTTCGACGCCCGAAGATTAGCGTAACGCAACCATCAGCGCAGGACGCCAGGCAAGCAGGATCCCCTCGGGGATCCGAAGGGCTCCCGAGCGGGTAATAGTAATAGGGGACAGACCACGCTTTAAACTGAAAACGTGGTCTGTCCCCTATTACCCTATTGCGCCCTATGACGCGCAGTCCGGCAAGTCCGCGCCGAATCCAATACCATGCCCTTCTCAGACAGATCACGGAGACCAACCATGGCGGGTCAGATCGTAATGAGCGCGATCGCATCGCATTCCCCGCGGATCGGCATCGAGGCCAATGCCCCGCCATTCCTTGCCGGCGTGATCGCGGGTGAATATGCCCTTGGCCGCGCCATCCAGGAACTGCGGCCCGACGTGATCGTGTTGCAGTCCGCTCATTGGGTCACCACCTTCACCTGGTACATCACATGCCAGGCGCGCCATCTTGGTGTCTGTGTGTCGGATGAATTGCCGGACCTGATCCCAGGCGTGCCCTATGACCGGCCGGGTGATCCGGCGTTCGGGGCCCTGCTCGCAGCCGAGATCGCCGCCAAGGGGCTGCTGGCCGGGCGCAATGAGACCGAGCACTACAAGTGGGACTACGGCACGTTCGTCCCGCTGCAATACCTCGACCCGGCGCAGCGCATTCCGGTGGTGACGATGGGCACCTGCATACTGGCCGATCTGGACGAGTGCTATCGCGTCGGAATTGCCGTCAGGAATGCTGCGGTGAAATCGGGCAAGCGCGTCGTGTTCGTGGCAAGCTCGGCGCTGTCACATAAACTGGTGCGCGACCCCGCAAGCTGGCCGCTCACCGCACATCAGGCGCTCGATCGGGAATTCATGCAGATGTTGCGGGACCGCCGTCTTGGCGAGGCGCGCCAATTTCTGGATCGCTATGCGCGCGAGACGCATGTGGAAATGGGCGGCCGCAATCTCGCCAGCATGCTGGGCGTACTCGACGGGATCGATGCCGGCCGGCTCAGCGGCGCGCTCTATGGCGAATACGGCCCCTCTTCCGGCGCGGGCCACACCAATTTCGGCATTCATGTGAATTGAGCAGCATCCGGTCCACAACGCCGCCTGTCTCGCTGGAAAACGTGGTCTGTCCCCGAATATCCTGCGATCTTGTCATCAAGCGCGTCACCCTTCTCACTGGAGAAGACGCGGCGGCGCAGCAGTTTGACGCGGCGATCGGCATCACTGGCGATCGCATTGCATGGCTGGGCGCCGCGACCGATGCACCGCCGGCGCGCGAGGTGCTTGATCTACCCGGCCGGGTCGTCATGCCGGGGTTCGTCAATGTCCATACGCACAGCGCGCTCAACATGGTACGCGGCGTCGCGATCGATTCGGGTTTCGCACCGTCTTATACGCGCGGCATACCGAATGCGATGGACTTGACGCCAGACGATGCGATCGCGCTTGCTCGGCTTGGTGCGATCGAGGCGCTGCTGTTCGGCTCGACCTTGATCGGCGAGCACTTCGTGCATATGGACGCGTGCCTGCCGGAGCTTGCAAAGATCGGGATGCGCATCCATGCGAGCGAGCGCCTGCACGATGTTGATTTCGGCGCGGTGGCGAACGGGCAGTGGCGCTTCGATGCCGCGATCGGCGATGCGCTGCTCGAGAGCAATATCAATCTGCACGCACGCTGGCATGGCGCTGCGTCCGGGCGGATCGCGGTGCAATTCGCCGCGCATGCCGCCGACACCTGCTCGATGCCGTACTTGCAACGCATCGCAGCGGCCGCCGGCGAGCACGGCAGCGTTGTCAACACCCACCTCGCGCAAAGTACCGGTGAGGTCGAACGCGTACATGCGCGTACCGGGATGTCGCCCGCCGAGGTGATGGACCGAGCGGGTCTGCTTGGTCCGCGATTGCTTTGCGGGCATTGCATCTATCTCACCGATGCCGACATCGCTCTCATGAAGCGATCCGGCGCGCACATGGTTCATATCCCGAAAGCGAACGCCGCCTCGGGCCGGCTCGCACCGACGCCGAAACTCCACGCGGCCGGGATCAATATGACGCTCGCCACCGATACCCAGCATGGCGACATGATCGAGCTCATGCGCTGGGCGCTTGCCACGGCGCGCGTGCAGGTGGGCAAGATCGACGATGCATGGCAACCGGCGCAGGTGTTCCGCATGGCGACCCGCAACGGTGCGCGTGCGCTCGGGCTCGAACATGACATCGGCAGCCTCGCGCCCGGCAAGAAGGCTGATCTGGTCGTCGTCGATTTTCGTCGGCCGCATCTGCAGCCCGCGCCGAATGTTCTCGGCAACCTCGTGCATACCGCTACCGGTCGTGACGTGGAGATGGTATTTGTCGACGGGCGTTGTGTCGCCCGCGATGGTCGGTCGACGATGGTCGACATGGACGAAATCGTTTTGGAGGCCAATCGCGTTGCCAAGCGCCTCTGGGAAAAAGCCAAATCATGACAACCACTCGCGATCTGCACGGCTACGCCGACCAGTACCCCAACGCCCGCTGGCCGAACGATGCGCAACTCGCCGTGTCAGTGGTGCTCAATGTCGAGGAAGGCGCCGAGCTTGCGCTCTCGGCCGGCGACGAACGCAACGAATCCGTTCACGAGGTCACCCATGAAGTCAAAGGCGCGCCCGACCTCTGCATGGAAAGCCACTTCGAATATGGCGCGCGCGTCGGCTACTGGCGGATCACGCGACGCCTCGATGCGCTTGGCATTCCGCTCACGTTGAACGCCTGTGCGCGCGCACTCGAGGCCACGCCCTGGATCGCGCGGCACGCCACCGAACGAAGCTACGAAGTCTGCTGCCATGGCTGGCGATGGGAATCGCACGCGGGCATGGCCGAAGAGTCCGAGCGGGAACTGATCAAGCGTGCGGTCGCCACGATCGAGCGCTTGCACGGCAAGCCGCCGGTGGGTTGGCACACGAAGTCCTCGGCTTCGGTCAACACCCGCCGCCTCCTCGCGGAGCATGGTGGATTTCTCTACGACAGCGACGCGTACAACGACGACTGTCCGTACTATGTCGAGGTGCTTGGCCGCCCACATCTTGTCGTTCCCTATGTGTTCGACACCAACGACATGCGCTTCGTCGATTCATTCGCGTTCGTGCGCGCGAGCGACTTCGCCGACTATGTGGTCGACAGCTTCGATTGCCTGTGGCGCGAAGGGGCACACCAACCCAGGATGATGTCGATCGGCCTGCACACACGCATCATCGGCCGTGCCGGCCGGATCAAGGGCTTGCAGACAGCGCTCGAATACATGCAGGCGAAAGGCAAGGTTTGGTTCGCGCGCCGGGAAGATATCGCACGGCATTGGTGGGCAACCGTGCCGGTGAAGTGATTCAAAGAACCACATGATTGATCGAGAGGAGAATTGATGCGAGCCTTTATCCGTGCCGTCGCGCTCATGGCGACAACGATGGTTGCTGCTCCATCCGCACTCGGTCAGGTGGCGGATTATCCAAACCGACCGATCCGCTTCGTCGTGCCGTTTCCCCCGGGCGGCGCGGCAGACACGTTCGCGCGCCTTGCGAGCCATCGCCTCGGCGAGGTATGGAAGCAGCAGAATGTCGTCGAGAATCGTCCCGGCGCGGGTGGGATCATCGCCACCGAATTTGCCGTGAAGGCGCCGCCCGATGGTTATACCTTCCTGGTTGTGACGGTCGGCCATGCGGTGAACCCGAGCCTCTATGCGAAGCTGCCGTATGACACGCTGAATGATTTGGTGGGTGTTGCAATGATCGCGAGTGTGCCGAACGTTCTGACGGTGCATCCTTCAGTCCCCGCGAACACCGTGCAGGAATTGATCGCATTGGCGAAAGAGAAGCCGGGCGGCCTGACCTACGCCTCCTCGGGTAACGCGACAACCAGCCACATGGCCGCGGCACTGCTTGCACAGTTGGCCGGCGTCACGATGACGCACGTTCCGTACAAGGGCGCCGCACCGGCAGTACAGGATCTTGTCGCCGGCCGCATCGATCTCATGCTTGATCCAACGGTGTCGTCCGGTGGCTTCGTCAAGCAGGGCAAACTGCGTGCCCTGGCCGTGACAACCGCGCGGCGAACGCCTTTGCTCCCTGAGCTTCCGACCTTGGCGGAAGCGGGCGTACCGGGCTACGAGTTTAGCGCGTGGTTCCTGATGGTGGCGCCCGCGAAGACGCCGGTCGATGTCATCGCGAAGGTGAATCAGGAGATCGCCCGGATGAATGCAGACCCGCAAGCCAAAGAGCGCTTCGCCGCCCTTGGTGCGGAGCCGGCCCCGAACCTATCGAGCGCAGCGGTCAGTACCTTTATCGATACCGAGATCAAGCGATGGGCGAAGGTCGTGAAGGAGGCGAACATCCGCGTGGAATAGGTCGCGCGGGCCGCATCGGACCGAAGTCTCCGTGCTCGCCATGGAACGAACGAGGGTGCCGGGGGCATCTATAGATTTGGAAAACGTGGTCCGTCCCGCATGGCGGTTGCTTAACGTGCGCTGCTCAA
>JANMUI010000488.1:0-4985 GCA_031391405.1 Betaproteobacteria bacterium
CGAACGATTCGTTCAGCGCGCTGTCAAGCTCGGAGCAGATGGTCTCAAGATTGACCGGCATCGCAATTCGATGCGAGAATCGCGACCGCGTTTGAAGACATCACTGCGCCAGTACCGCGCGAACTTACCAAAGGGATCCGGAATGCGAGCTTCACAGTGGCCGCGCGTCGGCGGGCGGCCGTGCGCGGCCGCGACCCTTGCGCTGCTCGCCATTTCATTCGATGCTGTCGCCGCGCGCCCCTTTGTCACCGACGATGCGCGAATCGTCGATCCTCGCTCATGCCAGATCGAGACCTTCGTGAAGCGCCAGCAACGAACGCGCGAAGCCGAGTCGTGGTTCCTTCCGGGTTGCAACCCCTGGTCGAACATGGAGCTCACGGCCGGTGGATTTCGCGTCGCGCCGTCACCACGTGGTACCGAAACGCACGGGATCCTGCAAGCGAAAACCCTGATCAAACAGGTCACGACCAACTCATGGGGCCTCGGATTTGCATTAGGCGCGGAGCGCATCCATCGGGCGTCATCGCAACCGGATTCGGCTGGCGATGGGTGGAAGCCCTATATCAATACGGTCGCGAGCTACTCGATCGCGGCCGATGCATTGGTCCTGCATGCCAACCTGGGATACGCACGCGATCGCCTGGAGCAGCGCGACCTGAAAAACTGGGGGCTCGGTGCCGAGATTCGTCTGGGCGCACAATGGTCCGCGATCGTCGAGGGCTACCAGGTGACGCACGAGAAACCGTCGCAGCAGATCGGTGTGCGCTATTGGTTCATTCCGGATCGCCTGCAATTCGATGGCACGGTGGGCCAGCAATCCAGCGGCCCAGTATCGGGCGAATCGCAGCGCTGGATATCGTTAAGCATCCGCTATTTGTTTACGCCTGGAATTTTCTAAAGTTTTCATCACTGCCGGAGCGCAAGAGTCCCGTTACATGCTGGCTTCTCCACGTCATTCGCTTTGCTGGCAACTTATCCTGGCGAGTCTTGCGTTTGCGTTCGCGCAAAGCTCGCACGCCTTGGACGAGTCCGGCGACGCCGAACGCGAGATGAGCCCGGACAAGGACGAAAAAATCGCCTTCAAGCTCACGCCGACGTGGTACTCGACGACTAATGAGCACGCCGCGGTCGATGTAAATCTGCGTGGAAACAACGATGAGAACACAGCATGGATCGGCATCTACCGACGCGGTGAGGAGTTCCAGCAAGCCCGGTTGGGGTACGAGCGTACATTCCAGACCGCATTGGGGCGCGTGACGGGCTCAGCGCAGTATGCAACGCGCGGATTCATCGGTGGGAGCGTGCAGGGCGAGTTTGGTTCGCAGGTGTTCGGAATCCTTGGATTCGGGCGAACCAATCTGAAGCCTTACTTCAATTTGAATTTCGATCCGAACGACGCAATCACCGTTGGCGGCGGATTGCGGCTGTCAAAGAACACTGTGGTCACCTTGTTCCAGGTGCGCGATGATCGATCCTTCCTTGGCCAGCGCATCACGCATTTGGTGTTTCGAACGCGACCTGACTCGAAGAGTCGGGTCACGCTCGATATCTTTCAGAAATCGGGTTGGAACGCCGACGACGATGAGCTTCGGCCGATCCGCGGCACCGGCGCGGGTTTGACCTACGACTATGATCCGTACTTCGTTCGCGTCGTGTGGGATCCAAAAGTGAACTTCTCGAATAACGATATGGTGCGGATTGCGGCGGGGATCCGGTTCTAGTCCCGCGCTTGATTATGGACGGATCCACGGCGCTTCCTTCGCATAACGCGCCTCGAATGCTTCAACGTCCGACAGAAGCGATAGGGTCAATCCGACTTCATCCACCCCTTTGAGCATCATCTCGCGCCCGAAGGCGTCGAGCTCGAACGCATGCCGCGTACCGTCGGGTTCGATGACCACGAGCTGTTGGAGATCGACCGTGAGCGCTGTGCCGGGGGTTTTCTTCAACAGCTCACGCAGGTGCAGGCAGATATCCGGCGCGAGCCGCACCGGCACGACCCCGTTCTTCTGGCAGTTGTTGTAGAAGATATCGCCGAAGCTTGGCGCGATGACGCTGCGGATCCCCCGGTCGGACAACGCATACACCGCGCCTTCACGCGACGATCCACAGGCAAAGTTGGTGTTGCCCACGAAGATCCCGGCGTCACGATACGGTGCGCGATTAAGAATGAAATCCGGGTGCTCGGTGCCGTCATCGCGAAGTCGCAGGTCGTGGAACAGGAACTGTCCGTACCCGCCGCTACGTGGATACTTGAGGAAGCGGGCCGGCACGATCTGATCGGTATCGACATTGATCGGATCGTAGGGCGCGGCAATCGCCGTCAGCGTCGTGAATTGCTGCATGGCCATGAGATGATCCTCTTAGAGAAGCGATCGGACATCGGCGATACGGCCGCTTACCGCTGCTGCCACCGCCATCGCCGGGCTCATCAAATGCGTGCGGACACCCTTGCCCTGACGCCCCTCGAAGTTGCGGTTGGAGGTCGATGCGACATGTTCACCGGGCTTGCCGATATCACCGTTCATCGCGGCGCACATCGAGCATCCGGCTTCGCGCCATTCGAATCCTGCCGCGATGAAAACCTTATCCAGCCCTTCGGCTTCCGCTTGCTTGCGCACGAGGCCCGAGCCCGGCACCACGATTGCCGTCACTTTTGACTTGCGGCCCCTTGCGATCGCCGCCGCCGCGCGCAGATCTTCGATGCGGCTATTCGTACACGACCCGATAAACACTCGATCGATCGGAATATCGGTCGCAGCCGTTCCCGGTTGTAGGCCGGAGTAGGCGAGGGCTTTGTTGATCTTGTCGCGCGCATTGGGATCCGCCGCCGCCGTGGGATCCGGAATGCGGCCGGTGATCGGTATTGCGTCTTCAGGACTCGTGCCCCAGGTGATCATCGGTTCGATCTTGGCGCCATCGAGCGACACCTCGCGATCGAAGCGCGCATCGGGATGGGATGGCAGCGTCCGCCAATGTGCCAGCGAGCGATCCCATGCCGTGCCGGAGGGTGCGTACGGACGACCGCAGAGGTACGCATAGGTGGTGTCGTCCGGGGCGATCATGCCGGCGCGCGCTCCCGCTTCAATGGACATGTTGCAGACCGTCAGCCGCTCTTCGATCGACATCGCGCGGAACACGGCACCGGTATATTCGACGGCATGTCCGAGAGCGCCACCCGCGCCGACGCGGGCGATGATCGCGAGAATCACATCCTTCGCGGTGACGCAGGGTTGGCGTTGGCCATCGATCGTAATGCGCATCGTCTGCGGGCGCGTCTGCCAGATTGTTTGCGTTGCCAGCACATGAAAATTCTCCGACTGGCCGATGCCGAACGACAGGGCACCCAGGGCGCCGTGCGTCGAGGTATGGCTGTCGCCGCATACGAGAATGATGCCGGGCAGGGTGATCCCTTGTTCCGGCCCGACGACGTGCACGATGCCTTGTCGTTCATCGTCGAGCGGAAAGCTCACCGGGCGATGCGCGGCGACGTTTTTCTCCAGCGTTTCGATCATGCCGCGAATTTCGTCGGTAGCCGCGTCCGCCGCGCGCCGGCTCCAGGTGGGCACATAATGATCGGGCGTGGCGAACGTCTGCCCCGGTCGCCGCACCTTCAAGCCCCGCTCGGCGAGATAGCTGAATGCGTGGAACGATCCGTCATGGACAAGATGCCGATCCACATAAAGCAGGCACTGCTCGCCGCGACGGGTGACGACATGCCGGTCCCAGATCTTCTCGAACATCGTGCGCGCGATCGTCACGTTGCGCTTCTCCAATTCAACTGCCCGTGAAAGTATGCAGGACGCGGCCCCGGCTTGCTGGGCTGCGCCTCAATCGGGCATTATCCGGCCTCGAACGAAGGAGAGCGCATGCATCGCGTGCTGGTCATCGTGCCGTTTCCAATGAGCGAGGAAAATCGCCGCCAACGGGCTTCGCAACTGGCGGCTGTCCACCTCGGACCCGATATCGCCTTCGATTTTCGCCCGGTCCGCGCAGCGCCCGCGAACTATACGAGCGAACATGATGCAGCGATCGCCGAGTTGTCGATCGTCGATGCGGGAATGCGCTGCATCGAGGAGGACGGCGCCGATGTGATTCTCCTTGGCTCGACCACCATGCATCAGGCACATGCCTACCTCGCGGAACGCTTGCCGGTGCCGGTGATCAATCCAGGTCCGCTCACCTACAAGCTGGCTGAGGCGGCCATTGCGCTGAGACTTTCGCATTCGCGACGGGCGTTCCCGCGACCGCTGGTCCCGAAGGAAGGGATGATCGATGCGATGTTTCGGGCGGCGGCGCTCAAGCAATGAACCGCAAAGGACGCAACGGACGCAATGGTTTTCTTGCCGTGGCCCACAGGATTGGCGAGCTTCCATATCCAGAGTCCCGCGCATCCGTTTCGATCGTTGCGCGCGAATCTTCTAATTGGAACCTTTGCGTCCATTGCGTCCTTTGCGGTTCAAACTGAAGGTATCAAACCAATGCCCAAGATCCTCGTACTCGTCCCATTCGCCCTCGATGCCGAAGGCATCGCTCGCCGTCGCGACCAATTGAAAGCCGTCAAGCTCGAGCCCGATAGCGAGTTCCACTTCAAGCCTGTCAAAGCGGGACCGACATCGTTCATGAGACCGCATGACTGGACGCTCATGGATCTTGCGATTTTCGAGGCCGGGGCCAGTGCGAAGGCCGACGGCTTCGACGCCGTGTGCATCGATACGATGAGCGATTCCGGCATGGCGGCGCTCCGCTCGGTGCTCGACATTCCGGTCATCTCGCCGGGACGGGCATCACTTTTGCGTGCGCTCACGCTAGGCTCCAAATTCTCGGTGCTGGCGCAATGGGAGCCCGCCATCCTGCGCTACAAGAAGCAGATTCCCGAATGGGGACTTGCGCAAAGCTGCGCGTCCGTGCGCTCGTTCGATACGCCGCCGTCGTTCGACACGTTGATGGACGGCAAAGAGGATAAGGTCTTTCCGAAGATGCTC
>JANMUI010000520.1:0-18344 GCA_031391405.1 Betaproteobacteria bacterium
GCACGCGCCCGCGACTGGCGCGTGCACGAATAGCGTGCGCAAGCGGCGTGCCCGTAGTATCTGAATGTCAGCCGGGGTTCGACGCGTCGCGTTGCGGCCGATCGACGCGTCCCGGAGGCAGATTGCCACCCTCGTCTTCCCAACGCGAGGGCTACAGAAAGGGCTACAGAAAGTACTCGAAGCGGCGCGCCAGCCATTCCCGCAATCGGGGGCCGACGCCGCGCTGCGCCCACGCATCGCTCGTGATCTCGAGCGCGTGTTGCACATCGCGCTCGAAGAGCTTGTTGAGCTCGCCCCCGAAGGCATCGTCGAAGACGACGACATTCGCCTCTTCGTTGTGGATGAAACTGCGCCAGTCAAGATTCGTCGAACCGATCGTCGACCATACCCCATCGACGCTCGCGGTCTTCGCGTGCAGCAGCGCTTCCTTGCGTTCGTAGATGCGCACGCCGGCCGACAGCAACTCCGTGTAGTGGGATTGTCCGGCTGCCAGCGGCGCCCAAAAGTCGCTGAAGCTCGGGAGCATGAGCCGGACGTCCACGCCACGCCGCGCCGCGCCGGTCAACGCCTCCATCAAGAGCGGATCCGGAACGAAGTACGCGCAGGTAACGGTGATGCTTTTCTGGGCTTCCTGAAAGGCAGAGAGCAGGGCGATATACAGCACGGGAGCTTCCTGTGAGGCACTTCCGGTGAGGATGCGTATGGCCTGTCGGCCGGCATCGGCAAGCTTCGGGAACGCATTGGGATTGTCCACGAGCTCGGCACACTTCTGTGCACGCCAGCTATCGATGAAGTTGCGCTGCAAATCGGCAACCGCAGGACCACGTACTTCGATGTGGGTGTCCCGCCAAGGCGCCGGCTGGGCCGATCGGGGGCGACCTGCGCCGAACGACCCGGACGAATAGACGCTGCTGATGTTGATGCCACCGGCAAATCCGATCCGGCCATCGACGATCAGTACTTTGCGGTGGTCGCGATTGTTGATTTTCCAGCCACGCCTGACGCGCGCGGGATTCACCGGATTGAACTCGCAGACCGCGATATCGTCGTCGCGCAGCCGATCGAAGAACGCGTGCGGTGTGCTCATCGAGCCGACGCTGTCGTACATCACCCGAACGAGTACCCCGGCGCGGCGCTTCTCTGCAAGTGCTCGAACGAGGCGCGCGCCGATTTCGTCGTCCTCGATGATGTAGCTGACAAGGTGAATGTGATCGCGCGCGACCGCGATGGCGGCAAACATCGCAGCGTGCGTCTGCGGCCCATCGATGAGGAGCCTCGCCGCATTACCGCCGGTGATGGGGGCATCCAACAGGCGCTCGGTATTGGCGATGTGGCGCTCGAGCAACGTGTCACCGGACCGTTTGACAAGGGCCGCGACCGCACGATCACCTTTGCGCTGGGATACGGCCGACGTGACGCTTGGGGCGGTATTGCGTTGCGCTGACGCATTTCGCACCGGGTCGAGGGAAGGCAGGGACGCGCATCCAAGGAGCGCGAGCGCCCCCACGAGTGTCGCGGCGGCCGCAGGGGGAACGATCGAAATCACTTGCAAAGTCCGATGGGGGAGACCTGCGGGTGCGTTGACGAGTGGTTTGCAAAAGACGCCGCAGCCTTGCGAATGACGGGCGCAGCTTCCGTGCCCGGCATCGTTCGTGGCGGATCGGGGCGCTGAGAAACAGGCGTCGCAACGTCAACAATAGAGGTGGCTGCGAAGAGGAGGTGGCTGCGAAGAGCCGCGCGGGAACGCGAATTGCGTGCCGCAAGCTAGCCGCGACGCAGACTGTGGCGGTCATGCTCAACGCGCAGGGGAACGGCGCGGCGTGCATAAGACTTTACTTGTTACATGGAGGCGCAACCCATGTTTAAGCTGATGGAAAATCGCAATCGCCCTGCGCTCACTTTGCCGTGGGCCTATCGCCCCCCGCTAGACGGTCGATACATTCTTGAATTTCCGCTGGCCTACGCCGCAAGCGGGACGGCCTGGAGCGCCTTGGACACGTTCACTGGCGGTCCGCGGCGGGTCGTCGTCAAATTCGTTAATCATCTCGCCAACGGCGATCCCAATGAGCTCGTGTTGTTGCGTGCCCGCCAAGCCTCGATACGATGGGGAGCCGTTCGGGCTTTGCCCCTGATAGAGGAGTTGGGTGGCTTCGAAGCCGCGCCTTTTCTGGTTTTCGGCTTGCCAAGCGGCGTGCCGCTCGGCCAACATCTCCGATTTTCGGCGGCTGGCATGAGACTGCCATTCTCGGCCGTATTGGCGTTGGCGAAGGCGATCGCGGCGTTGCACGCTGTCGGGCTTCTCCATCTGGATTTGGCGCCGGCAGGCGTCATGTATGACAGCACCACCCGCGAGCTTCATCTTATCGATTGGGGGCATGCGCTACCGGCCAATCAGACCACATCGACCATTCTCGCGCGGATCCCCAGCGCGGCGTATGCGGGGATAGGCATGCGGTCGGGCGGTGTGCCAACCATGCGCGATGACGTCTACTCTGCGGCGTGCCTGATCTATGAGTTGCTGACTGGGCGCCACCCTTACGGACGACACACGGCGACCGAGGCCGCGGCCTGCCATCTGATGCTGCCGCGGATTGGCGCGTTGAACGCACACTGCAACGCGTTGTTTGCGCGTGCGCTGGACCCGTCGCAAAGTCAGCCTGCGGTCACGATGGCCGAATTGGTCGAGGCGCTCGCGAGTGGCGAACGCCATGCGGCTGCCAATGCCACGCTGCCCCTTATACCCCCGTACGTCGCGACGCCATCCGAAGGCGTGCAAAGAATCGGCTGGGCGCAAAGGGCCATTACACCGATGGCGACCAGGCCAATGGCGACACAGAGCAAGCTCGCGGCCATCGGGCCGCAAGCACGCCCTACTTGGGCATTTTGATCGGCGTCTACCCTACGACGGGCCTGTCCTGAGCTTGTCGATGGGCTCAGGGCGAACAGTCAATCTGATCAGAGAGGGCGGCTCGCAAATCGTCTTGCCCGCTTGAGGAAGTGCCAGTCGACGCTGACCCCTTTGATTCCCCTTCAGGGAGGCCCAACGCGGGCGCGGACCTTGCGTAGATGCAGGTTCATTCACTTCGCGAGGCCGCCGCCATGCACTCTGTCGCCAATCGCACCGTGGTGTTTGTCGTACTTGCCGCAGCCGCGGTTACCGGCTGCAACTTCATCGCCGATCTGCGCGAAGAACGCAAAGGCATTCGGCCCGCGCAGTTGCAGGCGCCGCCCGGCTATCAGGCATCGGTCTTTGCGACCGATATCCCGCAAGCGCGCCATATGGTGCTCACGCCGCGCGGGACGCTATTCGTCGGCACGTTCGCGGGCGACGTGCACGCGCTGACTCTCGATCGCAATCGTATCGTCGCACGACGGGTGGTCGCATCGGGCCTGCGCCATCCGAGCGGCATCGCGTTCGCCAACGGCACGCTGTATGTTGCCGATCGGACGCGCATCGTTCGATTCGAGGGCATCGAGGATCGACTGGATGCACCGCCGCCCGCGCTCACCACGATCGACGGCCTGCCCGAGGACAAGCGCCATGATGCCCACGCCATGGCTATCGGCCCGGACGGTAAGTTGTACGTTGCCGTCGGTTCGCCGTGCGATACGTGCGAGCCGAAGGGCGACGAGTACGGCATCATTATTCGCACCGAGCTCGATGGGTCGCGCCGTGAAGTCATCGCGCGCGGAATTCGCAATTCAGTCGGCTTCGGATGGCATCCGGGCACCAAGGCGTTGTGGTTCACCGAGAACGGCCAAGACGGGTTGGGCACCGAACGGCCCAACGACGAGCTGAATCATGTCCGTCGGGTCGGTGAACACTTTGGATTTCCGTACTGTCACGATGTCTCGATCCTGGATCCGAAGTTTGGGGTGGGACGAAGCTGCAGCGAGTTCAGCGCGCCGGCGCTGGGACTGGGGCCGCGCGTGGCGGCACTCGGCATGCGTTTCGTGCAACTGCCGGGCGCGGCTAAAGACGAGCCGACTATCCTGATCGCACGCCACGGTTCACATCCGCCCGCCCGCGTCGGCTACGATGTCGTGCGCGTGCGTTTCGATGGCGATCGGCCGGTGGGCATCGAACCTTTCCTCAGTGGATTTCTACAGGGTCGCGAATACTGGGGACGCCCCGTCGATGTGCTGCAACTGCCGGACGGCTCAGTGTTGGTATCCGATGATCTGAATGGCGCCATCTACCGGGTCGCGCCGATGACGACGGCAGCGCGCTGAACCGGTCGGGCCGTGCTCGGAGATGTAAGGCCGGCCTGTGAGCGGTTGGAATCCAAGGCCCTGAACCTTCCGCGTACGGGTACGGGCATTGCATGCGGCGCGGGCAACTTCCCCTGATGTTGAACGCCGATGGCTCGCACACCATTCCGAGTACGCACGGGTCAGGCGCCGCCCGCGCTCACCAAGACTGAATTCCTACACCGTTTTCGGGAAGGCTTCGTCGATCCGACCTTCGGCGCTGAACAAGAAGCCCTCGAGCGGATCGGCGTGATCGCGTGGGGCAACTATCGCGGGAATCGAAAGGCGCCCAATGTGCGCGCGGCCGGTGCGGGTTTCGCTGATCCGGCGTACGAGCTTTCAGTGGAGTGGCGCGCGACGCGCGATGCCCTGCGCGCGGCCGAACGCAAGCAACGTTCGTGACGCCAGTCCATTGGTATCACGCCCCGGGGGTGCTCAAATTGATGATCGACCGCCTGGTGTGCGCTGACGGCGGCAATCCTGACCCCACCTCAACCGGCGGTAAGGATGCGGCGCAGGCGAAGGCGCTCGAACTAAAGGGCTGGCCTTATCCAAAGCATCTTGCGGGCCGCGTCTACGGGTTGGTGGTGCACGGAGATGTCGCGGGCATCGAGGGCACGCGCCGGGCGCTATCGGATTGGCTGGACTGGATGGGGCTCATCGATGCCGGTGCCAAGGCGCGACTTGATCGGTACATCGGCTACTACGAGCCCTACGCGACCAGCCACGAAACCCTGGACACGGACCGCGCGGTGCAGGAAGAGGTGCGCAATGTGGGTCGCGCGCTTGCCCGCGCGATCCGCGCCTCGCGCAAGGGGCAGTTGTGCGCCGCTGATGACTTGCTCAAGGTGCCGCGCCCGAAATAAAGGGCACGCGCACGTTTCATGCCCGGGCACACGTTTTGCGTGCCCGGATGCGCAGGAAATCTGGGACTCGGCGAACGACAATCAATAACCCTTGATCGGGAAAGTCATGAAAGAACAATCACTCGCCGGAACCACGCTCGATCCCTCGTGGCCTCGAAACGGGGATTCGCGGGTGAGCGCCGACCAATCGGAACCGACTCCGCCTGCCGAAACGAACGATCGGAAATCCTGCGCTGCGCTAAGCCTCGCTGCCGCCGGCCTCCAGATGGCGCGGTTGATCCGCGAGCGCGACGATGCGAAACGTGCGAAGGACGAATTTCTGGCGCTGCTGGGGCACGAACTGCGCAATCCGCTCGCTCCGATCGTCACTTCGCTGCACTTGATGAAGTTGAAGTCGGGCGGGGTTCGTTCGCCCGAGCTGGAAATCATCGAGCGGCAGGTCAAACATCTGAAGACACTTGTCGACGATTTGCTCGATATCGCCCGGATCACCAAAGGGGAGATTGATCTGCGAATGGAAGTCGTCGACCTCGGAGCGGTCATCACGCAGGCGGTCGAAACCGTGTCGCCGCTCATCGAGGCGTGCAAACACGATATTCGCGTTCAGGTACCGCATGGATTGACGGTCAAAGCGGATCCGCAGCGTATGCATCAGGTCGTAGGAAATCTGCTCATCAACGCCGCGAAATACACGCCGCCGGGAGGCCGCATCGAGGTCGTCACCTCCGCGGAACATGGTTGGGGAACGATCCGCATCATCGACTCCGGTATCGGCTTGCCAAGCGAGTTGATGCCGCACGTGTTCGATGCATTCGTGCAGGGGCGGCAAAGCATCGCGCGGTCGACGGGCGGCCTCGGCATCGGTTTGGCGATAGTAAAGCGCCTGGTCGAGGACCACGGTGGAACCGTGAGCGCCCATAGCGACGGGCCTGGTCGCGGCAGTGAGTTCAGTGTGAAGCTTCCCGCTATCGTCGTTACGTCGCCGGAAACCGCGCTCGCCCCGACAGTCGGGAGCGAGGCCGCGCACCCTAAGCTCGTGACCGGATGCGTGCTGATCGTTGATGATAATCGCGATTCGGCCGATTTGGCCGCGCTCGCGTTGTCCCGCGTGGGCCACCGCGTTACCACCGCATATAGCGGTCTAGAAGCGCTACAGAAGTGCGCGCGCGACGCATTCGATGTGGTACTGCTTGATATCGGCCTGCCGGATATCGATGGGTACCGGGTCGCGTCCGAGCTACGGGCCCAAGGTTCGTTGGGACGTTGTCGACTGATTGCACTCACTGGGTACGGTCACGCCCATGACGATGCGCGGAGTGCGCAGGTGGGCTTGGACGCGCATCTGGTCAAGCCTATCGAACCGGAGCATCTGGCGGCCGTCGTCCGCGAGGCGATCGAATCGCAACATGAGGAAGACCCCGCTATTGCTCGCCAAAGATCGGCCAATCCTTGCGCGCCTGCACCGTCTCGTGGTCTTTCGTTTGGGTAATCAAAAAAGCCCCGCCTCAGCGGCTGTCGGGCGAGCGAAATTCCACGCACGGGTCTTGCCCGTGATCGTGGTCTAACGGGAGCGGACCTTGGCCGCGGACAACAGCAGCTTCCTTGCGATGCTCGCGGAGTCCGATCTCGGACCGGTCGTCGAGCCCGCCGACATCGGCGGCACGCAAGGGTGGATTGAAGCGCTAGCGCGCACGCTCGAGATCGACCCTGCGTACAACCTTCGGGAGGTGCGCACTGCGCGCCGGGCCGATCGCGATCGACTAGCCAGCGCGCTGGATTGGTACGAGCACTTGCGAGCTCGATTGATCGACTGGCCGGAGGCTGACGCCGATGCGCAATCCTCGATGGCCTGGATCGTAGAGAACCCGCACTGGATCCGGCAAAGTTCGCGTGACGTCGCTAGCGCGATCCGCGGCAAGGAATGGGCGCGTCTGCCGCGAGTCAAGGTCGGCAATTGGGCGCGCACGCCGCGGGTAGTCGCGCTGGCGCACCACTACCTGGCCAGCTCGCACGGGCGCCTGGATTTGACCTCGCTCGGTGAGTTTCTTCACACGTTTCAACGACAAGCACCCTTACGGATCCGCGAGCTCTGGCACCTGGCTCCGGCGCTTGGGCTCGCCGCGTTGCACGGCATCGCCGCTGATGCGCTCGCCGTTGCGCGTGCCGCCGACGCACAGGTACGCGCGGATCAACTCGCCGATACGTTGGCCGAGGCCACGCCGCAAAATGCAGCAGCGCTCCTCTGCGAGCCAATGATGGCGGTCGCCACCGTACCGGCCGGACTGGTTCGATTGGCGCAACGACTACGCGAACAAGGACCCACTGCCACTGTCCGGCTCGCCGCACTCGCCCGGGCGTGCGGTTTCGACTCGGGCGAGCTCGAAGCGCGCACGCATGCCGCACACACACAAATACTCACGGTCAATAACCGCGTTCGCGAGCTGTTCGGCACCTTGCGCAGTCTGCAGGCATTGGATTGGGAGCGCTTCGTCGAAGCGATCAGCCCGATCGATGCGGTGTGGCAAGCCGACCCGGCGTTCGCGCGCCTGGATGCGGCAACGCGAGAACGCTATCGGAATGCGGTAGCTGATCTCGCCACTACGGCGCGCATGAGCGAGCGCGAGATCGCCTTGGCCGTGCTCGCCCGCACGCAGGACGGCGCGGCGAATCCGGCCACACGCGAGTTGGGCCATCACTTGATCGGCGGCGGGCGTTACGCACTGGAGTCGGCGTTGCGGCTTGCTCCATCGGCGATATCGCGATGCCGGCGCCTTCTTCTCACCCATGCAGCAGGCGTTTATCTCTGGCTCGTGGCGCTAGGTACAGTAACGATCGCGGTGGGGCTATTTGCCGCCATTGCCGGTACCGATGTCAGGCTGCTCACAGCCCTCGGCATTGCTGTTCTGGCGCTCATACCGGCATCGGACATGGTGCTGACCGTGTGGAATCGTGTGCTGGTCGGACAGTTCCCGCCTCGCCACTTGCCACGCGTGGATTTGAGCGAGGGCATTCCGGCGGAGTACCGAACGCTCGTGGTCATTCCCGCGCTCGTGCCGGGGATCGCCGCCGCCGACGAGCTTCTCGCTCATCTGGAAGTGCATTTCTACGCGAGCAGCCGGGGCGCAGTGAGCTATGCGCTGCTCACCGATTGGCGCGATAGCGAGGCAGCCGAATCCACGGCCGACAGCGCGCTGCTTGCACATCTTCGCGATGGCATCATGCGGCTCAACGCGCGCCACGGCGCGGGGCCCTCGGATGAGTCGCGATTCGCGTTGTTCCATCGGCGACGAATCTGGAATGAGCGCGAAGGCTGCTGGATGGGTTGGGAGCGCAAGCGGGGCAAGCTGCATGAGCTCAATCGATTGCTGCGCGGCGCGACCGATACGTCGTTCATGGATGTCGGCGCAGCGCACGCGCGCGTTCCGGCGGCGGTGCGTTACGTCCTCACCCTCGATGCCGATACCGATCTCCCGTACGGCGCGCTTGAGGCGCTCGTCGGGGCTGCCGCGCACCCCTTGCATCAACCGATCCACGATCCAGATACCGGCCGGGTGATCCAGGGGCATGCGATCTTCCAGCCGCGCGTCGCAGCGACGACGCCACGTGGCACCGCCCAATCGTATTTCCGGCGTTTCTTTGCCGGCGCGATCGGCTGGGATCCGTACGCCGCCAAGGTTTCCGATCTTTATCAGGACGTATTCGGCGAGGGCTCGTTCATCGGCAAGGGCCTCTATGACGTCGATGCTTTCGAGCGCGCGCTGGCGGGGCGTATTCCCGAGAACCTCGTGCTCAGCCACGATCTCCTCGAAGGTCTTTATGCACGCGCCGCGTATGTCAACGACGTCGAGGTGTTCGACGACTATCCTTCGCACGCCGAGGTGGCCTCCGCGCGCGATCATCGCTGGGCGCGCGGCGACTGGCAGTTGCTCAGTTGGATCGTCGGTGAGCGTGCAGCGCAACTGCCCGCGCTCGCGCGCTGGCGATTGGTCGACAACCTGCGGCGCACCTTGCTCCCGATCGCGCTGCTGGCGCTCACCCTCGTCGCATTCTTGGTGCCGGCACCGGCGCGCGCTGTCGTGCTCGGCTTTTGTCTGTTGAGCCTCACGTTCGCGCCGATCGTGCATTGGGTGTTCGGGGTGGCCGGGGCGCTCGGACAGGTCGGATTCGTGCTCATCACGCTGCGTGGGCTGACCGACGCGCTGGTGCAATCGATGACCGCGGTCGCCTTCCTCGCGCAGCAAGCGTGGCTCATGATCGATGCGATCGTGCGTACGCTATACCGATTGGGCGCGAGTCGGAAACGGCTGCTGGAGTGGGTGACCGCCGCCCAAGCCAAGCAAGCCGCCGGCCTTACGCTTGCCAGTTTCCCCTGGATGTTGGAGAGCGGTGCGTGGGTGTTGCTCCTCGGCACCGCTCTGATCGCGTTTCTCAACCCACCCGCCTTGCCGCAGGTGCTGCCGCTGCTAGCGCTCTGGTGGCTCGTGCCGATTGCGGCACGCTGGTTGAGTCGCCCGCCGCTGCGCCAGCCGGTGGGCGCGGCACATGCGGGGGTTGGCACCGCCTTTGACGGTATCGCGCGCGCAACATGGCTTTTCTTCGAGCGCTATGTCGGCGAAGACGATCACCACCTCCCCCCCGACAATGTGCAATGGGATAGCGCCGAGGTCATCGCGCATCGCACCTCGCCCACCAACATTGGGCTATATCTGCTATCGATCGCCGCGGCACGCGAGTTTGGTTGGCTCGGTTTGCAGGCGCTCACCGCGCGTCTGGAATGTACCCTTGAGACCTTGGGCCGCATGACGATGCACCGCGGTCATTTTCTGAATTGGTACGACACGCGCACGCTCGAGCCGCTTGCCCCCGCATACGTCTCGACCGTCGATAGCGGCAACTTTGCGGGGCACCTGATCACCCTGGCGCAGGCGCTCGCGCGCTTCGCCCGTGAACCGCTGTTGGGTACGCGCAATCTGCATGGCGTGAGCACGACCGTACGCGGTTTGCGGGAAGTGATCGGGGCGGCCGGTGAGCACCTTACGCCCGCGGAGCACCGTCGCCTTGATGAAGCGCTGCGCCGGGTTGCGGAAGCGCTGGCCGATTCGCGGGTGGCCGAACTAGGTCTGTTCGGTGCACTCGAACAAGCGCGGCGCGCTGCAGACCTGCTCACCGGCGCGGCGCCGGGTGCAGATTCGCCGGCCTTCGTTTCGATCGAGCAATGGACGCAGGCAGTGCAACGCGATTTGGCGGGACTCGTCGCGGATCGGGCGCTGGTCCTGCCGCTGAATACGCTGACGGTGACCGATTCTTTGGCGACGTTGGCGGCAGTACCAGGGCAGGGCGGCGACCGCGCCCGCAGTCTGCTCGCCCGGATTGAGCTGCTGGCGACACGTTGCCGCGCGCTTGCCATGGGCATGGATTTCAAGTTTCTGTATGAGCGGGAACGTAGCCTCTTTGCGATCGGCTACCGGATCGACCGGGGCGAGCTCGACGATAGCCGCTATGACCTGCTTGCTTCGGAAGCGCGCTTGGCGAGCCTGGTGGCGATCGCCAAACATGATGTCCCCGCGACCCATTGGCGACGCCTCGGTCGACCCACTGTACTGCGGGCCGGCGCACCGCTCTTCCTGTCGTGGGGCGGATCGATGTTTGAATATCTGATGTCCGATCTGGTCATGGATGCCCCACCCGACAGTGCCTTGGGTCGACTGCCGCGCCTCGCGATTGGCGAGCAGATGCGATTCGCGCGGGCGCGCTCGCTCCCGTGGGGCGCGTCGGAGTCTGCCTACAACGGTCGCGATCGCGATTTGAATTATCAATACGCCAACTTCGGTGTACCCAGCCTAGCCATCAAACCGGGTGGTAGCGACGAATTGGTCGTGGCGCCCTACGCTACCGCGCTGGCAGCCATGTATCACGCAGAGGCTGCGAGCATCAACTTCGCCCGCCTCACAGCGCTTGGGGCCGTCGGTCCGTATGGGTACTACGAGGCGATCGACTTCGCGCCCTCACGCTTGCCGGTCGAGGCGCGTCATGTGGTCGTCCGCTCGCACATGGCGCATCACCACGGTATGACGCTCGTGGCGCTCGCCAATGCCTGTTTCGATGCGGTGTTTCGTGCCGATTTCGCACGTGAGCCGATCATCCAACCGGCCTTGTTGTTGCTTGAGGAGCGGCCTCCGCAAGCCGCGTCGTTCTTCGACGACGGTCTGACTGAACCGCCGCCGCGCCCGCACTTGCCGCCGAGCGGGTTGCCCGAGCGCGTGGTCGCGGCGCCGGGCAGCGGGCGCATCGAAGTGCAAACGCTGGCGGCCGGCCGCCACGGCGTGCTCATCACCGACACCGGCGCGGGATACAGCCGGTTCGGTGCCGCCGCACTCACGCGTTGGCGTGATCCGCAAGCCGAGTGCGAGGGGCTGTTCATCTTCTTGCGCGAGATCCGGAGCGGCCTAGTGTGGTCGGCGACCCCGCATCCGCGAATGGGCGCGCGCGAGGATGCCACGCGCGTTGTCATGAATGAGCACCACGCGCAGTTCGAGCGCGAGGTCGATGGCGTGCATAGCATGCTTGATGTATTGATCGATCCGCAAACCGAGTGCGAGTTGCGCCACATTCGGCTCTATAACCTCACCGATCGTATTCGCACGTTAGAGCTCACCAGCTATGTCGAGCCGGTGCTCGGTTCGCTTGATGCCGACCGTGCCCATCCGGCATTCTCGAATCTGTTCGTATCCACCGCATTCGATGCGGCACGGGGCGTCCTGATCGCCACTCGCCGACCGCGCGCGCCGGCGGAGACGCCCCTATCGGTGGCGCATGGATTAGTCGTTCCGGATCTGGGCCGGGTGCGCTTGGAATATGAGACTGATCGCGCCCTGTTCATCGGTCGTGGCCGGCAGCTCGCGAGCGCGCGCGCATTCGAGTCAGGCGCCATGCTCAGTGGGTCGGTGGGGCCGGTGCTCGACCCGATTCTGGCGCTGCGTACGACATTGATTCTCGAGCCGCACGCCGTGCTCACTGCGATCTATACGCTGGCTGCGGACAGTGATCCGGACCGTGCGGTGCAGCGCGCGAGCAACGTTTCGCGGCAACATGCGGCGTGGGGTGAAACCCTCAATCTCGCCTGGAGCTACGCACGCGCCGAGCTCTTGCACTATGGACTGCGCGGGACCGATGCGGCGATCGTTCAGCGACTCGCGAGCCTTGCGCTTTTTCCCGGCGCACGGGCGAGCGCGCCCCCGACTGGCATTCATGGCATCGAGCCGCTATGGCGCGTCGGTCTCGCGGGCGATCGGCCGTATCTGCTCGCCGTCGTGCATGAGCCCTCGGAGATGCGCTTCGTGCAAGTGCTGCTGCGCGCCTACGAATACCTGGCGGCGCGCGGGATCATTCTCGAGGTTGCGATTTTGCTGGAGCGTGCGAGCTCGTATCAGCAAGACTTCGCGCAATCGATCGAGCAAGCGTGCAGCACCGCCCGACTGTTCGCGGCACGCACCGCCGGCGCGCTCGTGTTCGTGCGGGGCGAGTTGATCGATGCGGCCACGCGTGCCGCGCTCGAGGCCTACCCGACATTGCGCTTGGAAGGCTCGCAACCGCTTGGCCAGCAGGTCAATAGACTGGCCGAAGCAGCGAGTGCCCGTTCGCGTCCTCCATCGATCGGCGCGCCGGGTCGTGGCGTAGACCGCGCGACAAGCCGCGAAGTAACAACGACGGACCCAGATCTGCAATTTGCCAACGGGTTCGGTGGCTTCAGCGCCTGCGGGCGGGAGTACCTGATCGAGGCATCGACGCCGCAACCGTGGTGCAATGTGATTGCCAATCCATGCATCGGTACGGTCGTGTCGGCGCGTGGTGCGGCGTTCACCTTCGGGCCGAATGCGCGCGAATGGCAGATCACACCCTGGTCGAACGACGCGGTGAGCGAACCCTCGGCGGAGACCTGTTACATCGAGGATGCCGAAGCCGGTTGGATCGCGAGCCCGGCGCGATTTCCGATCGAACACGCTGCGGCGCGCTACCGGGTGCGTCATGGTATCGGCTACACGAGCTTTGAATGCGAGATCGAGGGCCTTGCGATCGTCTGGCGCCATCTGGTCGATGCCAGCGAGCCGATAAAATTTCTCGCGCTCGAAGTGACCAATTGTTCGTCGCGCATGCGCCGGCTGCGGTTGATCCATTTCTTCGAGCTCGCGCTCGGCTCCCAGCGCGCAGCGCCAGGCGAGCTCGTCATCGAGGGCGGACTGGGGGCGGCGTCGCTTCTCTTTAATCGGCCGCGCAGCGTCGACTTCGCTACTCACTTTGCAACCATCGCGAGCCTCACCGGCGGCAACTGTATCGGCACCGATCGCGGCGCGTTCATCGGCCGGGGCGGCGCGGCGAGCGCTCCAGCCGGACTCCATCGAGATAGCGAACCGGGCGTCGGATCGGGTGAAGCCGCCGCGCTCTTCGAGCGACTGGTCACGATCGCACCCGGCGCGGCCGTACAGGAGATCATGATGATCGGCTGGGCGGAGGGTCGCGATACCGCGCACGCAATGGTGCAGGCGGCGCCGATTCCAGCGCTCGATGCGCGGCTGGCGGCGGTACAGCGACAATGGGACGAGCGGCTCGGTGCGCTCACCGTGCGCACGCCCGAACCGGCTATCGATCTGCTCGTGAATCGCTGGCTGCTTTATCAGGTGGTCAGTGCGCGGGTGTTCGGACGCGTCGGATTCCATCAAGCTGGAGGTGCCTATGGATTTCGCGACCAACTGCAGGATGTCATGTCGCTCGCCGTCGCCGACCCGGCGTTATACCGGCAGCACCTGCTGCGCGCGGCCTCCCGGCAGTTCGAGGAAGGCGACGTCCAACACTGGTGGCATCCACCCTCGGGTCGTGGCGTTCGAACGCATTGCAGCGACGATCGGTTGTTCTTGCCCTATGCGGCCGCACATTACGTCAGCACCACCGGTGATACCGCAGTGCTGGACGCGCTGGTGCCGTACCTCGCAGCCCCGCTACTGAGCGAGGGCGAGGGCGATCGATACTTCGCACCGGAACCTGGCGCGAGCGCGAGCCTGTTCGATCATTGCGTGCGCGCGATCGACGCGAGTCTCGCCCTGGGCGTGCACGATCTTCCGCTTATCGGTACCGGCGATTGGAACGACGGCATGAACGAAGTCGGCGTCGGCGGCCGTGGTGAGAGCGTGTGGCTCGGCTGGTTCCTCATCGCGACGATCGATACGTTTGCGCCGATTGCCGAACGGCGGGGTCGCACCGGCGTGGCGCGCAAATGGCGCGAAATGAGTACTCGAATACGCCATGGCCTCGAGCGGCATGGTTGGGATGGCGCGTGGTATCGACGCGCCTTCTTCGATGACGGCACCGCGCTCGGCACGGCGGCCGCGACCATGTGTCGCATCGATTCGCTCGCCCAAAGTTGGGCGGTGTTGGCCGGCGGCGTGAACGAGCGCAGCCGCATGGCGATGGACAGTGCGGTGCGCATCTTGCCCGAACCTGCCAGCGGGGCCATTCGCCTGTTGAATCCGCCGTTTCGTGATCCGCCGCAGTGGCCGGGCTATATCGCGGGCTATCCGCCCGGGGTGCGCGAAAACGGGGCGCAATATACGCATGCGGCAATCTGGCTCGCCTGGGCGATGCTCGAGATCGATCCCGATCGCGGGCTTGATCTCTTGCAAGCGATCAACCCGGTACTGCGTACTGCATCGTCTGCCGGCGCGACGAAGTATGGTGGTGAGCCCTACGTGCTCGCCGCCGATGTCTATAGCGAGCCGCCGCACGCCGGGCGCGCCGGGTGGACCTGGTACACCGGTGCCGCTGGTTGGCTTTATCGCGCTTATGTTGAAGGGTTACTTGGCCTGCGCCGCGTCCCAGGTGGTCTCGCCGTTGCACCGCGGCTGCCCTCCCACTGGCCCGGGTTCGCAGCCACTATCCGTATCGATGAGACAACTTTCAATGTCCGCGTTACCCGTGGATCGAAGCAGGGGCTCATCGTCGATGGCAATTCGCTGTCACCGGAATCGGTAATACCTGCCGGTCCGGGCCGAACCATCCGAGAGGTCCATAGGGTCATCGGCAGCCCGGTGCCGGGCACGGTTGATGCGACCGTCTCCTCTGATCAACCCGCAAGCGTCGGGTACCCTGGAGTGTTGCCATGACACCTATTTCCAATTCGGTTGCTGCACCTGTTATCGAGGCGCCGCCATCTGCGTTCACTGCCAATCGGCGTCGCTCGCGCGGTCGCGTATCATTTTGGCTATGGGCGGTCGCCGCGCCGCTCGGGGCATTGCTGATGGTCACCCATAACTGGTGGGCGATCTAGCAGGCGTAGCGTGCGCCATTTGCTCGCGCCACTACAACTCGATCAAGACGGGGAGCGTCGGTGGGCAGACCCTCTAGAGCTACCAGCGCGCCGATCCTCGTTCTGGAGGACGATCCGGATGGCTTGGCCATGCTGGAGGCCGTGTTGGTCGGCGTTGGTCACCGCGTGGTCGGCGTGCAACGGGGCAACGATGCGATCGAGGCTCTGCTCCAAGGCGACTTCGCGGCTGCGGTGCTCGATGTTCATGTCCCTGATATGAACGGTCTCGATGTACTGCGCGTCCTGCGCGAGCGCGCGGTGGACATACCCGTAGTCATGTTGACCGGTGATTCGTCGATCGACTCCGCGATTACCGCGCTTCGCTCCGGCGCGTTTGATTTCGTGAGGAAGCCCTTCGATCCGGTGCAATTCGTCGCGCTGGTGGCGCGCGCGGTCGCGGCCCAGCGCGATGAGAATCTACGCCGGATCCGGACGTCCCAGGTGGAACGGATCGCTGATATTCACCGCTTCTTGCTTGAGCGATCGTCCGATGTCGTGGTCGCTATCGATCTGTCCGGGCGCGTGGTCTTCTGCAACGACCCCGCATCGCGACGTTTGCGTTGCCCGATCAATGAGGTGCAGGGCACGCAAGTCCTGCGCTGGATTCATCCCGCGGACCATCGACGGGTTGCTGCCGCGCTCCTGCACCTCGAAAGCAACCGCCATTGTGAAGGGCTGATTTTGCGATTGCTTCCGGCGGCCGAACCGGACGCGTGCGCGCGCGGGGAGGCTAACAATGCAATTGCGCTCAGAATGACCGCCGCTTGGCTGCCCGCGTCAACGCAAGTTGCCGGCGACCCGTCGGCCGGTCAGATCTACTGCATTGCTCATGACCTTGGCAGAGGCGGGAACTTGGATTCGACGTGGGAGCATCAAGCGCTCCACGATGCGTTGACCGGTTTGCCTAACCGCGCGTTGTTGGCGGATCGACTGGTGCAAGCGATTGCGCGCGCAGAGCGCGGCGGCCGGGTGGTCGCGGTGCTCTTTATCGATATCGATCGGTTCAAACAGGTGAACGACCAGCATGGTCACCTAGTCGGCGACAAACTGCTTCAAGGGGTCGCCACCCGCTTGTCCGCGGCGATGCGGGCTACGGACACCCTCGCGCGCGTCGGTGGCGACGAATTCGTCGCGGTGCTGCCCGACCTTGAAGACATCGCCGCGTCGCAGGTGATCGTCACCAAGCTTCACGCAAAGTTCGCCTCACCGCTCGCCGTCGGCGACCAGCTGCTCAACGTGTGCTGCTCGATAGGGCTCGCCTCGTATCCGCACGACGCCACGGCTCCTGAATCGTTGCTCGATCTCGCCGATCAAGCCATGTATGCCAGCAAACGTGTCAAGAGCCGCCGCCTCGAATCAAATGCGGATTTGAATTAGCGACGGGCAACCAGCTGCCCGCAGAGCGCCGTATTGGCCTGGTTCGACCCACGCAGTTGGCAACCAAAGCGCGACGCTGCATGGCGATACGCGTCGATACGGCGCGACCCGGCCGCGGCGCGACAGAGGGTCCCCTGATCGCTGCGTTGACGCATGCAGGGTTCAAGATCGGTTCGATAGATGGCCTCGATCGATTCGGCAAGACTGTGCGCAATGTCGGGAGGGTCCTCCTCCGAGCTCCTGCTTGCCGGCACTGCCAGTGCCATGACGATCAGTGCCGCGATTCCTGCGGGAGCCATCCAGTGGCGGTATTGCCGATTCATGATCGCGTTTCCCCAAGCGGGCGCCTTGCCTCGCCCAGCTTGTCGCAACGTGTGTGCCCGTTCACGCTCGCTTAGCCGCTTCAGGCGATGGGTTTGGCCTTTCCGGGAGGGGTGCTTTCTTCGCCTAGGTGTTCCAACACACCGACGCCGCGACGGCTCGCCCGTAGAAGCAATCTTCGGGCCCCGGCAAGTAGAGGTCGAGCACGCAACGTGAGTCTCATGCAGGGCAGGTTCAATGAAAATCATCTTTGCTGCCGATGGCAGCGATTGCACCAACAAGGCCTTGGCCTTCCTCGTCACACACCAGAACCTGGCACCCGTTACGCTACCGATGCGAATGGATAGTGGGCTTAAGCGGCTGCGGAAATCGTCGCGGCACAGCAAGCGCGCGAGGGCGCAACTGATCGTGATGGGCACCCATGGCCACATCCCAATCCGCCGGATCCTGATGGGTAGCGTTGCACAGCGTGTGGTCGCCGAATGCGACGTGCCTGTGCTGCTGGTCAAGTGACGTGAACGGCCCTGTTGCCGGCGCACTGCCGGCCCCGATCCTGTCCCCCGGCAGTCCCTTGCAAACCGCGCCGGCGCCTGCTTGGCACGGCTTGGACATCTTGTCTTGCGCCACGCAACTGAAGGCTGACCTTGCCAAGGGCTTGAGTGCCTTGGAGGCGGGCCTGCGCTTGAAGCGATCGGGCACCAACCAACTCGCTGCAAAGCAGCCGCGTTCGCCGTGGCTCAAGTTCGTTGACCAGTTCAGGAACCTTCTGGTCGGGGTGCTGGTGGGCGCCGCAGTGCTGGCCGCAGCAGTGGGGGACGTCGAAGACGCGGCCGTGATTCTGCTCGTGGTGGTCTTCAATGCCGCGTTGGGCTTCTACCAGGAGTACCGCGCCGAGGCGACGCTGGCCGCGCTCAAGAACATGTTGGCCCAACATGCCCGGGTGCGCCGTGGCGGCGAAGTGTCCAACATCCTGGCCCACGACCTGGTGCCGGGTGACATCGTGTTGCTTGAGGCGGGCGACCGTGTACCCGCCGATGGCCGGGTGCTGGCCGCACACAACGTCGAAGTCGCCGAGGCGGCATTGACCGGTGAGTCTCACGCCGTAGGCAAAAGTATTGACGCCCTCTCGGCGGGCGAGCACCCGTTGGCCGAGCGCTCCAACATGGCCTACA
>JANMUI010000709.1:0-24033 GCA_031391405.1 Betaproteobacteria bacterium
CTGCACGTCCTGCTTCGTGAGTCCCGAGTTGGCCAGCGTTTTGGCGATGATCGGAGACAGCACCAGGAGCGGTCGATAGGTGGCGTTCGCGATGCCGACGGTGAAGGCCAATTCCCATCCCGTGTATCCGATCAGTGAATCCGCGAGGTAGGGTAAGCACTCGTTCGCATTCTTCCCCACAACCGAAACGATGACATTGCTGCCGGTATAGCGTGCGATGGTGACTGCGTTCTCACCCTTTGTGATGCCTGCATCGGCCGCGACGGTGGTCCACCCGATCTCGGACAACACGTCTTCGTTCTCCGCAAGCACGACGCGCCACGTGCCGCCGAACGTCCCCTTGTCGTTTTGATGCGGGAGAAATCCGGCGACATTGCGCAGCATGAGTCGCCAGAATCGTCCGATCGTCGCGTTCGGTTGAAAGCCGTCCCGCAAGGCGCCCTGCTCGTAGTTGAAGCCGAGCTCCTTGATCAAAGGGCCGTTGAGGATGATCTGCGTCTCGGCGCCCGGCGTGTTGCCGCTGTGCTCCACACCGTATTGCGGATCAGCCATCGCTTCGACCAGCGCGATGAGGATCGGCATGTACTCGGGGCGACACCCGGCCATGATGCCGTTGATGGCGACGTTCCAAGGCGTTGCCGCGCGATTGTCGGGCAGCAGAGTGCCGATCACGTCATGCGGTGCGCGTTCAGTGAAAGTAAGGAATGCATCGATTCGCTCGCGGGTGGGTGGGATGATCGGCAGACCATCGCTCCACCAATTCTCGATGTAATAGCGGTTGACCTCCTCGAACGTGCCCTCGAACACGACTTCCTGCGGTTCGGGTTCGGCAGAGATCGCGCGCTGCTCGCGTTGTTCGGTCAAGCAGCGAATCACTTGATCCACGGTGACGCGGACCACGTTGGCGACGAGATCTTCATCGCTCTGTACATCCGGATGGCCCGGCAGCATCGCGATCGGGAGATCCGGCGACCCAAGACCGACCGAGGTGTTCTTCGCTTGACCGACAAAGCCCTCGCACACCAGCGAGGCGGTAGGGAATCCAGCCTGTTCAGCGGCAGCGCTTACCCGCAGCACGGCGGGTGTGCAACTGCCTCAGCAGCCCATCCCCGAGACGACCGCATCGACCCCCAGCGACTTCAGCCGCAGCGGGAGGGACGCCAGGATCCGATGCTCGTCTTCACCATGGGTCGAACCGAATTCATCATGGCCGATGAAGCGCATGCCGGGATAACGCGCCGACAATTCCCGCTGCACGACGGGGAAAATCTCGTCACCGCGGAACAGGTAATCCCAGAGAAACGCGACCGTCTTGCCTTCAAGCGTGGCGACGCGTTGCGCGAGCGGCTTCGCCTCGATTGTCTTGGCGCCGCGCGGCCAGTAGACGGCGTTTGAGTCTGGCTTATCGGACATCGATCGGCTCCTTTTGAAATGACTCAAAGCATGGAACCACTAAGGCACCAAGGCACCAAGGTTAGATTAAGTTCCACCTCGTGCTGTGCCGTCGAGCCGTCGTGGTTGCCTATCGTCCCAGGTCAACCACCGAACGGTTTTCGCAGTCCCGCTTGCTCAAGTAACGGTACGACTTCGCGAATGAACTGCGGCAGCTCTTCCTGATAGTTGACGAACGACAGCGCCGTGCCGTCGAGCCCGGCCGCGGACATCATCCGGATCTTGTCGACGATTTGCTCTGGTGTGCCCACCAACGGGAAGCCGCTCCACCCGGCAATGAAGTGGAACTTGAACTCCTCGAGCACTTCGGGTGGCAGGGCTAGCGACTGCATGCCGAAAATTCTCACGAGATTCTCGACGGCGGCCCAGTCGCCTTTCTCGCGCACGTAGTACTCGAGGTAGTCCTTCGCCTCTTTCTCGGTCGGCCGGCAGACCACATAGCTGCTGTTCCACACCTGGATGTCGCGTTTGAATTCGCCATGCGCAAGATCGCGGAGCGCACTCACCCGCCGCTTCACCGTGTCCGCGTCGTGCTTCTCGAGCGCGACGAACGCCATGTCGGCGACCCTCGCGGCAAAGCGCTGTCCGACCGGCGACCCACCCGCGTTCATGATCGCGGGGAATGGCCGCTGGATGGGCTTCGGCTGATGAAACCCCTTCTGGATCTTGAAGTACTTGCCTTCGAAGTCGAACTCCTCTTCGGCGGTCCAGAGCATCTTCAGCACATCGAGCCATTCGCTCGCATACACATAGCGCTCGTCATGCTCCATGATCGGGGCGCCGAACATTTCGAGCTCCGGTTGAAACCATCCGCACACGATGTTCAGTGCGAAGCGGCCGTTCGAAATGTGATCAATGGTCGTCGCCTGCTTGGCGGCCATGATCGGATGGACCGTCGGCACATGCGAGGTCGAGAACACACCGATCTGATCGGTGACAGCCGACAATCCGGCAGCCCATGTATACGTCTCGTAGCAGGTGCCGTTGAAATTTGTTTCCCCGCCGAATCCTTTCCAGCGTGCAACCGGTACCAGCGCTTCGAATCCGGCGCGATCGGCGGCGGTGCAGATCGCCTTCGTATTCGGCCAGCTCGTTTCCAAGGCACCCTCGGCCATGGTCATGGCGCAGCCATTGCTCACATTCGCGCCGAACACGCCGAGCTTGAACTTGTTGCTGTTCCAAACCGGGTTGCCGGAGCGGCGGTCATCTTCACGCGCCGCCTTTGCTTTCGCCGATGTAGCCATCACGTGTCTCCTGGTGAAACGATCAAATGAGGAACGTGGCCGGATCCAATCCGAACGCGACGCGCCCGTAGGTGGCACCGCTGATTTCCCACGCCACCGCGACGTGCGTGCTGACGGCGCACATGTCGCGGAAATTGCGTTGCGCGAGATGATTGTCGAAATTGCCTTGTGACCCCGCAACTGCGAAGAGGCGATCCACCGCGCGCCGGCATAGTCGGCCCATGTAGGCCTGATCCCGGCGATTGCGCGCCCGCATCTTGATATCGAGTGTTCGTCCGGAATTGACCGTCGCCATCGCCTCGGCGAGGTCGCGCTGCATGAGCATCCTCGCGCATTCGATTTCGGCTGAGGATTCGGCGATGCTCAGTTGCAGCGATTGAATCTCGGCGAGCTGAACACCGCGTGACGAGCGCTTGGTCACCTGCTCGGTCATCGCCTCCAGCAAGCTCTCGGCAATGCCAAGACCGGTCGCCGCGAAAATGAACGGTA
Source organism: Betaproteobacteria bacterium (assembly GCA_031391405.1). Taxonomy (GTDB): domain Bacteria; phylum Pseudomonadota; class Gammaproteobacteria; order Burkholderiales; family SG8-39; genus SHXR01. Next base: position 3,186 of record JANMUI010000709.1, read on the forward strand.
CCGTTGAAATCTGCGGCAACTGCTGCATCGGCGAGAGGTCCGAACGCTCCCCGACGACCCCATTGTTGATGACCGACAACGGAAGGGTCCGGTAGGCAGGAACAAACGCGCCCTTTGCGACGAGGTTCTTGCTTCCGGTGCCGGCCAAGCCCATCACTTGCCAATTGTCCTCGATGGTGATTTCACCGCGCGGCACCAGGCACAGGCTCGCGGTGGGTGGACCGTTACCGATCGGCAGAAAGCTGCCGAGCAGCACCCAATCGGCATAGTCACAGCCGCTGGCGAAACCCCAGGTGCCGGCGAGGCGATAGCCGCCATCGACACGTTCCACCGTGCCCGACGGATGGTAGCCCGCGGAGATCAGTGCGTCAGAATTCTTGCCCCAGACATCATCGGCGGCGCCTGGATCGAACTTGGCCACCATGATCGCGTGATCGTTGTAGATGCCGCATACCCATGCGGTCGATGCACAGCCACCCGCGAGAAGTGCGACGACCTCCGCGAGCTCGTCGACCGGAACGTTGGACCCGCCAAGACGCGCCGGTTGGCCCATGCGAGTGAGCCCTGCCGCGCGCAGCTCGGCAATCGATTCAGCAGGAACCTTGCGCTGGGCTTCGGTATCCGCGGCGCGTTTCGCGATCTTGGAAACTAACGCCGCGGCCTTCGCAAGGTGGGGTCTGGTGTTGGACATGACGGGACGCTCCGTTGAATTCGACAGCCGAGATCTGGCGAACGATCGAGGCTATCACGGCGCTTGCCTGTCGATTATTTCGGCGCCCTGCGAACAAGGTGACGCCGAACGGGAAACAGTTGGACATTGAAACGGCGCGCAATCAATCCCCACAGACCTTCCCGTGCCTTCAGCATGACGACCACCGCGACCACGCCAAGCAGGATCAAATACCAGCTCCCATAGTCGGCGAGCAGCTCGCGCAGAACGAAGTACACGAGCATGCCGATGATCGGACCCTCGAGCGTACCGATACCGCCGATGACGACCATGAAAATAACGACGACGGTCCAGTCGTTGATGCTGAAACCGGCTTCCGGCGATATGCGGAGCTTCTGCAGAAAAATGAACGCGCCGATGACACCGGTGCAGATGGCCGTGATCACATAGACCAGGAGCTTGGTGCGATACGTATCGACGCCAAGGCTGCCCGAGGCGAGCTCCGAGTCGCGAATGGCCGTCAGGGCAAGTCCGTGCCTTGAGCGCAGCAACATGTAGATCGCACCGATCACTACGACCACGAGGGCGAGCGCGATCCAATAGACGATCATGTCGCGCGTATCGCGATCCGCTGCGATCGATTGAACGATCGCTGGTGTGAGACTGTATCCGGACCCCCCGCCGAGTTTGGGCACCTGCGCGATGAATAACTGGAAGATTTCCGCCACGACCCAGGTCCCCACCGCAAAATACGCGCCACGCAACCGAAACACGGTAAAGGCAACCGGAATCGAGATCAGCCCGGCCATCAACCCGGCCACCGCAATCGCGGCGAGCGGATGCACACCAAACCAATCGGTGATCGCGAATAGCGTGTAGCCACCCAAGCCGACGAACGCCTGTTGGCCGACCGAGACCAACCCCGCGTAACCGGCGAGCAGGTTCCATAGTTGCGCGAGCGCGAGAAAGTAGGCCATTTCGGCAACGAGTTGCATCATCCCCGGATCGCCCCACCAGGGGAGCGCGGCAAGTGCGGCGATGCCGATCGTGACGATCATGGCGAAGACGCGGCTTGCATGGGTCGAGCGCTCGACCATGAACCGCGCGTGCAAGGGCGGCGCCATCAATCCTTGATCCGCGGGAAAAGTCCGTTCGGACGCACCACGAGAACAATGATGAACGCGATATGCCCGGCCAGAATCTGCCACGTCATCGAGATCGAGGCACCGAGCGATTGCGCGATGCCAAGCACGATCCCGCCGATCAATGTTCCCCATAGGCTGCCCAGTCCGCCGATGATCACCGCTTCGAACGCAAAGATCAGCCGGCTGGGTCCGGACGACGGATCGAAGGTGGTGCGGATTCCGAACAACACCGCGGCAAGCGCGGTGAAGGCGAGCGCGATCCCCATGGCGAGCGCGTAGAGGTGGCGATTGTCGATGCCCATCAGCTCCGCCGTTCCGGCGTCATCCGATGTCGCGCGAAACGCCCGGCCGAGTGCGGTGCGATAGAGGAGATACTGCAAAGCACCTAACGACACGAGCGCGATAACAAATACGAGAATCGGCATCACGCCCACTGCGATGTCCCCGGGCAAGGTGACGCTTGCAGTTTCAATCGGCCCGACATGCAGCCGGCGCGTGTCGGCACCGAAGATCTCGAGCAACACATTCTGAATAATCACCGACAGGCCGAACGTGACGAGCAGCGGCGGAAGAATCGAGCTGCCGAGGGTGAGATTGAGGAGTCCGCGTTGCAAAATGTAGCCGAGAGCGAACATGACCGGCACCACGACTGCAAGCGATGCGAGCGGATGAACGTCGGTCGTCTGCACCACCACCAGCGCCGCGAACGCGGCCAAGGTGATCAGATCGCCATGCGCGATATTGACAAGGCGCATGATGCCGAAGGCGAGCGATAGCCCGATTGCAAAGAGCGCGTAGAGGCCGCCAAGCAAGGTCCCCTGGATGAGAATCGAGGTCCAGTTCATAGGCCGAAGTATGCAGCCGAGATGGCTTGGCGATCGACATTGCGCGCATCGCCCGTGAGGGACACACGGCCCTTCTGAAAACAGTAGAAGCGGTTGGAGGCTTCGAGCGCGCGGTTGATGTCCTGCTCGACGATGACCAGGGTCGTGCCCTCCGCCGAAATGCTTGCAAGGCATGCGTAGATCTCGCGAATCACCACCGGCGCGAGTCCGAGGCTCAACTCGTCGCACAGCAAAAGGCGTGGATTGGACATCAGCGCGCGACCAATCGCGGCCATCTGCTGCTCGCCGCCCGATAGCGAGGTCGATGCTGCGTTCCGCCGTTCCGCGAGGCGTGGAAAGAGGGCATACACGCGTTCCACGGTCCAGGTTCCCGAGCGGGCATAGTCGCCACCGATCCGCAGATTCTCTTCGACCGACAAACTGGGGAAAAGCCTGCGGCCTTCAGGCACCATTGCGATACCGAGCCGCACGACGTTATGTGCGGCGAGATGCCCGATCGGTGCACCGTCATAGACGACCATGTCGGGCGCGGAAGGCAACGCACCCACAATGGCCCGCAGAAACGTGCTCTTGCCTGCGCCGTTGGCGCCGATGATGGCGACCGTTTCGCCCGCTTCAACCTCGAAGTCAATGCCGAACAACGCCTGGAAGTCACCGTATGAGGCGCACAAGCCGCGGGTCGCGAGGAGACGCCGAGGGGGACGCTGCGGTTTGCTCCGCGCTTGATTCACGTTGCCGGAATGCCCATGTAGATTTCCTGCACACGCGGATCGGCCATCACTGCGTGCGGTTCGCCCTCTGCGATCAGCTCGCCAAAATTCATGACGACCAGGCGGCTTGCGACCGACAGGAGCGCGTGAACAATGTGCTCGATCCAGACAATCGTCGTTCCCCGTGCATGGATGGCCCGGATTGTTTCCACGAGCGCGAGGCACTCATGCTCGGTGAGGCCACCGCCGATTTCGTCGAGCAATAACAAGCGTGGCCGCATCGCGAGCGCACGCGCGAGCTCGAGGCGCTTGCGCTGCAACAGCGTAAGGGTTCGCGCAGGATCATTGGCCTTGTCGAGGAGTCCGGTGAGCTCCAGCACTTCAGCGCAGTGCTCGTAGCTGTCGTGCTCGGTGCGTCCGCCACCATAGATCGCGCCGACCAGCAGATTCTCGAACACGCTCATGTCGGCGAACGGCTGCGGAATCTGATACGAACGCCCGATACCGAGCCGGCTGCGTGCGTGGGGTGCCTTCGTAGTGATATCCACGCCCGCAAATCGCACACGACCCCTATCAGGGGCGACGTCACCGGTGATCAGGTTGAACATCGTCGATTTGCCCGCGCCGTTCGGCCCGATCACGGCAAGCGCTTCCCCCTCGGCGACAGAGAGCGAGAGATTCTGCGCGACCGTGAGCGCACCGTAGGCCTTAGAAACCTGATCGAGCTCAAGCAGGGGAGCCAAGCCGCCTCCTAGGAATCTGCGCGGCGCGCAGCGCAGACTTCTAGCCCAACGGCACGATCTTGCTTTCAACCGGAATCGACTTGGCGGTCTGATTGTCGATGATGTGCAAGTCGTACTTGAACTGCTTACCGGCCTTCCATTGCCCGCCTACGAGCGGCGTCAGACACACGTTCTTCACTGGACCGGTCTTCCACTGGATCGGACCCACGAGCGAGTTGTAATTGGTCTCGACGATGGCATCGCGAATATCGGCGGGCGCAAGTTTCTTCGCGCGCTTCAACACATCGATCGCGACTTCGAGCACCGCATGCTTGAAGCCAAGCGGTTGGGTCCATTGCTTCTTGGTCGCCTTGGTGTACTCGTCACAATACTGCTGGGCAGTCTGACCGGTGAGGCCGGACTTGAACGGATGATGCGGCGACCACCACACTTCGGTCGTCATGCCGTTGCCGCGCGCGCCAAGCGATTCGACCGCCGAGGGAAACAGCACAGCCTTCGCCGGCGTCACGATCTTTGGCCGGTAACCCTGCTGGCCGCACTGCGTCCAGAACGTCGCGAACGCGGGCGGGGTGAAGATGCCCATGACGATCTCGGCATTCTCCTTCTTGAGCACGCTGATCTGGGTGGAGAAGTCATCGGTATTGCCGGTATAGAGGCCGGCGTTGACGACCTTGTAGCCCTTGCCCGCGAAGTGCGGGGGCAATGCCTGGTTGCCCGCAATGCCGTCCGGATCGTTGGAGAAAAGCGTCCCAACCACTTTGTTAGTCGGCAGGGCATCCCACATGTTCACGAACACGTCGGCAATCGTGTCGAAGCCCCAGAAGAAATGGTAGGTCCAGTCGAAGCCTTTCTTCGGATCGCCTTTGCGGCCGAAAAAATAGGCTTGCCAGGGATCGTCGGCGGTGACGCACGGCACACCATTCAGCTCGGCTTGATCGGCCACTGGGTTCACCGTGTCGGAGGTGGAGGAGGCGAGAATGATGTCGACGCGATCATTCTTGATCAGTTGCGCCGCGACTTCAGCCGCGCGATTCGGATTGGACTGACTGTCGCGACTGATGATCTGAATCGCATGATCCGCCCCCGCGATCTTGATGCCCTTGCCGATCGCCCTGCGAACGCCCTCGAGCACGAACTTGTCGGCCTCGCCGAATGCGGCGATCGGGCCGGTCTGCGGACTCACGAAGCCGATCTTTACCGTGCGACCTTGCGCGTGCGCCGGGCGGAGCAGGAGTCCTGGCGCGGCGAGCGCCGCTGCACCACCGATACCGATCGTTTGGATGATCCTGCGCCGGTCTTGATCGGGTGATTCGGTTGCATCAACGATCGCATCGATCGCGAATGGATTGCTCATCATGTCCCCTTTATAGTTCGAATCGACGAACCAGCCGCACCCGCCGATGTTAAAGCGCGTGGTGATCTGCGGTCGATAGGCTACAGAATGCCGTGCCCGGCTTCAACTGAAATTCCGCGACCATCCATATGGCACTGCAACGCGAAGCGGTGCATTGTCTACTTGCGCTGTTCGCCCGGGGCCGGTGACCGGGTTGGCAAGGCGCCACCGAACGGCGGCGAGACCGTCATGAGCGAGAACTAAACGTCTGAATAGATATCCGCAGATGGGATCGCCGTGCCGAGACTGGTGAGTGGCACGCCACCCGAGCTGGCCGGCAGGGGTTTCCAGACGCCGCCAGCGCTTCGCTCGAACACGTCGATCGGACGTCCTGGCATCGGTACCAGAACGTAAGTGTGGAGCGAAGCAATACGTTGGTAGGCGGCGAGCTTCTCGCCGCGGTCGAACCCTTCCGTAGAATCCGACAAAACTTCGAAAATAATCGTCGGCTCACGCACCGAGAGAGGATCGCCGGGTGACAGGTCGCTGGGTGCGCAGGTCACCATGACATCAGGATAGAAAAAGGCGTTGGCCTCTTCGATTTGCAGCTTGACGTCGGTCATGTACACGCGACATGGCGTACCCTGCAATCGCTGTCTCAACGCGAAGCAGATGTTCAGGCAGATGAGATTGTGATCCTTTGACCCGCCAGCCATTGCTTCCGAAGCGTATCCCTGCCAGGCATAGATGACGCCGTCGAGATATTCGTGCTTGGTGGTCGCCATCTCCTCCAGCGCGAGATATTCGTCGGGTTTGATGTAGGCAATCGCTTTTTGCGGAACACCCATCTGCGGCCTTCCTTGTGGCGTTGATGCAGGCGTCTGTGACAGCCGATGCAAACGATGGCTCGCATTCTGCGCGATTTCGGGCCACGGGTCCATGCTTGCTGCGGATCGCAGCCTGGGTGCCGCTTGGGCAAACGAAAAGTAAGTTGCAAGCCCCGTCAAGTATCCGCTTGGCCCGCCGCGCAGATTCTTATGACATCAGCACACCGTCGCGGCAAGGGCGGCGACCCGCCCGACGTCGAATGCTCTCGATACCGATTCGCCTTTGGCTATTTCGGCTCGAAACGCGATGCGAGCTGTTTCGAGCACACGTAGGTGCAAGGGATTCTTCGCATCGAATCGTCGTGCCAGCAGCAGCGCATACGCCTCGTCCATCGACTCGCCGCGATCGGGCGCCGATTCGACGAACTCGATCGCATATTCGTTCTCCGCATTGCCCGCTGCATGCTCGAGTGCTTCGGCAGGAGAGTCTCCCTTCGAAAGCGCGCTGAAGAAAAGGATCGATCCGCGCCGCGCGATGTCCTGTACGTCTTCGCCGGTCCAGCCGGCCGCGCTCGCGTGCGCAGCGACCATCCGGTCCAGTCGCTGGCGGATCGCCGCGAGCGAAAGCTTAGGCTTGGCGGGGCTCGTGACAGAGCGCAGCTGTTCAGGGGTTTCGATGTCGTGGGCCATGCGTATTTTTCCACCTTCGGTTCGGATCGCATGCAAGGCATGCAATCGCCGAAGGCGCCTCCTCTTTCTCTTTAAGAATCGACTTGAGGGGAATCCGATTTGCGCGATGCCTGCGACATGCAAGCGGCGCGATGGAGCCCGGTACCTGAACGTTCTTGTTGTGTCCAGACTCTATCGGCGATCACACCCGTAACCTTGAGTCGCGATTGATCCGCGTGTCGGGGCGCTCGATCACATGCGTGGGACTACCTTGGAATCGTGAACGACTGCACTCAATGTCCGCCCGCCCACACGCCGCGTACATTGGTCCGGACCTCGTCGGCAGCCGATCACACCACTCGAAGATAGACTACGGATCGATTCGCCTATCGGCAGTCTTCTCGACGGCTACATGGAGCATGCATGGACCACGCATTGAACGAACAACTGCGGGAAAAACTCGCGCCGGGCGCGGGCCTCCTGATTCCCGGTGCCGCGAACGCGTTGGCTGCACGGATTATCGAGGAGGCGGGCTTCGAGGCGCTACTGGTCACCGGCGCTGGACTTGCGAACACGTATCTTGGCGTTCCTGATATGGGATTGACGACCGTCAATGAGCTTTGCGATCACGTCGTGGCGATCCGTGAGGCAGTCGAGATCCCGATCATCGCCGACATCGATACCGGATTCGGCAACGCGCTCAATCTGTTTCGCACCGTGCGGATGCTGGAGCGTGCCGGCGCAAACGCACTGCAACTCGAAGACCAGGTGTTTCCGAAGCGCTGCGGACACTTCGATGGGAAGGCTGTGGTGCCGCAGGCGGAGATGGTGCAAAAAATCAAGGCGGCGGTCGACGCGCGCCGCGGCAACATTCTCATTCTCGCGCGCACCGATGCACGTGCGATGGAAGGGCTTGATCGTGCGCTCGAACGTGCCGCCGCCTATGCGGAGGCGGGTGCCGATCTGTTATTCGTCGAAGCGCCGCAGTCGATCGAAGAGCTGGCCGCGATTCCACGCGCGGTGCCCGGCCGGCATATCTGCAATATCGTATTCGGCGGCAAGACGCCGATGTTGCCGCGGGAGCAGCTTGCGAAGATGGGCTATGGCGGCATTCTGTACGCGAACGCCGCGCTACAAGCCGCGATGCTCGCGATGCGCGATGTCTTGCGGCACCTGAAAGCGAAGGGATCGCTCGCCGGCGCCGAAGACCAGGTGATTGGATTTGCTGAACGGCAGGCCATGGTCGATTTCGCCCGGTATAAAGACCTCGAAAAGCGCTACACCGGAGCGTAATGATTCTTCGCTTCTGGCCGCTGCCCGCCGTATTGACCTGGGCCACCGCATGGGCGTGGTACGGTCTGTTGCGATGGATGAGCGTCCCGGTGATCTGGGCCTTGCTCGTCGCGACGCTTTGGGGTGTCCTGTCGAGCGCGGTCGGGTCCACGCTCTGGCGTCGTGGGTTGATCGTGGTCGGGTTTCCGCTGTCCTTCGCGCTGACGAATGCCCTCATTCTCCCGCCGTGGGTCTGGATCCTGCCGCTGGTTCTGATCCTCTTGATCTATCCATTGAACGCATGGCGCGACGCACCGCTATTTCCGACCCCGTCGCAAGCATTGCGCGATCTGTCAAAGCACGCGCCACTGCCCCCTGGTGCCCGCGTCTTGGATGCCGGATGTGGGCTGGGTGATGGACTCAAGGCGCTGCGGGAGGCTTATCCCGATGCCGAACTTCACGGGCTGGAGTGGAGCTGGCCGCTGCGTGCTGCGTGCGCTTTGCGCTGTCGGTGGGCGCGTGTGCGGCAGGGCGACATCTGGAAGGCCGACTGGCGTGCGTACCACATGGTGTATCTGTTCCAACGTCCCGAGAGCATGCCTCGCGCGGTGGCCAAGGCGACGGCCGAGCTGGCGCCCGGTGCCTGGCTGGTGAGCCTCGAGTTCGAGGCCACAGCGCTGACGGCGCATGCCGTGGTGTATGGTCTCGACGATCGTCCCGTATGGATATACCGGGCACCATTCAAGATCGCCTAAACATTCCGAGCAATGATCGTCACGCCATGAGCAGAGAAGAATCGATTCGCGAAGCGGTTTTACGCGGCATCGCACTCAATCGCACGCCGGGCCTGCACTTTCCCGGCAACCTGCTTGGCGTGTCGTTCGAGCGCGTATCGAGCGAGGACTCGCTCTTGACACTCGAACCCGATCCGCACTGCATTGACGCCGACGGCCAGATGAATTTCGGTGCGCTCGCGTTACTCGCGGACATTGCGCTGGCGGGCACCATCCGGGCGATGCTCGAACGCACTACGCGATTGGGTACCGTGAGCCTGAGCCTGCAGTTTTCCGGTGCGCCGTGGGCCGGACGCCTCACGGCCACCGCGCGCAGCGATGGCTTCTTTCGACAAGGCGCCGGGCGGCTCGGCGTGTCGCGCGCCACGCTGTCGAATCCAGAAGGGATCGTATGCACCGGGACCGGCACATTCATGGTGCTCACCCCACCGAAGGACATTGTCTTGCATCCGGTTCCTCATCGGCGTCGCGATGAACCGCCGGTGGCTTTGATCGCCCACGATGCACTCACCCGCGAAGAGCGTGAGATCACGCGGCGCGCCGAGGCGGCGCTCGAAAACGGGGACGGATTCCTCGATCAGTTTTGGGGATACACCACGCATCGCACCGAGCACGGTGCAACGGGCGCGATGAAGAACGGACCGCATAACGGGAATCGTGTCGGACATGCGCAGGGCGGCATCCTGATGGGATTCGCCGCCGCGACCGCAAAGGCCGCGTTGCCAAGCAATTGGGCGCTCTCCGCGATAACCGCCTCGTATATCAGTCCCGGTGAAGGCGCCACGTTGCGGGCACGCTCGCGTATCGTTCACCATGGTCGATTGACCTCCGTCATGCATACGCAGATCAAAGGGAAGAACAATCGCGTCGTGCTCGACGTGACGACCAACCACTTGCGCCGGAGCGAGTCGTGACTGTTGCGGTCATGCTGCAAACGCCTCGAATAGATCGTTCGGGCTGAGGACAGTCTTTGCCGAAGCCCTCCACACCAAGGAAATGATCATGTCGAACGAATTGCTCCTGATCGGCAGCATTCCGCTGGACACCGCCGAAGAGGTGTTCCAGACCTTTGGCAAGCCTCTCGGGAAATTCTTGCCTGCGATCCCGGATGGCGAGCTCGGCCCACGCAGGCACTGGATCAGCCGCATCCACTATCAGGTCCTTGCGTTGCATCACGACATCGAAGTGGTGCGGCGCCCGAAGCCTGACGACGGTGGGGTGGAGCGCTTGAATCCACGCGCTGCCGCCGACGCCTGGCATTTCAAGGTGCGCGATGGCGTCGAGACCATTCGCTTCGGCGATCCAGGATGGCGTCTGGGCTATGCGCGCGAGGCGATCAATGGCTATGCGATTTTTCGGGCGCTGAAGGAAAAGGGCGTGTTGCCCGCGGAATTGCGTTTCCAGGTGTCGCTGGCGATGGTGAACAGCGCGATTCCGCCGCGTATTTTTTCCGATCCTGTCGACGTCGAGAAAGTACGCCGCGCGTATCAAGAGGCAATGGCAGCCGAGCTTGCGAACATCGTCGATCGTATCCCCGCAAAGGAGCTCGCCATTCAGTGGGACTGCGCGACCGAAGTGCAGGATGCCTATGGGGCGATCCCGGGCCGCCCGCTCGCAGGCGCAATCGAGCGCAATCTGCCGCAGATTCGCGCGTTGTCTTCCACCATTCCGGAAGGCGTCGCGCTCGGCTATCACCTTTGCTTCGGTACGCTGGGCGGCTGGCCGCGCTTCGCCCCTGACGATCTAAGTCACACGGTGAAGCTCGCCAATGCGTTCATCGAAGCCTCGGGTCGGACCGTCGATTGGATGCACATTCCGTTACTCGATCGCAGCGATGACGCGTTCTTTGCACCGCTTGCGGATTTGCAGCCGCGTGGCGCGCGGGTTTTCCTGGGTGCCATCCACAACATGGAGCGTTTCGAAGAACGGGTGGCGATCGCGCGCAAATTCCTTCCAGAGTTCGGCGTGGCGGCATTCTGCGGCTTCGGGCGGATGGGGCCGAAAGAGATGACGCGGGTGTTGGAGGAGCATGTGAGGGCGGCGCGTAGCTTGCACCAGTAGCAGGTGGCTCACCTGCAATAGCACCCGGCTTATTCGCGAACCGGGTAACACGTGCTATCCGTCATGAAACGCCTACTCGATCTCCGCCCGCACTCGCACCCCACCCCGTGGCCCGGTATTCAGTCTTTCCGCAAACGCAGCCGCCAGCGGCCGGCCTTCACGCAGGTTCACCCAAAGGCGCAGAAGGTTGCGCTTGCGATCTGGTTCGTGCCAATCCTCGAACGAAGTGCGCGAGTGCAGCACCGTGTGATTGTTCAACAGTTGGATGTCCCCCTGCTCGAACGTGAGGTGGTGGCAAAGGGGATCCGATAGCGTGAGCTCGCCCACGTAGTCCACCGCTGCTTGTTCGTGTGGCGTGAGCGGCATGCGGGCCTTCACCATCCCCTCTTCGATCGACTTCTGATTGAAGCGACAGCTCAGCCGGCCTTCGAACCAACTGAACACCGGCACGCGATGGAATGTCACTTCATCAGGATCGTCGGTCGCACCTTCGCCCCGCAGGTCGTAATGGAAGCCGCGAAACAACGCAGGCAGATACGCGGGCCGCGTCCGCAGGATCTCGTTGAAGATCGCGGTGGAGCTTGCGATCAGGCTCTCGCCGCCCGCCATCGCCGTCCGCCAGCAGAGGAGGCCAACAACGTCGCAGGCATCGCAGTGCGGCCGCAGTCGTGCGCGTGTGGTATAGCCGCGTACGTTCTTCGATTGATAATCGCGACCGGTATCGGTGACATGTGCGATGCGCTCCCCGCGCGCGTTTTGCGAGATGGGAATGCCGAGGTGGATAGCGATGCCCCAATAGATCGTCTTGGCGGTATCGAGATCGTAGCGGGACATGTCGAGTCCGCGGATCAGCGCGCAGCCGATACCGTTCTCCAGACTATCCACGATCCGTGCAAGGCGCGGGCCGAGCGTTGGCAGCGGAAACTGATCGCGCTCGAATGCCTGGGGCAGAGCCCCCGACGCGCGAACCGCACACGCCGCACGTTCAAGCTCGGCAGTCTCGATTCGATCGAGCGGGTGAATCCACGAGTGGTCCGCCGCCAGCTGCTGGGCGGTCCAGGCGGATGGGCTGTTGATGGGTTGATTCGGAATTTCGGTCATCGCGATACCCTTACGAATCTCTTTGCATGGCGGATCAGTTTGCCACGGCCATCGCCCGCCTGCCCGCTTCGACATCGGAAACAAGATGGGTACATACAAAGATCGAGAAGTCCTGGTGTCTGCCGGAGCGTTGCCAACGAAGCATTGCAGGATGGCGTGGCCGCCGTGCTTAAATTGGGCCCCACGTGAAGGTGCCGCACCGATGGCCAATCAGCCCGTAGAAACAAAGCCCATTGATGGCGAGGCGATGGTGCCTCAGACGGCCGAGCATGAGCGGCTCGAATCGCACCGCGGCCATGCGCTCGACTGGAAGCGGTGGGGCCCCTATGTCAGCGAGCGCGCCTGGGGCACGGTCCGCGAGGACTACAGCGATCACGGCACTGCCTGGGATTATTTTCCGCACGAACACGCTCGCAGCCGCGCCTATCGCTGGAATGAAGACGGCATTGCCGGCATCTGCGACCGCGACCAGATTCTTTGCTTTGCGATCGCGCTCTGGAACGGCCAGGATCGCATGCTGAAGGAGCGCCTGTTTGGCGTAACCGGGCCGCAGGGCAATCACGGCGAAGACGTGAAGGAGTGCTATTTCTACCTCGACAGCACGCCGACGCATTCGTACATGAAGATGTTGTACAAGTACCCGCAGGCCGCGTTCCCCTATGACCAGCTTGTTGACGAGAACCAGCGCCGCTCAAAGAAAGATCCGGAATTCGAACTGATCGATACCGGCATCTTCAACGAGCACAGCTATTTCGACGTTACCGTCGAATACGCGAAGGACGCGCCGGATGACGTATTGGTCCGCCTCACCATCGAGAACCGCGGGCCCGATGCGGCCGACATCGATCTGCTGCCCACGCTCTGGTATCGCAACACATGGAGCTGGGATCATTCGCGCAAGCCGGTGATGCATGCCATCGATAGCGCAACCATCGTGGCGCATCAGGATGCCTTGGGCACGCGCTGGCTCTACTGCGCACCAGCCTCAAGTATGGAGGCGCCCAACCTCTTGTTCACCGAGAACGAAACGAACTACGAGCGAGTGTTCAATGCGCCGAGCGCGTCGCCCTACACCAAGGACGCGTTTCACGCGGTGCTCGTCGACGGCGAACATCACCGCGTGAATCCCGCGCGCTCCGGCACGAAAGCGGCCGCGCATTACCGCCTGCGGGTGGCAAGCGGTGCATCGGTCGTGCTCAAGCTGCGGATCGCCGATCGCGAACCGCTCCGCCTGCCGCATCCGTTCGGGGATTTCGATGCAATCTTCGCGAGCCGGATCGCCGAAGCGGATGCGTTCTACGCAACGACGCAATCGGCTCACCTCAACGACGACGAACGACGCGTTCAGCGCCAGGCATTCGCAGGATTGTTGTGGAGCAAGCAGTGGTACCACTACCACGTCGACTCGTGGCTCGATGGCGACTCGGCCATGCCGCGCCCGCCCGGCACGCGCATCAAGGGTCGCAATGCACATTGGCGCCACCTGCACAACCAGGACATCCTGTCGATGCCGGACAAGTGGGAGTACCCCTGGTTCGCCGCATGGGACCTTGCGTTCCACTGTATCCCGCTCGCAATGGTCGATCCGGATTTCGCGAAGCGACAGCTCATCCTGATGCTGCGCGAGTGGTATATGCATCCGAACGGTCAGATCCCGGCGTACGAATGGGCCTTCAGCGATGTGAATCCGCCGGTCCACGCCTGGGCGGCATGGCGCGTCTACAAGATCGACAAGAAACTGCATGGCAAAGGGGATCTCACGTTTCTCAAGCGCGTGTTCCACAAGCTCCTGCTCAATTTCACCTGGTGGGTGAACCGCAAGGACGCCGATGGACTGAACGTGTTTCAAGGCGGCTTTCTCGGCCTGGACAACATCGGCGTGTTCGATCGCAGCGCGCCGCTGCCCACAGGCGGGTCGATCCAACAGTGTGATGGCACGAGCTGGATGGCGATGTATGCGCTCAACCTGATGAGCATCGCGCTCGAGCTGGCGCGCCATGACCACGGCTATGAAGACGTCGCGACCAAGTTCTTCGAGCACTTCATGTACATCGCCTATTCGATGAACAACCTCGCCGGCAAAGGCATCGAGCTTTGGGACGAGGAAGACAAATTTCCCTACGACGTGCTGCACCTCGGGGATGGGCGCAATCTGCGAATGAAGATCCGCTCGATGGTCGGACTCATCCCGCTGTTCGCGGTGGAGACGCTCGATCCCGAAATACTGGCCGAATTGCCGCGCTTCAAGCGGCGCATGGAATGGTTTCTTAAGCATCGACCTGCGCTGGCGAGTCTCGTGTCGCGCTGGAATATCGCCGGTCAGGGTGATCGGCGCTTGCTTGCACTCATGCGCGGGCATCGCATGAAGCGCATTCTCGCGCGCATGCTCGATCCGAACGAGTTTCTCTCCGACTTCGGCATACGCTCGCTATCGAAGATCCATCAGTCGGACCCTTATGTGTTGCGCATCGACGGTACGGAGCACCGCGTCGACTACGAGCCGGGTGAATCGACCAGTGGCCTCTTTGGCGGCAACTCCAACTGGCGCGGGCCGATCTGGTTTCCGGTAAATTTTCTCCTGATCGAATCGCTGCAGAAATTCCATCACTACTACGGCGACGAGTTCAAAGTGGAGTGTCCGACCGGGTCGGGCCAATTCATGACCTTGCAGGCAGTGAGCGAGGAGCTGTCACGCCGTCTTACGCGTATTTTTCTAAGCGATGCCAACGGCAAGCGTCCGGCCAATGGCGGGCAAGCGATGTTCGATCATGATCCGCATTGGCGCGATCTCGTGCCATTTCATGAGTATTTCCACGGCGAGACCGGGTCGGGACTCGGTGCGAGTCATCAGACCGGATGGACAGCATTGGTGGCGAAGTTGTTGCAGTCGTCGCGAGTGCACTGAGCATCGCCGACCGGCGCCCCGTCTCCTGCGAGTGCCGGCATCAGCCGACCTTGATCAACCGGATGCCCCGCATGCGAAGGCACGCCTGCCGGGCTCGATGCCTTCATCAAGGGCGAGGTTGCGAATTGGGCGCGCACGATGAAAGAGCTTGCGTCCTTCGCGTCCATTGCGGTTCATGCCTTACGCGGTACCGTAGGGCGCCCTAGGCGCGCCAATCAGATCACGCTTCAAGCACCACCGCGCCCGCAACTTGCCGGCTCTCGATGTCGCGATGAGCAATCGCCGCATCGCGCAATGCGTAGGTTCTGCTCGCTTCCGCTCGCAGCACACCGCGGCGCACGAGCATGAACAGCTCGCCGCATGCCTGCTGGAACTCACCCGGCCCGGCAATGTAGGAACTGAAGCCGGGCCGTGACACCGACAGTGACCCCTTCTTCGCAAGCAACAGCAAATCGACCGGCGGCACATGGCCTGATGCGTTGCCGTAGTTCACCAGCATTCCGAATCGCCGCACACAATCGAACGACGGGATGAAGGTGTCGCGGCCGACACCATCGAAGACCGCAGACACCCCAGCCGGAACGATTCGCTTTACCGCGGCGACGAAGTCGGTAGCGCGATACAGGATCGCATGATCGCAACAGTGCGCTGTTGCGATCGCTGCCTTGTCGGGTGATCCGACTGTTCCGATGACAGTCGCGCCAAGATGCTTCGCCCATTGGCACAACAGGAGTCCAACGCCGCTGGCCGCCGCGTGGATCAGGATCGAATCGCCCGGTTTCGGCGTATAGATGCGATTGACCACCATCGCCGCAGTCAGTCCCTTCAATAGAAACGCGGCCGCGACGGCTTCGCTGATGCCTTCAGGCAGCCTCACCAGACAGCTTGCCGGGACATTGCGCTCTTCGGCATAGGCGCCGGTCTCCTCGTAAAAAGGACCACCCGTACCAACATACGCAACCCGGTCGCCGGGGCGAAATGCGGTGACCAGGGCGCCGACACTCGCGACCACGCCTGCCGCTTCGTTACCGGGAATCAGCGGGAACTGTTGCGGCTTGGCGATGTAGAACCCGCCACGCCGAACGTTGATATCGGAAAAGTTCAACGCGATGGCAGTGTGACGCAAGCGGACTTCGGTGGGAGCGGGCGGCGGCAGCTCGCAATCTTCCCAGCGCATGACCTCAGGGCCGCCGTTGCCATGAATGCGAATCGCTTTCATTGTCGTTCGATGCCGCCGTCGGCGACGATGCGTTGATTGATAGCGATCTCCGCACGAACGTATTTCGCGAAGGCTTCGGGGGACATTGGCGCGGGCTCCATGCCGAGCTTGGCGAACTGTTCACGAACATCCGCCGCCGCGACGCTACGTGCGACCTCGGCGTTCAGTCGATTGACGACAGTGGCGGGTGTGCCAGCGGGTGCCCACATGCCGAACCAAAGATTCACTGCGTAGCCGGTCACGCCTTGTTCGGCGATCGTTGGAATGTCGGGGAGGATCGTGGTGCGTCGTTCCGTCCCCACCCCGAGCGCAACGAGCCGGCCATCCTTCAAATGCCCGATCGCGGCATTGACCGGCGCCATGTAGAGGGCGGTGCGCCCTGCCAAGGTGTCTTGAATGGCCTCGGCCGACCCTTTGTAGGGGATATGGAGGAGCTTCACTTTCGCAAGCAATGCGAAATATTCCGCGACGAGGTGGGTCGAGGTGCCGACGCCTGCCGATGCGAACGCCACGTCGCCCGGCTTCGCACGTGCCGCATCGATCAACGCCTGAAGCGTGCGATACGGGCCGGTGCCGCCAGTCACCATCACATAGGGCGTGGATGCCAGCATCGCGACATCGACGAAATCCTTGAGCGAATCGTACGGGAGGCTCTTGTAGAGCGCCGGATTCACCGCATGCGAAGCGGACTGCACCAGCAGCGTGTAACCATCCGGCGTGGAACGCGCTACGGCTTGCGTGCCGATTTGTGTGCCGGCGCCGGCGCGATTCTCGACGACGATCGGCTGACCCCACGATTCGCTCATCTTCTTTGCAAGCAGGCGACCGACGATATCCGCGCCTGAACCCGGCGTCAGTGGCACGATGATCCGTATTGCGCGATTGGGATATTCCTGCGCGGTGCCGGATGACACGCCAAACGATAGCGTGCCGGCGAGGGCGATCGCGGCCCAAATGGATTTCATACCGTTCGATTCCTTGCGTAGCGCAACGAGGTGTCGATTGTGCCGCAAAGCGATGACCCGCCCACGTGCGTTGCTACAATGGCCCAAAGCGCATTCACCAGGACTCGCCATGCCACTACCCGATTACCAGATTACGAATGATGCCGGCCGCGTCACCATCTATCTTCTCCACGGGATCTACGGCGCAAAGGAATACTGGCGATATCAGACCAAACGTCTCATTGACCGTGGCTATCGGGTAATCGCATGGGAGGCGCCGGGTTACGGGCTCTCCCCACTCCCCGACAATTTCAGTTTCGATGGGGTCGCGGAAGCCGGCGCGCAACTTATCCGGGCCACCGCCGGCGAGCGCAACGTCGTGTTCGGCCACAGCATGGGCGGACAGATCACGCCGCGTATCGTCTCCAAGGTGCGTGATCGGGTGCAGGCCGCCGTGATCACCGCGACGATCGGCTATTTCGGCAATCGCACGAAAGAAGAGCAGGAAGAGTTCGTTCGCAAACGTAGCACACCACCACCGCCCGGTACTGATCCGGTCACTGCGCAGTTGATGGTGGTGAACAGCATGCTCGGACCGGCCTCCACAGGACCCGAGGTTGAATTGGTGCGAAGCGTTGCTGCCGCCACACCACCGAAGACGGTTCAAGCCGCGGTGAAAGCGGTGCAGGCGTATCCGGAATCCGAAGCGGTGGCGATGATCAAGGCACTGTCGGTGCCAACGTTACTGGTTGCAGGCGAAGTGGATCAGACCGGGCACGCAGCCGGCATGCGCCGCGTGGCCGATATGATCGAGCGATCAACGTTCGCGGTTATTTCCGGATCGGGTCACTACCCGTGGGCGGAGAACCCGGACGAGTTCAATCGCCATTTCTTTGCGTTCCTGGAGCGGCACGCGCCTACTTAGTCATCTCCAGGCGCCCGATCCGCTTGATCGTTTCGGCTAGGCGTTTCGCATCGCTGTCATAGAGCTTCTGGAATTCCGGTGCGTCGCGGTAGTCGATCGGCGTCGAGATCCGGTCCATTATCGTTTTGAATGTCGCATCGGTGGCGACCTGGCGCATCGCATCGCGCAGCTTCTGCATGACCGGAGCGGGTGTTCCCGCTGGTGCGAGGAGTCCGCACCAGATATTGAAATCGACGTCGTAGCCGAGCTCCTTCAAGGTCGGGACATCGGGGAACGATGCAAGCCGGGTCACGCCTGTTACGGCAAGCGCACGGGCTTTCCCGCCTTTGATAAAGGCAGCGGACGACGCCGGGCCGGCCAGCGTAAAGTCCACCTGTCCCGAGAGCACGGCCGTGTTTGCGGGCCCGCCACCTGCATAGGGCACGTGCAGAAAATTCAGATTGGCTGAGTGTGCAAGCATCTCCACCGCGAGGTGGATGTTTCCGTAGATGCCAGACGATGCGTAGGAGGGTTTGCCGGGGCGGCTTTTCGCATCGGCAATGAGTTCCTGGATTGTCTTCAACGGACTCTCGGTACGAACGATGAACATCATCGGATCGGCCGAAATCAACGCTACCGGTACCAGTTGCTCGATCTGATAGGTGGGCTCCTTGCCTCCCAGCCGCTCCGCCGGGGGGATGACGACCATGCTGGCGAGTCCGGCAAGGAGCGTGTAGCCATCGGGCTTTGCGTTGGCAACGAGTGCGTTCCCGGTTGCACCGCCGGCGCCGGGCCGGTTCACCAGCACGAACGGCTGCTTGAGAATGCGGCCAAGCACCTCGGTTGCAGCCCGCGCGTTCAACTCGGCCACCCCGCCTGGCGGGAACGGAACGATGACCTGCACCGGTTTCGAGGGGTAGTCGTCCTGGGCTTGGGCGCTAAAGATCCCAAGCAGCATCACGATTGCAAGTAGCACCTTCATGTCTTTGCATCTCCGTAAATCGCGTTCCCGCAAGGATACGCCAGGAATCTGCGCGCGCGGACCCACCGACGCTGCCTTGTTACAATCACATGCACGTGTACCGACCAACGTCTATAGGAGCGGACCATGACACCCGAAGAGAAGCTGCAATCGATGGGCCTTACCTTGCCGCCGGTACCGACTCCGGTTGGCAACTATGTTCCGTACAAGCGCGACGGCAACACGATTTATTTGTCCGGCCAAGGGCCGCGCCGGCCCGATGGAACGTTCATCAGCGGAAAGGTCGGGCGCGATGTCACGATCGAGCAGGCGTACGAGCACGCAAAGATCGTTGGCTTGCAACTGCTTGCCGCGGCCCGCGCAGCGGCCGGTGACCTAGGTAAGGTCGAAGTGTTGAAGGTGCTCGGCATGGTGAACGCGATCCCCGAGTTTGGCGACCAGCCGAAGGTGATCAACGGGTGCTCGGATCTGTTTGTGGCGGTGCTTGGCGATCGGGGGCGCCACGCGCGGTCGGCCGTGGGGATGGGGTCGCTGCCGAATCAGATCAGCGTGGAGATCGAGGCGGTGATGCGGGTGGTGGGGTAATGCATGTTCAATATTGATTGAACCGCAATGGACGCCCGCAAAGGTTTCATGAAACCAGGGGCTTCGAGTCGACGGGAACGCAGCATTGCATTCCCTGTTTTACGCGAATGCATTCCAGGAAAATCCCGCTCGAACCTTTGCGTCCCTTGCGTCCTTTGCGTTGAAGACAATCTACTCGCGGTAAGACGAATCGATCCGATCCATCTTTCGCATCAGATAAGCGAACTCCATCTCCCCGAACGTTCCGTTCGTTGCCTCACGACCGAATCCATCCATCTGTTCGCCTGAGCGGCGCGCCACGTCATCGGGCAGGATCGATAGCGGATGATTCATTGCCTGCGCATCGAGCTGCACTTGGGCCGCGCGTTCCAGGCGGTAGAGTCGCAAGAACGCTTCCGGGATCGTGCGCCCGCAAGCGAGGATCCCGTGGTTCACGAGGATCATCGCATTGAGCTCGCCAAGATCGCGCGCAAGGCGATCGCGCTCATCGACGTCAACCGTCACGCCTTCGTACGCGTGATACGCGACCCGCCCGTGGAACGCGGTCGAGGTCATGCTGATCGGCAGAAGCCCGGCGCTGCACGCGGCCAGTGCCATGCCCGCGCGTGTATGCGTGTGCATGACGCAGTGGGCATCCTCGCGTGCCGCATGGATCGCCGAATGAATCACGAACCCGGCCTGGTTGATCGGATAGTCGCTCCGCCCGATGATGTTGCCGTCCAGATCGATCTTGACGAGATTGGACGCGTTGACCTCGTCGTAGCCAAGTCCGAAGGGATTGATCAGAAAGTGCCGCCCCGGACCAGGCACCCGCACCGTAAGGTGCCCATAGATCAGCTCGGTCCAGCCGTAGGAGTCGACGATCCGATAGGCGGCGGCCAGTTGCACGCGTAGCTGCCATTCTTCCGGTGAGCATTCGGTTTTCACACTGCTCTTCGCGATGGGTTCCAGTCGGGCGTTCATGGGTGGCTCCTTCGGAGCGGAGAAGGGTGAAAGGAGAAGGAGAAGCGTGAAGCGTGAAGCGTCAAACCCGAATGGCACTCTTAACGTGCGCTGCTCAAGCCACCGTTCGCCCTGAGCCTGTCGAAGGGTAACGCGGGCTTGTCGAAGGCGGGCGACCGCGCCGACATTCACCCTTC
>JANMUI010000711.1:0-1964 GCA_031391405.1 Betaproteobacteria bacterium
CAGAGGTGCGCCGAGATATCCGGTACGCGAGGCGCAATGCCGGACTCAACAGGGAGAATCGATGAGCAAGCGGCTTGAAGGCAAGGTGGCAGTCATTGTCGGAGCGGGGCAAAGCCCTGGCGAGGGCGTCGGCAATGGTCGTGCGACCGCGATGCTGTTTGCACGCGAGGGCGCGAAGGTGCTATGCGTCGACTTCACGCTCGCCGCGGCGAATGAAACGGTCGAGCTCATCCGCGCCGAAGGCGGTGAGGCGGCGGCCTTCGAGGCGGATGTCGCGAAGGAATCAATGCTGAAGGCGGCGATCGATGACACCATCGCGCGCTGGGGACGCATCGACATCCTGCACAACAACGTCGGCATCAGCGTATCGGGCGGGGACGCCGCACTCACCGAGATCACCGAAGATGCATTCGATCGGATCATGACGGTCAACTTGCGCGGAACCGTGATGGCCTGCAAGCATGCGATCCCCCACATGCGCAAGCAACAGAGCGGCGTGATCCTGAATATCGCGTCGATCTCGGCGTACGAGAACTATCCATGGGTCACGTACAAAGCGAGCAAAGCAGCGATGATCGAGTTCACCAAGCAGACCGCGATCCAGAACGCCCAGTACGGCGTTCGTGCGAACGTGATCATGCCAGGGCTCATGGATACGCCGATGGCCGTCGACACCCGCGCGCGTACCTGGAAGCGGCCGCGGGAGGAAATCGTTGCCGAGCGCAACCGGCGCGTTCCGTTGCGAAACAAGATGGGCACCGGATGGGACGTTGCCTACGCGGCGCTGTTTCTGGCCTCCGATGAGGCGGGCTTTATCACCGGCGTTGCGTTGCCGGTGGACGGCGGGGCGTTGTGTAAGGTGGGGTGAAACGCGAAACTGGAAAGGCCATGCCTTCTCGCTGCGTTGCAGCATGTTTCTCGTGCGATTTCTGTATGCACTCGCCCATACTACATTTTCCAGGCCATCGGGGCCCGAGCACGAATTTGGCCCGGGAAGCCGTGCTAGATTCGGGTGACTTCGCGCGGGATAACCGCAGCGGGTTCGAGGCCGCCGCGCCGGAATATCGGGAGGTTGGTCGATCGTGATGATGAGCCCTGATTTTCACACAGTGCTTGATGCGTCACTTAGCGGCGCTGCCACGCCGCCTGTTCCATTAGTGCCGGATCCGTCCGCGATACAAGATGGCGGCTTCGCGCTCCGTCCTATAGAAAAAATCCCGCTCGCCCCGCCCTATGCGAAACTTCCAGTTCGGGCTGTTAGCTTGTAGTTCGGTGGCCCGGGAGGATTGAGCTATGTCCGCGCTATCTCTCATGGATGTCCCGAATGCGTGGCGGCATTTTCTGATCGATCTGATGTTCGCTCGTAACTACACGATTGGATACTTGGATCACCCCGGGCCCGTGGCGAAAAATCCCGTTGTGGAGCGACTTCTGCCCTCTCTTCTGCAAGTGAAGGCCGTGGCGATCCTTGATCACACTCTACAGGCGTGGATTGATGACAAAGGGCTTGTCGTTCCAAAGAAGCCGTACGGAACCGATTTGAAAGGGCGCATCGACTACCTCGCAGACAACGGCCATCTTGCCGATCGTTCCCCTCTTCATTCAATCCGTGGCACCCGAAACATACTCGCGCATGAGCCGGCTGGCGCCGTGGATTGGGCAGAACTCGATCGTGACGTTGCGGCCATCCAATCCACGTTGTCTGAGTTGAAGGTGGTCAAGGAAATGCCGCAGTGGAAAATCTCCTCTGAGCGATCCAGCGCAAAGGCGGGAGAGATCTCGAAGTCTATTTGCACTTTCCACTATCGCATTGCCATAGAGCAAGGCGACAAGATGGTTGCCGAGATCAAGTGGGCACAGCACGTGATGGCAGGTGACGCCTGACCCAAATAGGAGGCGAAATGTTCCGGGGCTGCTGTGCAGGGCAGTTTTCAAACACGTGACTCTTTACCGGCGGCCGCCGA
>JANMUI010000548.1:0-24481 GCA_031391405.1 Betaproteobacteria bacterium
AGTGTAGGAAACACCGTGCGCTACGTCGTGAATCGAAACATCAACTACACGAATGTCTGCTACTACAAATGCCGCTTCTGCGCCTTCTCGAAGGGCCGCCATTCGGCCGACCTGCGCGGTGCGCCTTACGACCTCGCGCTCGATGAAATCCAGCGTCGCGTCACCGAGGCCTGGGCGCGTGGCGCAACCGAAGTATGCATGCAAGGAGGCATCCATCCTGACTACACCGGTGCGACCTATCTTTCGATCCTGCGCGCGGTGAAGGAAGCGGTGCCTGCGATGCATGTGCATGCGTTCTCGCCGCTGGAGGTCTCGCAGGGCGCCGCGACGCTTGGGATACCGGTCGCGGCATTCCTCGAACAACTCCAGAAGGCGGGCCTTGGAAGCCTGCCCGGCACCGCCGCGGAAATCCTCGACGACGAGGTGCGCAAAGTGCTCTGCCCCGACAAGCTGCGCACGGACGAATGGCTTGCCGTCATGCATACCGCGCATGCGCTGGGACTCCGCACCACCGCGACCATCATGTTCGGGCATATCGACCGTTACGAGCACTGGGCGCGGCATCTCATCCGCATTCGGGATCTGCAGATTCGCACGCGCGGTTTCACGGAATTCGTGCCGCTGCCGTTCATCCATATGGAAGCGCCGATGTATTTGCGTGGCATGGCGCGCACCGGCCCCACCTATCGCGAAGCCTTGCTCATGCACGCGGTGCCACGCTTGGCGTTGTCGCCGCATATCGAGAATATCCAGACCTCGTGGGTCAAGATGGGGCGCCTCGGTGCCGCAGCGTGTCTCGCGGCAGGCGCCAACGATCTGGGCGGCACCTTGATGAATGAAAGCATTTCGCGCGCCGCAGGCACTGAGCATGGCCAGGAATTGCCGCCGGATGCGATGGATACGCTGATTCGCACCGCCGGCCGGGAGCCGGCGCAACGATCAACGCTTTATCGCGTGCCCGACGCCGCCCAGGTGGAACTGTCCTACCACGCCGAGCCGCTGACCCCGGTCGTGCAGACCCCCGTCAAGCGGCGCGTTCGCACATCGCCCACCACCGCATAGCCTTTATCGACTCGAACAATGGACGCAGTCCCAGCAACACCTGACGCAGTCCCAGCAACACCTGACGCAGTACCAGCAACACCTGGTACGAAACCGGTCCTGGCGATTCTCGGCGGGACCGGCAAGGAAGGATCCGGGCTCGCAGTACGTTGGGCGAACGCGGGTTATCCGGTCATCATCGGATCCCGCGATGGCGCGCGCGCAATATCCACCGCGGCCGAATTGGCGGGTTTGATCGGCGCGCAAGCGAAAATTTCAGGTGCGAGCAATCTTGAAGCGGCGACGAAGGGAGAGGTGATCGTGCTCGCGGTGCCGTACAACGCCCAGCTCTCGACGGTCGAGGAGATCCGTGGTGCACTGGGTGGCAAGATGTTGATCGACGTCACCGTCCCGCTCGTCCCGCCGAAGGTCGATCGCGTCCAACTTCCGGAAGGCGGTTCCGCGGTGGTGCGGTTGCAGCAGATGCTGGGCGCACAGGTGCAAGTCGTGTCGGCATTCCAGAATGTATCGGCGCACCATCTCAAGGTGCTCGATCATCCGATCGAATGCGATGTGCTGATTTGCAGCGATAGCGCCGAAGCCCGCGAGCGGGTCGTGGCGCTGGCGAAAGCGGGCGGCATGCGCGGGATCAACGCCGGCGCTCTCGCCAATTCGGCCGCGGCGGAGGCGCTGACTTCGGTTCTGATTGCCATCAACAAGCGCTACAAGGTACCGTCTTCCGGCATTCGCATTACCGGCATCCCGGACCAAGGCTGATACGCGCCTCGATGCTTTGGACCATCGTTCCCATTCGCGGTCTGGCGAGCAGCAAGTCGCGGCTGATCGGCGCTATCAACAACCAGGAACGCGTCGCGCTCAATGAGTGGATGCTGCGCACCGTCCTCGAGGCGGTCGGCGCGAGCCAATCGGGACTCGATCGATGCCTCGTCGCGAGCCCGAGCATGGACGCGATCGACTATGCGAAATCCCTGGGTGCCCAGGTCATCGAAGAGCCGGAAGGCATGGGCCTCAATCAGGGGCTCGGGTTCGCCGCGGGTCAAGCAGCCGCACGTGGCGCAACGCAATTGCTGGTGATATCCGCGGACCTGCCGTATCTGACGCGACCGGCCATCGACGGTCTGCTCGATGTGGCACATCACGGCGAATGGATCGTCGTCGCGGCCGACCACACGAGTACCGGGACGAATGCAATCGTGCTCGACCTTCCCACGCGATTCCGGTTCCGCTTTGGCGAAGGGAGCCTGCTCCTGCATCGCGAAGAAGCGATCCGGATCGGCGCGGCAGTCGTGGTCCATCGTGACGATGCGCTCGCCAAGGATCTCGACACGCCTGAAGATCTGGCGCGATGGCAAGGGCACTTTCCCGCGGACGACGATTAGTCGGTTCGCGCTCGTATCCGCGCGAAGCCTCACGAAATCGCTAGCGCCCGATGCGCAGGATCTGCCCCGCCTCGTAGGCGACTGAAGGGGCGGCGCGGTCGTAGAAATGCATGAGCAACCTGCCCGCATGGACCGCCACGCTCTCCAACTCGACGCAGTTGCCCGAAATATCGTGAAGATGCGCCGCGCCCACTTTCGACAACACGACCAGCAGCGTCTTGTTCGACTGGCAGAATAGCGAACGGGGTTCGCCGGTATCGACGACCAATGCAACCTCGTCGCCGAACTCGCCGATTGCGGCTTCCAGCCGGTCACCACCATGGCGCGACACGATGCTCGGTGTAGACTCCACATGCAACTCGCGCAGGGTCGAGTCATTCCACTTGAGCGCCCAAAGATGCGCATTCAACGGCACGCGCTCGAGTGTAATGGTGCCAAGCGACGTCACGGCGCGGTGCAACCCGTTGGCCGGAATCTCGACGCCTCGCCGCGACCCCAGGTTGGACGCGTGCATCGCCTGATGCAAGTCGATCACCGGTGCGAGCGGGCGATGGTCGCGACGGAGCGGTTGAACACCGGTATCGGAGCTCTCCACGGAAACGGAGTAGCCCGGTATCGCGCTCGACAGCACGCCAATGGTGGCGAGGGCGGCGAGCCCGAACACAAATTGCTGGATCCCGGGCGTCCAAGATCGCCGCACGCACGACGCCATGCTCCGAAACGGACCGACCGCCACCGCGCGAATATCCGCGACCAGCCGATCCAATCGCATCCAAGCCGACTTGACCCAATGCGGGAATGGGCGATGCGCCGCCGAGCGAACGACCGCACCGGTACGATGCCAGACACCGGCGGCGGATTGCATGAGTGCGGTGATATTCGCAGGTGCGCCAGCCAGTCGTGCATCGAGGCCCCGATG
This sequence comes from Betaproteobacteria bacterium, assembly GCA_031391405.1. Lineage (GTDB taxonomy): Bacteria > Pseudomonadota > Gammaproteobacteria > Burkholderiales > SG8-39 > SHXR01. Next base: position 3,361 of record JANMUI010000548.1, read on the forward strand.
CCAGGAATCAAGTGTCGTGTGCGCGCCTCTTCGGTTCGTTGCGCGGCGTGGGGTATCGACACTGATCTCGATCGAGCAGCGACAGCCGGCATGCGTGAGTAATTCAGCGAGGCGCGTCGCGCCCGATGCATTGCGCATCCTGCGGGCAATCGGCACGCACTCCCGCATGTCGCCGCTCGCTTCGATCGATCGAGCCATGTCGCGGGGAAACAGATGGGCGACGCTTTGCAGCACGGCGAGGCGGTCGAACCCGGACCGGATATCGTGAATGACGACCCGATACGATCGTCGCCGGCCGGGCTCGCCATGTCTGGACGCGTCGTCGACGATCTCGGGTGGCGCGAGCGCGTAGCCGCCGCCTCTGGGGATAACCGAACCATCCATGGCGTTCGTGTCGGCAGTTCTGGAGATCACGGGATCGGAGGGAATTTGTTGGAAGCGTCTTGCAATGTAGTCGCACTATGGCGCATCCGACGGGACCAATGCCCGCCTTTGCGCGCCGCCCCGCAAACGCAGTGTGAATTTTTGGACACTGGCGGCGCACCGATCAGCAGCCGGGCACGACCATTACGGATGCGACCAAGATCGCGTGTTTGCGCGTGCTGGGCAGAGTCGCTAGCCGCTCTTTGCCCATGTATCCCGGAGTCCGACGGTTCGATTGAACACGAGCGCGCCAGGCTTGCAATCGAATCGATCTGCAACGAAATATCCCAACCGCTCGAATTGAAATCGTTCCTCCGGCCTCACTTGAGCGAGTGCCGGCTCGACGAGCACGCGGAGGATTTCTTTCGACGCGGGATTCAGATCGAGGAGCCAGTCGTATTCATCCACTCTGTCGCCGCTCGCGTCGTCGATGGGCGCGCCGTCCATCGCCTCGACCGGCACTTGGCTGTCGCGGCCGCGGCGTGAACCTGGAAACGGAACCGTGAACAGGCGATCGTAGAGCCGCACCTCCGCAGCCACCGCATGCCTTGCCGACACCCAATGGATGTTGCCTTTCACTTTCTTCTTGTCGGCACCAGGCGTGCCGGATCGCGTATCCGGATCGTAGGTGCAATGGATCGCGATGATGGCCCCGTCCGGGTCCTTTTCCACCTTGACGCACTTCACCACATACGCGTAGCGCAGCCTGACTTCAGCGCCGGGCGCCAATCGAAAATACCCCTTGGCAGGGACTTCCATGAAATCGTCGGACTCGATCCACAATTCGCGCGAGAACGGCATCGCTCGCTTGCCAAGCTCGGGCTTCTGCGGGTGATTCGGCACCAAACACTCTTCGGACCCGGTCTCCGGATAGTTATCGATGATCAGTTTGAGCGGTCGCAGCACCGCGACGCGACGCTCGCACTCGGCGTTCATGTCATCGCGAACGGCCCCTTCCAACACGCTGTAGTCGATCCAGGAATCGGACTTCGAGACCCCGAGCCGGTCGGTGAACAATCGCAAGGCGCCGGGCGTGTAGCCGCGCCGGCGTGCGCCGACCAGCGAAGGCATGCGCGGATCATGCCAGCCGTCGACCCGCTTTTCGTCGACCAGTTGAATCAGCTTTCGCTTCGACATCACGACATACGACAGATTGAGACGCGCGAATTCGATCTGCTGCGGCAACGGTTGGCCGAGCGCGCCGAGCTCGACGAGCTTGCCGAGCACCCAGTCGTACAGCGGCCGGTGATCCTCGAATTCGAGGGTACAGATCGAATGGGTGATGTTCTCGAGCGCATCGGAGATGCAGTGCGTGTAGTCGTAGAGCGGATAGATGCACCACGCGTCGCCGGTGCGGTGATGATGCGCATGGCGGATCCGATAGATCACCGGATCCCGGAGGTTCATGTTGGGCGAGCGCATATCGATTTTCAGTCGCAGCACATGCGCGCCGTCGCCGAACTCGCCGGCGCGCATGCGTCGAAAGAGATCGAGATTCTCTTCAATCGATCGGCCCCGATACGGACTGTCGATGCCCGGCTCAATGAGCGTACCGCGATGTCGGCGGATCTCATCGGCACCGAGGCTGTCGACATAGGCGAATCCGTTCTCGACGAATTGCTCGGCGAACCGGTATAGGGTCTCGAAATAGTCGGAGGCGTAGTAGAGGTGCGATTGAGGGTCGAACCCCAGCCACTCGACCGCATCGAGAATGGCATCGACATATTCCTGCTCCTCTTTGGTCGGGTTCGTGTCATCGAAGCGCATGTGGCAGATGCCATCGAAGGCGCGAGCGAGCCCGAAGTTGAGCAGGATCGACTTTGCATGCCCAAGATGCAGATAGCCGTTCGGCTCGGGCGGAAACCGCGTTCGAATACGTGCGGGGTCCGATGGCGCGCCCGCGTGCGCGCTCGCAGCGCCAGGCGCTCCACCCCATCGGCGCGCGGCGAACTTGCCGGTTCGCAGATCGCTTTCGATGATGCCACGAATGAAATTCGCGCCGGCGGTCGACGCCTCGCCCGCGAGCGTTTGCGTCGCGCTCGGCGTTGCGGGCGTTGCGGAGATTCCAGAGGCGCTAGGTGATGTCATGCCGATGCAGTGAAGGGGCTTCGTCGTGGATTCTACCGTAGGCAACCCCGCGCCCTGCCGATTGACGTCGGGACGTGGCGAATTCGGCGGACGTGCAGAATTGCCGCGTACCGACCCGCTCCTCGCATGGACGCGGGATTCGCCGGATTATTCCCGCCTAATCGAGGGATCACGTGAGCGTGGTGCATTTAGATTCAGCCGATGATGAGCATGCATCGCATTTCGATCCGCTCCCGACTCACCGTGCTCGCCGCAGGGTGCGCCGTGCTCGCGCTTTTGACCGCGATCGCATTTCTGATCCACATGCGCACCGAGCTCGGAACGACCGTCACGCTTGGGTTGATCGGTATCGTCATCGGTGTCGCGGCTCTGTTGGTGTCGATTGCTATCGGGCTGCGAAGGGAGTTGCGCCCGATCGCCGACCTTCTCCTGCTGTCGCGCGCGCTGGCATCGACGAAAGACCTGTCACGCCGTGTCGTGAACCCCGCAAGAGACGAGATCGGCGAGCTTTGTGGCGCGTTCAACTACCTTTTGGACGATCTGGTGGCTCGCAGCCGGGCGGTCGAGCGCCATCGCCGCGATGTAGATCGGGTCGTGGAGTCGCGACGCGTCGTGCAATTCGAGAAATCCGCGGCCGAAACCGAAGGACGCAAGAAGGCGGCGTTCCTCAACCTGATCAGCCATGAGATTCGTGCGCCGTTGACGGAAATCATCGATGCCACAACGGCCCTGTTCGTCACGCGTCTTTCGCCTGATCAGTCGCGCGCCGTGCAATTGGCGCGATCACGTGCCGAGTACCTGTTGCACATGTCCGGGGACGTCACCACGCTGGCCGGATCGAACCGCAGTCTGCCTGCGGCGCAACACGTCGTGTTCGAGCCGCGTACGCTGATCGAGTCGGTGGTCGAGTCCTTCGCGGAGCGCGCCCACTCGGGAAATGTGGACCTTGTCTGGCATGCCGATGTTGCTGTGCCACGCACGGTACGGGGGGATCACAGCGGGATCCGGCAGATCCTGGCAACCCTCGTCGGCAATGCCATGCGAGGGAGTGAGCTCGGACACGCCGTCCTGATTACATTCGCCGTGGACCGCAGCCCGCCGCGGGCGGCGCCGGGGACGATTTGCCTGCGGCTTGAAGTGAAAGGTGTTGGACCCGGCATGCTCGACGGGGCCAACGTGCACACCGCACGCGCCGACACGGAATCAGGAAATAGCGCGGCCTCGCCCGCAGGCGGCGACAATATCCTGCTCACGATCGCAAAGCAGCAGGCCGAAGCACTCGATGCGCAATTCGACTCAGCGATTATTCCGGGCGGTGGCTCGACGGCATGGATCTCCTTGACGGTCGTGTTCGACGATGCGAAAGCCCCGCAACAACAAATCGAGATGCGGGACGCGCGCGTGCTGCTCGTTGAATCGTCCCGTGACGTGCGTGAGATCCTCACGCAACGCATCCAGACGCTCGGCATGTCCGTCGCATCCGCATCCGGAATTGGTGTGGCGGGCGAATTGCTGGCGGCCTCCGCCGCACGCGAGCAGCCCTTCGATTGCATGATCGTGAGCGCCAGAGGCGACGTCGATGAGTTTGAGGGTCTCTTGCGTGCCACCGCGGGGAACACCGTCCTTCGCAACACACCGTTGATCGTGTTGGCACGACGCCATGCTGCCATCCCTGATAGCGTTTTCGAGCTCGGCGGTGGCGTGACGATTCTTCGCACACCGTTGCGAAATGCCGAATTGCTGCGGGCAATCGGACCTCTACACGGCAAGGCAACGCAGACTGCCGCATTGAACGTGCATAGCGCTCCAACGATCGCCCGTGGTGAAGGACACTCGACAACCGCGCATCAATGAACAGCACGCTGATGAACCGAGCTGATCTCTTACTTCTTCCTTCCCTCGACATTGCGCGATATGCTCGCCGGCTCGTTTTTCGACGCGCTTGCCGATCGTGTTGCGCGCAACGCCGATTGCCGACCAACCCGATGCATCCGGAGGTTCCGTGTTAGCCGATATTGAACGCACTTTGGTCTCCCTTGCCAGGGATCTCGGCACCGACACCGTGACAGAAATCGTCGATCTCTATGTCGTCGATTCACAGCGGCATGTGGTCAACATACAGGCCGGGCTCGCAAAGAACGACGCCCATGTCGTTCTCATTGCCGCGCATACCCTCAAATCGACGGCCGCCACGGTCGGTGCGCTCCCGCTCGCTGAAACCTGCAAGGAAATCGAGCGGCTGGCGCGGGAAGGGAGGCTCGGCGAATTGGGTAAGCTGGTGGACCAGCTCACACGTCAGGAAGCCGAGGCCCGCTTGGCGGTAATTGGCTTGCAACCAAAGTTTGCCGCGCTGGCATCGGCCGACGCCAGGTACTAAGGATTGCGATCCGCCGATGCACGACCGGATTCGGATCCGCGTCGAGTCCCGTAGTACCGTCGAGCCGTCCTGGCGTGCCTTGGTGGTCAAGCGCTAAGCGGGTTTCGATCGGCGGCGCGCACGCACCGGTGCCGGGACGGGAAGCCCCTTCTCGATCGCGACCGTCCGCAGCAAGTCAGGATAGTCGGATATCAATCCATCGATGCCCCAGTCCATCAGGCGCTCCATATCGGGACGGGTATTCACGGTCCAGGCAATGACCCGCATGCCAAGCGCTTTGGCTTCGCTCAGGTTCGACCGCGTGACGTCGCCGAAAAATGGTGACCAGATCTTGCCGCCGGCCGCACGCACCATGCGAGGCACCGATCCTTCGACGGCAAATCGAATATCGACTGTCCAAGGCGATAGGGCCTCACGGTCGGCCCAGATGTTGTCCAGCCACTCTTGTTGCGCGGTGAGATAGACGGTCGGAATTTCCGGCGCCTCGCGCTGCACGACCGCGAGCGTTCGCCAGTCGAATGATTGGATCGTCGTGCGCGCCGCGACACCAGCGCGCCGGATCTCGGCAATGAGCGCACGCGCGAACGCCTCGGGCGGCAGGGTGAGGTCGGGCGACTCGGGAAAAGTCTTCGTCTCGATGTTGAAGCGGACCTCCCGCGCGTCGAGCGTGCGGGCAGCATCGAAGAGATCGACCAGCCGCGGGATGCGTGTCCTCGCCCGACTCTTCTGGAACGGAAAACGTTGCGCGTAGTTGGAACCCGGTCGCATCTTGCCGACGTCGTAACGCGCCAGATCCGCATGCAAGAGCGATGCGATCGGTGGGTACGGCGGTTCGATCCATTTGCCTCGTCCGATCTGCGTGATATCCGGATTGAGGCTGGGATCGTGGGAGATAACCACCACGCCATCCTTGGTGATCGCCGCATCGAGCTCGAGCGTCGTGACACCGATCGCGAGCGCCGTGGTGAAGCCCGCAATGGAATTTTCCGGCCGGAGGCCGCGCGCCCCGCGATGGCCCTGGAGATCGAAGGCGACAGAGGTTGCGCTCATGGTGGCTAGAAGAATTGCGGGCGCGGTTAGAATGGTCTTCAAATTCAACGTTAAACGCATAAGAAAACAACATGCCGAAAGTCTACTCCATCGATGGCATCACACCGGTTGTCGACCCGACCGCGTTCGTTCACCCGAGCGCGGTGCTGATCGGCGATGTCATCATCGGCGCGCGCGTGTACATCGGACCGTGCGCGAGTCTGCGGGGCGATTTCGGTCGCATCATCGTCGAGGCCGGCGCCAACATCCAGGATTGCTGTGTCCTGCACGGCTTTCCCGGAACCGACACGATCATCGGCGAGGACGGTCACATCGGACATGGCGCGGCGATCCACGGCTGCCGGATCGGTCGCAATGCGCTGGTCGGGATGAACGCGGTGGTGAACGACAATGCGGTCGTGGGTGAATCGGCGATCGTCGCGGCGCTCGCGTTCGTGCGGGCCGAGGCGGTGATTCCGGCGCGTACCCTGGTGGCGGGCATTCCAGCCAAGGTCGTGAAGACGCTCTCCGATGACGAGCTCGCCTGGAAACGCGAAGGCACGCGGACCTATCAGGAGCTCGCCGTGCGTTGCCGCTCGACGATGCGCGAGGTCGAGGCGCTCACCGTAGTCGAACCCGATCGCCGCCGGTTCGATTTGCCGCATGTGATCCCGCTCTCGGTCCACAAGAGCAAGCGCGCGACCGACGCGGACTGAAACAGCGAACAGCCTGGGGCGCACGTCGTCCGCGACCGGCCTCGTATAATCGCCGCAAGGTTTGCCCTTGTCTCAATAATCACGAAGGAAGCTCCAATGGCCTATGAATTCCTGCTGGTCGAAACACGCGGCAAAGTCGGCCTCGTACAGATCAATCGCCCCAAACAATTGAATGCGTTGAATGACGGATTGATGAACGAGCTCTGCGATGCGCTCGTCGCGTTCGATAGCGACCCTGGCATTGGCGCGATCGTGATCACCGGCAATGAGAAAGCGTTCGCGGCCGGCGCCGATATCGCGGCGATGAAAGACTGGTCGTTCATGGACGTCTACAAGTCCGAGTACATCACGCGCAATTGGGATCGCATCCGATCGGTGCGAAAGCCGATCATCGCGGCGGTTTCCGGATTCGCGCTTGGCGGCGGTTGCGAGCTCGCCATGATGTGCGACATCGTGATCGCGGCCGAGAACGCGCGGTTTGGCCAGCCCGAGATCAAGTTGGGCATCATCCCGGGCGCCGGGGGAACGCAGCGCCTGCCCCGCGCGGTCAGCAAAGCGAAGGCGATGGATCTGGTGCTTACCGGCCGGATGATGGATGCAGCGGAAGCCGAGCGGGCCGGACTGGTCTCGCGCATCGTTCCTGCCGACAAGCTGATGGAGGCGGCGATCAGCGCAGCGGCGGCGATCAGCGAGTTCTCGCTGCCTTCCGTGATGATGGCGAAAGAATGCGTGAATCGCGCCTACGAAGGCGGCCTGGGCGAAGGGATCCTGTTCGAGCGGCGGATGTTCCACGCACTATTCGCCACTGCTGATCAGAAGGAAGGCATGTCGGCGTTCATTGAGAAACGCAAGCCCGCTTTCAAAAACGTGTGACCTCAATCTGCTTGCCAATGCGCGTTCGGTGCGGGATTATGGCGTCGCGCGGGGTGCCTCGGCCGGACCGGCAATCGCTTGGCTGCGGAAGCCAACGGGACATCCACACCTGCAGCCGTTGCACACCCAGAATGCGGCAGGGCGCCAACCGAGGAGACCCAGTGAGATGGAAAAGATCTGGCTGAAGAGCTACCCGCCCGGTGTACCCGCCGAAGTTCGCTTTGATCAGTTTGCCTCGATCGGCGAGTTGGTCGATAGCTGTACCAAGAAGTACGCGGATCGCCCGGCATACACCAACATGGGTAAATCCATCACCTTCGGTGACCTTGATCGCATGTCGCGCAACTTCGGCGCATGGCTGCACGCCACGGGGTATGTGAAAGGCTCGCGCGTCGCGATCATGATGCCCAATGTTCTGCAATACCCGGTCGTGGTATTCGGGGCGCTAAGAGCCGGATGCATTGTCGTGAATTGCAATCCGCTCTACACCCCGCGCGAGCTCGAACATCAGTTGCGCGACTCGGGTGCCGAGGTCATCGTGATCCTCGAGAATTTCGCGAGCACCCTCGAGCAGGTCGTCAAGTCGACGCCGCTCAAGCATGTCATCGTCGCCGCCGTGGGTGATCTGCTCGGCGTGAAAGGGCACATCGTCAACTTCGTACTCCGGTACATCAAGAAAATGGTGCCCGCATACCGCCTGCCGCAGGCGATCCGCTTCAACAGCGTGCTCGCCGAAGGCGGCGGCCATGAAATGAAGCGGGTGCCGATGCGCCAGGATGACGTTGCGTTCCTCCAGTACACGGGCGGCACGACCGGGGTTTCGAAAGGCGCGACCCTCCTGCATCGAAATATCCTCGCGAACCTGGAGCAGGCGAGTGCATGGCTCGAACCGTTTCTCGGTGATTCGCGGCAGGTGATCATCACGCCGTTGCCCCTCTATCATATTTTTTCACTGACGGCGAATTGCCTGTTGATGATGAAGCTGGGCGGGTGCAACGTTCTGATTACCAATCCGCGCGACATTCCAGGCCTGGTGAAGGAGCTTGCGCAGCATCCGTTCACCATGATCACCGGCGTCAATACGCTGTTCAACGCGCTGCTCAACAACGCGGAGTTTGCGCGCCTGGATTTCTCGCAATTGAAAGTGACCCTGGGCGGCGGCATGGCGGTACAGAAGCCGGTTGCCGATCGTTGGAAGGAAGCCACCGGTAGCACCTTGGTCGAGGCGTACGGACTTTCGGAAACGTCTCCCGCCGCGACGATCAATCCGCTCGATCTCAAGGAATACAACGGTACCATCGGCCTGCCGATTTCCTCGACCGAGATCGTGCTGCGGGATGACGCCGGGGCCGATGTCGCGCTGGGTGAACCCGGGGAAATCTGCATCCGCGGCCCGCAGGTAATGCGCGGCTATTGGAATCGCCCGGACGAGACGGCGAAGGTGATGACGCGCGATGGCTTCTTCGCGACCGGCGATGTCGGCGTGATGGACGAACGCGGCTATATCCGGATCGTCGATCGCAAGAAAGACATGATTCTCGTCTCGGGATTCAATGTGTATCCGAACGAGATCGAGGGGGTCGTCGCCGGTCATCCTGGTGTTCTCGAATGCGCGGTCGTGGGTATTCCGGATGCGCATTCGGGTGAAGCGGTCAAGCTCTTCGTCGTCAAGAAAGATCCGGGACTCACCGAAGAGACGCTGCGCGCCTATTGCGCGGAGAACCTGACCGGATACAAACGACCGAAGTCGGTGGAATTTCGGGCTGATCTGCCCAAGACGAATGTCGGGAAAATCCTGCGCCGGGCACTGCGTGACGAAGAGGTCGCCAAGGGCAAGAAAGCAGCCTGATTGCGCGGAATCACCCTATGTGATGCCGCATTGCAGCGAAGCGTCTGGTATAAGGCGCAAGGGCACCGTGGTAGGCGCCCGTTCATCTCGCGACGGATTGAGCCGTCGTGAGCGGATTTCAGAATACTGACCGGCGGGCTTGACAAGAAGAGGCCGCCCTGGGGGCTAGCGTTGCTGTACACCCTGCACGAATTGACGCACACGATCCTCGCGCCTTGGGGCGCGATGGCCAAGATGAGCCGCGACCTGTTCGGCGATCCGCTGAGTCCGCTCGCCTACACGCCATCATCCCGCGCCATCTCGGCGGGGTCCGATCTGTTCCTGCGACTGACGCAGCGCTATACGAAGCCTGCATTCGGGTTGGATACCACCACCATCGACGGCGTTACGATCGGCGTAACCGAGGAAACGACTCTCGCTCGGCCCTTCTGCAATCTCATTCACTTCAAGCGGACGACCCTTGAAGGGGCAACCAGACGCAAAGATCCTACGGTCCTGCTCGTCGCGCCGCTGTCCGGGCATCACGCGACCTTGCTGCGCGACACGGTTCGCGCGTTTCTGCCTGAGCATGAGGTGTACCTCACCGACTGGATCGATGCCCGCATGGTTCCGCTGTCGGATGGTGCCTTTCATCTCGATGACTATGTCGGCTACATTCGCGAATTCATCGCGGCACTCGGGCCCAAGGTGCATGTCATCTCCGTCTGCCAGCCTACCGTCCCGGTCCTTGCGGCGGTCGCCCTCGACGCAGCCGACCAGGTGCCGGTGAAACCGTTGACGATGACGATGATGGGCGGGCCGATCGATGCGCGTCGCAGCCCGACCGCGGTCAACAATCTTGCCACGCAGAAACCGCTCCACTGGTTCAGACGAAACGTCATTCACCGGGTGCCCGGCAAATATCCCGGATTCGGGCGGCTGGTCTATCCCGGCTTCCTGCAGCACATGGGATTTGTCGCGATGAATCCCGAGCGTCACGCGCGGGCCCACTGGGACTATTTCGACGATCTGATCAAGGGCGACGGCGACAGCGCGCAGGGGCATCGCAAGTTCTACAATGAATACAACGCCGTCCTCGACATGGCGGCCGAGTATTACCTCGACACGATCCAAACGGTATTCCAGGAACACGCTTTGCCGAACGGGACCTGGAAGGTGCGCGGGCAACTGGTCGAACCGCATCGAATCAAGTCGACGGCGCTTTTCACGATCGAAGGCGAGCTCGACGATATATCAGGCAACGGACAGACGGAGGCCGCCCATGGCCTCTGTACGGGCGTTCCCGCGGCCCGCCGTGAGCACTACATGGCGCCTGGTCTCGGGCACTACGGAATCTTCAGCGGCCGGCGTTGGCGCGAAGCGATCTATCCCCGCATTCGCGCTTTCATCCGCAAACACGGATAACGCACGACGCAGGTTTTCCTCACGGGCACCACCCGATCGGCACCGCTTGGCGGATGCCCCATCCATCCATCGCCACGACCGGTGTAACCTATCTGCTGTCGAAGCGTTAGAGAATCATCGCCACGCGGCTTCTGGTCAGGCGTTGGTGCCCGGACGGGGCCCAATTCCGGGCGAGGGTACCGGGGCGAGAGTAGTCGACACGCATCCCGATCGCTGGAGGTGCCCATGTTTGGTATCCGATTCGCAGTCCTATCCGCTCTCGCCGTGTCGTCCGGTTTCGTCTCGCCCGCCTACGCGCAGGGTTCCGGCGCATCGCACGACGCGCATCGGACGCATAAGCCGCCACCGATCAGCAATCAGTTCAATCTGCCTGCGTATTCGCCGATGCTGATGCCCTACTCGCCCGCGATCGGCGCCCCGGCGGGATCGGTGCAGCCGCCTGCTCCGCACCATCCGATGCACCCGGGTATTCCCGCACATCAGCCGATCGCACCAGCGCAGGTCGCATTTTTCTGTCCGCAACTCGGCGGCTACTACCCCGCGATCCAGCACTGTCCGACGCCTTGGGTACCGATGCATCCGGACCCGGTCCGCCGATGGCGTTGAGGTCCGTCGTCGCCGCGCTGATCGGCATTGCGTGCGGGTCGATGTCGGCGCCCTTGCTCGGCCAGCCATCGAACGATATCGAGTTCCTGATCACGCGGATCGCCCGATCGGGTTGTCAGTTTGTCCGCAACGGTAACGCGTATCCCGCCAACGAGGCGGCCGAGCATCTGCGGCGAAAGCGTGCATCGGTGCGAAGCGAGCTGACCTCCGAACAATTCATCGAGCACATCGCCTCCAAGAGCTCGATGTCGGGCGAGCCGTATCTGATTCGATGCACCGGCCAGCGCGATGAACTGTCCGGACCATGGCTCAGGCGAGCGCTGCAGGAGCGTACCGGGTAATCTTCGGATCCATATCACCTGTGGAGACGAGGAATCCCGATGAATCTGTTGATTGACGAGAACGCCGGTGTCACCCGCATCACCCTGAATCGCCCTGCCGACGGGAACCTCCTCCAGCTCGACGACGTACGCGATCTCGCCGCGGCAGTCACGGCCGCCGGTGCAGGCGAGAATGCGCGCGCGACCGTCATCGCTGCCAATGGCGCCGACTTTTGCCGCGGCCGCGGCCCGGGCCCGGCGAGCACGGCCAAACCGACCAGCTTGCAAATCCGCGCCCGGGTGATCGATACGATTCTTTCCGCCTATCGGGCGATCTACGACTCACCCGTCCCGGTGATCGCGGCAGTGCAAGGGCCTGCCCTGGGATTCGGCTGCGCGATCGCCTCCGCGTGCGATGTACTGATCGCCTCCGATCGTGCCCGGTTCTCGCTACCTGAAATGGAAAAGAATCTGCCGCCCACCCTTGCAATGTCCGCGCACTTGCGGCGGGTGGCGCCCAAGATGACCGCGTATCTCGTGTTGAGCCTGAACGAGATCGATGCGAAGCGCGCCGCCGAAGTCGGCCTGGTGAGCGTGGTAGCGCCACACGCGGAATTCGAGCGAGCGGTCGACAAGCTCATTGCCACGATTGCATCCCGGCAGCCCGCGGCCTTGCGCGCGATCAAGGAATACCTTCGAAGCGCCCCGTACATGGAATCGCGCGGCGCGGCCGACTTCGGCGCGAATCTGCTGGCCTCGGTACTGTCCTCACAGTGAGACTGCAAACCGTCCGGCTGGAGAAAGCCGATCACATCGCGATCCTCACGCTCGATCGGCCCGAGCGTCTCAACGCCATGAATCGGTTGATGCTCGAAGAAATCAATCTCGTGTGCGACGCTGTCGAATCCGACGCAGAGATCCGGGTGCTCGTCGTCACCGGTGCGGGTTCCGCATTCTCGTCCGGCTTCGATCTCAAGGAGCAACTGGAAGCAAGACCGAGCGGCGTTCCGCAATGGCGCAAGGTGTTGGAGGATGACTTCAACGCGACGATGCGATTCTGGTCGCTCTCGAAGCCGACGATCGCGGCGGTCCAGGGCCATTGTCTCGCCGGCGCCTTCGAGCTCGCGATGGCGTGCGATATCACCATCGCCGCCGAGAACGCGATCTTCGGCGAACCCGAGCTCAAGTTCGGCGCCGGTATCGTCACGATGATCCTGCCCTGGCTCACCGGTCCCAAGCAAGCCAAGGAGATCATTCTCAACGGCATGGACAATGTCAGCGCGGCCGATGCACTGCGGCTCGGATTGATCAATCGCATCGTGCAGAATGGCGAGCACCTTCAAGCGGCGCTTGCGATGGCGCGTCACATGGCCGCCATCGATCCGGAGCTGATGCGGGACACGAAGAAGGCGATCAATCGCACCTACGAGCAGATGGGGCTCAACGAAGCGCTGCAGACGGCGCTCGATATCGACCTCCAGATCGAGTCCCACGGCTCACCCGACAAGCGACAATTCATGGAAGTCGCCAGGCGCGACGGACTCCGCGCGGCATTTGCGTGGCGCGACGCGCGCTTCAACATCAGGCGTTGAAAGCGCCGGCATTGAACGAAGGCCCATAGGGGAGCAATCTTGCCATTCGCATCGAACGGTGTCGTGCAGCTCTACTACGAGGATCACGGCAGCGGTGCGCCGATCATCTTCGTCCATGAATTCGCGGGCGACGTGCGCAGTTGGGCGCCACAAATCCATGGGCTCAGCCGGCGCTTTCGCTGTATCGCGTTCAATGCCCGCGGCTATCCGCCGTCATCGGTGCCTGAAATGGAAAGTGACTACGGCTACGAGAAAGCCGTTGACGATGTGCGTGTCGTCATGGATGCATGCAAGCTCGATTCCGCCCATATCGTCGGGCTCTCGATGGGCGGTTACGCCGCGATGAGTTTTGCGATCACCCATCCGGCGCGCGCGAGGTCCATCGTGATTGCGGCAGCGGGCTCCGGCAGCGATCCGGAGGGACGGCCCGCGTATCTGGAAGAATCCGCGCAGCTTGCCGATCGTCTCGAACAGCTCGGCATGGTGGAAGGCATCGCGAAATACGCGCACAGCCCGAGCCGGGAACCGTTGAAGGAAAAAGATCCGCTCGGATTCGCGGAGTTCCTGCGCAACTTCTCGGAGCATTCCGCCAAGGGTTCGGCGCGCACGCTACGCGGCTTTCAGATCGGGCGGCCCACGATTTACTCGTGGGATAGCAAGTTGAAGCGTATGCAGGTCCCGGCGCTCATCATCGTGGGGGACCGCGACGCGGGTTGCGTGCGTCCGTCGTTCTTCTTGCGCAATCGCCTGCCCAATTCACGCTTGGCGGTGATGCCGAACACGGGGCATTGCGCGAACCTCGAGGAACCCGCGATCTTCAATCACTTCGTCGAAGAGCTCGTATCGGGCGAGGAGCGGCGGCGAGGCGTGAAATAGATCGCCGGAACAGCAAACTCGACGGCGCAACCAACGCAACGGACTCAACGTAGACCAAGAACAATAGGGGACAGACCACGGGGAATCTCAAGTTCATGTTGCCCCTTCTGAAGAGGCGAAAACGTTTCCCCTTATCAAAAGGGGGCGGCGAAGCGTGGGATTCTAGGCTCAATCCTTGACGGTCATGCTCGCAACGATCTTCTCGAAATACGCGTCAGCCAACCGATGCAACTCGGCCGTCGTGCGGTTCTGGATCGGATGCGGAACGTAGACGATCGCCGGATCGAATCCGAGCGCTTCACATTGCGCGTCCGCGGCCTCTGCAAAGTGCGAAGTCACGATGTTGACGCAAGCAACGCCACGCGATTCGAGACTAGCGAGGTCATGCAAACTGCACGACGTACACGAGCCTCAATCCGATAGCGCGATCACCGCGACCTGTGTTTCGGTCGCCATATTTTGCAACAGCTCGGTCGGTGCGACCTGTGTGTTGGTCGGCTTCTTGTAGCGTCGCGTTGCAATCCCCTGTTCGGTAAGACGGACTTCGAGCCGATCGATGAACTCATTACCGCGCGTTTTCCCGATGTCGAGGAGCGCAATCGTTTTCCCCTCGAGCGATCGCGGTGGCGCGAGGCGGCCACGACGCGTGCCGACGGACTCGGCGGTCGGATCCCGCAATGTCAGCGCTCCGTTCATGCATGCACCTCCCTCGTGATGGGTTGCGTTTCCGCGCGGAACCGCCCACCCGTCCAGCCGGCGAGAATTGCCGAAAAGAATCCCGCGTCACCGCCCGCACGCACGATAAGCAGTCCCTCGGGCCAGAATTTGTCGACGACTTCCTCGGCGCGATCCGCTGGAATCCCTTCACCGACGCCGTGCGCGCCCATGACGAGGCTGCGTCCCGGCCGCTTCAAGGCCGCATGCAACGCGGCCTGGATGCGCGCTCGATCCCAGCCCGCATCATGATAGATCGCATAGTGCTCGGGCCCCAGAACAAGCATCGCGTTCACGACCTCGCAGAGTTTCGGATGCCCCGCGGCAAAGAGCGCCATGGCAAGCGAGCGCGTCAGGTCGTCCGGCGTGCGTGAACGCTGATCGACAAATCCTTGCATCGCATCGCCCTGGAACAAGGTTACCGCACTCTTCCCTCGCGCAACGCCGCGCGCGACCGCAAGCGGGACCCAGGCCGGATCGGTTTCATCCTCGGGGAAGCACAATCCGATCTTGTGCGGACCACCGATCGTCGCGCGATCGATTCCCCCTGGAATGCCGCCGCCCACATTCCGCACGACCAGGTTGAGTGCGCGCCCGATCGTCGCGTTCGCCCGATTGCCTTGACCGAGCACATTGACACCCCAATTCATCCCGATGGCTTTGGCGACCGGGCCATTGACCACGATGATTGGGGATGAAAAACAGGTAGAGCAGGTGAGCCCATGCAGCGTGAATTTCGGTTCGAGCGCAGCTTCGAGTGCCGCCAGCAACACGGGCATGTACTCGGGCTTGCATCCGGCCATGACCGCATTGATCGCCACCTTCTCGATGGTGCACGGCACGAGGTTAGGCGGGATGGCGCCGATCACCTCGTCTGCCTTCCGGGTCGTGCCCTTCAACATGCGAAGAATGCGATCATCGGTCGGTGGCACGACCGGCAGACCGTCCGACCAGCCGCGATCGAAGCACGCCTCGACCGGATCGTCCCATTCGCCGACTTCGATCTTGCGGGCCTTGATGCCAGGATCGCCGAATCGCGCGACCAGCGTTTCCGCAACGCCGGGTGCGGTGGTGAGCGACCCGCAGCCCGGCTGCCAGGGCGGCAATCCTGATCCGATGTCAGGCGTGTTCGTCACCCGCGACCATTCCGCCTGCTCCCATCCAACCGAGCGATCGATCTCCTCGCCTCCGCTCATGCGAACGACGGTCGGTACCGTTTCAATGCCGTAGCGGAACGACCATTCGAGAGACGTGTCGTTGATGACATGCCGCACAGCGCTCGGAAAAGTGGGATCGTCCTGGGCGCAGACAACGAGCGTTCGGCCGGCGCGATCGAGCGCCTGAATGACCGGCTCGACCATCACGCAAGTGGGACAGTCGCGCTTCACGAAGACGACCAGACCGTCGGTGAGCAACGGCATCGCCATACCGGATCCCACGGAAGAGAGGGCAACTGCGGCGATACTACTCCTCGCCATCGCACCTGTGCGTCGATTCGCTTGCCCTGCAATAATCGCGAGCCGGCCCGTCTTTCTATCTTCTGTGCCCTCACCTCTTCCTCCTGTGCCCTCTGCATCCGCCGTGTTCCAAGATTCAGGCTTGAGATGATCCTCGCCACTGCCGGCCACATCGACCACGGCAAAACGACCCTGGTCCGCGCCCTGACCGGCGTCGAAACCGACCGCCTCCCCGAGGAGAAGGCACGGGGCATTTCGATCGACCTCGGCTTCGCGCACTGGCACGATCCGCGGGGGCGAGCGGTTTCGTTCATCGACGTACCAGGGCACGAACGGTTCATCAAGAATATGTTGGCCGGCGTCGCGTGCGTCGATGCCGCACTACTGGTCGTCGCGGCTGACGATGGCCCGATGCCGCAGACCCGCGAGCACCTTGAAATTCTGGAGCTGCTTGCGGTGGATCAACTCCTGGTGGCGCTCACGAAAATCGATCGCGCGACACCCGCTCGACTGTCGGATGCCAAAGCGGAAATCCAGGCACTGCTCGCGACGACGCGGTTTGCGGGTGCTGCGATTTTTCCGATCGATGCGACACATGGCGTCGGACTGGAATCGCTGGCCGATGCGATCGCCGCCCTTGCACCGACCCGGACCGCGCAGCGGGAGAGAGGACTGTTCCGCATGGCGATCGACCGCGCGTTCATCGCCGCGGGCGAAGGCCTCGTGGTCACCGGTACGGCAAGCAGCGGCGCGATCCATGTCGGCCAGACGGCTCACATCGCGCCCCATGGCAAGGAGGCCCGCATACGCGGCATCCGGGTTGCCGGAAAGAGTACGGACATCGCACCGGCCGGCACCCGCTGCGCGATCAATCTTGCCGGCGCCGCGATCGATCGCACCAGCGCGGCACGCGGCGATTGGCTGGTGACCCCAAGCATCGATCGGCCGACCGCGACCCTCGATGTCGAGCTCAGCCGTCAATCCGGGGGCAAGTCGCTCCCCCAGGATTCCGCCGTCCATGCATTCCTTGGAACAGCGGATGTCCCGGGTCGTCTTCTCATGTTCGAGACGAGCGAGGAACCCAACGCACGCTGGGCGCGCTTGCGATTGAGTCATCCCGTCCATGCGGTGCGTGGCGATCGCATCGTATTGCGTGATGCCTCCAACACCCGCACCATCGTTGGCGCGACCGTGCTCGATCCATTTCCGGAGAGCGTCCGCCTGAAGCGTACCGAGCGTATCGAGTTGCTGCGCACGCTCGGCACAGAATCTTCCGAGGTAATCATCGATTGGATCGCCGCGCATTTCCCGTTCGGCGCGGACACGGTGGCGTTGCAGGCTGCCTGGAACACGAGCGATGCGGAGATGTCAGCGCTCATCGAGCGGTCGCGGCTCACGCGGGTGACATACCAGGGCTCGCCCCGCGCGATCCGACAAACCGATAGCGACGCAGCCGCGCAGGTGATCGAAGGCGCGATCGAGCGCCATCATCTCGAACACGCTACGACATCCGGACCTGATCGAAAAACGCTGCTGACCGCGCTGGGTGGCAAGCATCGTCCGTTGGCGATCGAACATGCGCTGCAATCGCTCCTCAGCACGAAGCGGATCGTGCGCGACGGTTCAACATTTCGGCGGCCGGCGCATCGCCCTAAATTGCCGCCCGCGGATGCAAAGCTCTGGGAACGCATGCGACCGTTGATCGATGAGGGGGCGACCCGTCCTCCCCGTGTGGGTGAGCTGGCCGAACAATTGCGATTGCCCGTCCAGTCGATACAGGGAACACTCGATCGCGTCTGCACCGCAGGTGAAGCGTATCGCGTGGCGCCCAATCGCTGCTATCTGCGCCCTCATCTGCGCGCACTCGCGAACATCGCGCAGCAATTGGCCGATGCAAGCGACGATGCATCATTTTCAGCGGTTGCGTTCAAGGACACGACCGGCATCGGGCGCAATCTCACGATCGAAGTATTGGAATTCTTCGATCGCGCCGGCCTCACGAAGCGGCGCGGCAATAGCCGTTCGATGGTGGCGACCGCCGACGACGTCTTCGGCGCCGTCTGATGATGTGGCCCTATACTCGGACAGCGTCCAATTGCGCCACCACAACATGAACTCTCCCGCTGTCATTGCAGGCAACACCGCGCCGCCAACCGAACTGGAAAGTGCCGTTCCCGCGGGCACCGATCTCATCGAGTGGTACTACGCAAAGGGCGTCTCGGATGGATTCCCGGTCATGCCGCCAACCACGGAAAAGATTGCCGCAATGCTCGATGCACTGGGCGGTGAGCCGGCGTTCATCGAAGCGCGCGTGCCACCGCGATGGGGCAACCTCACTCGCGAGGTGCTGGCGATCAACGCCGTCATGGCAGGCTGCCTGCCTGAATACGCGCCGGTGATCCGCGCGGCAATGCTTGCTCTTTGCACGCCTCACTTCAATTTGAATGGCGTGCAGGCGACCACGCATATGTGCGCGCCGTTGCTGGTCGTCAACGGACCAGTTCGCGGACGCATCGGCATGAACGCGGGTGGCAATGTGTTCGGGTCGGGCAATCGCGCCAATGCGACGATCGGCCGCGCGATTCGGTTGATCCTGTTGAATGTCGGTGGCGGATGGCCCGGAAAACTCGACAAGGCCACGCTCGGGCATCCGGGCAAATACACCTACTGCATCGCGGAGAACGAGGATGAGAGCCCGTTCGCGCCCTACCATGTCGACCAGGGCTATCGCGCCGACGATTCGACGGTGTTCCTGATTGCCGCCGAACCGCCGCATAGCGTGACGAATCACGTCGCGGACGATCCGGAAGGCATTCTCGATTCGATCTGCTCGGCGATGAGCACATTCGCGCACAACAACGCGGTGTCGGCCGGACATTGCGCGGTGGTACTGGGCCCCGAACACGCTCGCACGATCGCCAAGCGCGGCTGGAAGCGGCAGGATATTCGCTACTACCTTTGGCAACAGTCGGGCAATCTCTGGCGCGACGTGTCATTCGGCGACCGCTACGGTAAAGTCTACAATCGCAGCTTGCCGCCTTGGTACAAGCGCGAACCCGACTCTCGGATCCCGGCCGTCCCCTACCCCGACAACATCCACCTGTTCGTCGCAGGGGGCGAGGCGGGGCGCTTCTCGGCGTTCATTCCCGGCTGGGGTCGCATGTCATCACCCGTGCTACGCTCGATCGATGGTGGCGCACCGCCCGCGACGTCTGCATCGGCGCGTTGTGTGGATGGCACGTGTTACCTATGAAGCTGCGCAGCCTGCCACACAGCTCTGTCATGGATACGGCTGACAACTCACCCTTTGCGCCCTTTGGATCTCGATCAGGAGACTACGTGATGCAATCTGGAATTCCTGGCATGCGCGTCTACGATCCGCGCGGCGAAGTCACCGCGACGTTGATGCATTGCGCACCGCGCGCGTCCAAGCTCGCCGGCAAACGCCTCGCGATCCTCGACAATACGAAATGGAACGCCAACAAGCTTTTGCGCGGCACGCGTGACAAGCTGGTCGAGCAGGCCGGATTCAGCGCCGTCACCTACTACCGAAAGGAGAGCTTTTCGTTGATTGCGGCGCCCGCGCTCATCGACGAGATCGTCGCGAACAACGACATCGTCTTGACAGCGATCGGCGACTGAGGTTCCTGCACATCGTGCTGTATGCATGACGCAGTGGCACTCGAAGCCAAAGGCATCCCGACCGCGGTGATCATCACGACTGAATTCACCCTCGAAGCGCAAACACAACGGGACGCGCTCGGCATGAGCGGATTGGATTGGGTGGTGATTCAACACCCACTCAGCACGCTGAGTGAAGCAGAGATTGGTCAACGAATCGACGAGGCGGTGCCGCAAATAATGCGTGTATGGATGACCGGTCGCGCAAAGATCAACTGAAGCAACCATGACGGCACGACGGCGCATAGCGATTGCCTGGTAATTTGATTCGAACAAGCGCCGCCGCCAAGAAATCGAAAGAGCAACGTCGTGTATCGTTGTGCGCGCGTGGTAGATTTTTCAAACCAAGGAAGAGAATCATCCCCGGTGGGGTGCACGGTCTTCAAAACCGGTGAGGGGTATCCAAGATGTCCCTGGTGAGTTCGACTCTCGCCTCTTCCGCCAGAATACTACGCACTGCAAGTGCGTCGCATCGACGAAGCGACCCTCATCTCCGATCTACGAACTCTCATCCAGTCGGCCCGTCAGCGGCTTGCGACCCCAGGCCACGCAAACGCGTTTGTGGTCCATATCCGGACAGGTATAATTAATGACTGATAAGCGGCGACCTCTGTTCTGGGAGGGCTCATCGAAGAAGGACTTCAAAGCGTTTCCCGTTGCCGTCCAGAAGGACATGGGCGCCGCGTTATTCATCGCGCAGCTTGGGCAAACGGCGAGCTCCGCCAAGCCGTGGAAGGGCCTGGGCTCCGGAGTGTACGAAGTGGTCGAGGATTATCGGGGTGACACGTTCCGCGCCGTCTGTGCGAATAGCGGATGCGGTTCACGTATTGCATGCATTTCAGAAAAAATCCAAAGCCGGCATCGCGACCCCACAGCCCGATGTTGCTCTGGTGGCAAAGCGATTGAAAGCAGTGCTTGCCCGATACGGGCTTTGCGGGAGATAGCGATGGAACGCAAACGCGGTCACAAGGGTACCGACAACGTGCTGGTCGACCTTGGGTTCAAGGACGCGGAGGAGTTGACCGCGAAAGCCAGCCTTGCCTTGAAGTTCAACGAACTGGTCGAAAAGCGCGGGCTCAGCCAGTCGGCGGCGGCCGCGATCACCGGGATGACGCA
>JANMUI010000582.1:0-5913 GCA_031391405.1 Betaproteobacteria bacterium
CGAGGGCGGGCGATCGCCCGCTCACGGACGCTCCGGCGTTCACCCTTCGACAGGCCTGTCCTGAGCTCGTCGAAGGGCTCAGGGCGAACGGTCAATCCCCCCAATTCGCTTCAGTAAATGCCATTCCGGCCTGTCCCTCAATATGTCCCCTAATACATCGATCAGCTGAGATAGTGGCTCAATATCGCCGCATCGTTCTTGAGTAGCGTCGCATCGCCTGAGTGCACGATCTGGCCGTTCTTGAGGACGTACGCGCGGTCCGCAATGTCGAGCGCGGCCAACTTCTGCTCGACAAGAAGGATCGCAATGCCGCTCTTCGATAGATCGGCCAATGCCATCATGATGCCGTGCACAAGCTGGGGCGCCAAGCCGAGCGAGGGTTCGTCCAGCATCAGAACCTTGGGCCGCATCATCAGCGCACGCGAAATGGCAAGCATCTGTTGCTCACCCCCCGACAGTGAACCGCCGGGAATGGCGCTGCGCGCCCGAAGGACCGGGAAGCGCGCGTATTCGGCCTCGAGCTTCAATGCGATCTCCGCTTTCGTAATGCCTGGCAGATTGAGTGCGCCGATCGCCAGGTTTTCGGCAACCGACAGTGCTGGGATGATCTGGCGCCCCTGCGGAACGTGCACGAGTCCTGCGCGCGCCAGCGCATGCGCCGCGGTGCCGGCAATCGGCCTTCCATCGAAATGGATCGTTCCCGACCCAACCGGCACGATGCCCGAGACGACCCGGAGCAACGTCGTCTTGCCCGCGCCGTTCGCACCCAGCACCGCCACCAGTTCCCCGCTATTGACCTCGAGATTGATGCGGCGGAGGATCTCGATCCGGCCGATCCCTGCACAGACGTTTTCCAGACGGATCATGTCGCGACCGTCCCTTTGCTTCGCGCTGCCTCGAGACCCACGCCGAGGTAAGCGGTAATGACACGCGCATCCGAGCGGACTTCGGCCGGGGTTCCCTCTGCGATGCCTTCGCCGTAGTCGAGCACGGTCACACGGTCGGACAACCGCATCACAAAATCCATGTTGTGCTCGACCAGCACGATGGTCGTGCCTTCATCGCGGATGCGGCGGATCACTGCGGCGATCTGCCGCGCTTCTTCATCGTTGAGTCCCGCAACCGGCTCATCGAGGAGCATGACGGCCGGCTCCTCGGCGATGGCGCGCGCAAGCTCGACGAGCTTGCGGTGCCCATAGGGCAGATCCTCGGGACGTAGGCCGGCGACCCGGGCAATGCCGAACTGATCGAGAAGCGAGAGCGCGCGGCTTCGTTCGATCTGATCAAAGCGGGCGCTCGTCATCCAAGCGGCGAAATCCGCTGCAACGCCACGCCGCCGCCCGATGCCGATCATGACATTCTCCAGCGCGGTCAGGCTCGGCACCAGCTGGAGGTTCTGGAAGGTGCGCGCCAGGCCAAGACGAGCGCGTGCGTGGCACGGCAGCCGGGTGATGTCTTTTCCTTCGAGGACAACGCGGCCGGCGTCCGCGGCATAGAGCCCGCTCACGACATTGATGAGCGTGGATTTGCCGGCGCCATTCGGGCCTATCACTGCGTGCACCGTGCCGCGCTCGACGCGCACTGAAACATTCTTGAGCGCCGTGACGCCGGCATAGTGCTTGGTTAGATTGTCGATGAGGAGTGCAGGCCCCTCCCCTCGCAACCCTCGTCCGCGCGGCGCCGGAACCGGAACCGGCGCGATCGT
Organism: Betaproteobacteria bacterium; assembly: GCA_031391405.1. Taxonomy (GTDB): domain Bacteria; phylum Pseudomonadota; class Gammaproteobacteria; order Burkholderiales; family SG8-39; genus SHXR01. Next base: position 1,706 of record JANMUI010000582.1, read on the forward strand.
AATGGGCGGCGCGGTCGCCCCTTGGTTCGCCCCGATACGCAGCCATCCGGCGATCTTATGCAGAACCCCAATCGCACCTTGCGGAAACAGCAGCAGCACGGTGAGGAGAATGACCCCGTAGATCAGGAAGGAGACATCGAAGAGCGACGCAATCAACTCGGCAATCAGCAACGTAACGAGCGTTCCGATGATCGGGCCGTAGGAGTAGCCGAGTCCGCCGATGACCGTTGCAATCAGCATCGTGAGCGTGAGGTTCAAGGTGAAGGCATCGCTGTTGACGTAGGCGCTCTGATGCGTGAAGAAAGCACCGGCAATGCCCGCCGCAAGCGCGCTCGCGGCAAACACGACCGTGCGCCACACGGGCACGTTGATGCCGGCTGTCTGCGCGGAGCTTTCGCTTTCTTTCAGCGCGAGGAGATTGCGCCGGTAGCGCGAGGCAAATACATAGTCGCTTGCGATCTGTACCGCGAGGTATATCCCACCCGCCACCCAAAGGAAGTAGGCTTTGCCCATCGATCGCGAGCCGAAATCCAACGCGGGGATACCGAAGATCCCCATCGTGCCGCCGGTGAGATCGGTCCAGCGCTGCGCCGCGATTTCGACGATGAAGCCGAAGGCAAGGGTCGCCATGGTGAGGTAGATCCCGCGCGTCCTGAGGGCGACCAGACCAACGAGGAGGCCGGCCGATCCAGCCAGCGCCGCGCCGGCTGTCATCGACAAAACCAATGGCAGGCCGAGCTGCGAGGAGAGCAGTGCGGAACCGTAGGCGCCGATTGCATAGAACCCGGATACCCCCAACGACATCTGGCCCGACAGGCCGAGCAGAATGTTGAGACCAATGACGGCAATGGCCGTGTAGCAGAGGACCTGTGCCAGATGCACATAAAATTCGTTGGCGACCAGGAGCGGGAACAATACGATCGCGAGCGCGGCGGCGAGATATCCGAGGTTGCGCGGCCAGATCCCGCGCGTGCCTTCAGCGGACATCCGCCTTTGCCTCCCCGAACAACCCGCTCGGCTTCACAATGAGCAGCACCAGCACGATGAGAAGCGGAAAGAGATCGCCGAACTTGGAGTTGAAGTAGTTCGAGAAGCTTTCCGTGACGCCGAAGATGAGCGCGCCAACGAGCACGCCAAGCGGATTGGTGAACCCGCCGAGCGATGCGACGGCCAGGGCCTTGACCGTGAAGACCAATCCCATGTGCGGCTGAACGGTGACGATTGGGCCCACCAGAATGCCCGAGATCCCTGCGAGTACCGCCGCCAACACGAACACCATGACCACGGTACGCCGGACATCGACACCGAGCAGCGTAGCGGCCTCCCGATTGAATGCGACCGCGTGGATAGCGCGACCTTGCCGCGTGCGAAACAGGATCCAGTAGAAGAATAAAACGACCGCGAGCGCGGTCACGATGACGACCAACTCCTCCACGAATACACCGACACCGAATATCTTGACCACGTTGGAGCGCGAGTCGGAGAAAAGTGGCGGCGAGTATTGGGACGACTTGCCCCACACCAAGGTGGCGACGTTCTGGACGATCAGTGCGACGCCCATGGTCGTCAGTACCCAGGAGTATTCGCCACCCGCCAGGGACTTGAGCCGGTCGAGCGGCCGGAGTGCGAAGCGTTCGAGTCCCCAGCCGAGCAGCGCGAGGACCGCGATGACCAGGACCGCGGAGAGGAGCACCGGTACGCCGGCCAGCATAAGCGCCATGCTCAGGTAGGCGGCGATCATCAAAAACTCGCCCTGCCCGAAATTCATCCGGGTCGTGGCGAGATGCGCGACAAAGAGGCCCATGGCGGTGAGCGCATAGATCGCCCCCATCGCCAAGCCGCTCAACAGCAGCTGAATGAAGTTCGAAGCGGTGCTTATCGCGCGTGCCCTGTGTTCGCGGTCAGCCGCATTGGCGCTGCGCGGACAGCGTGCGCCACCATCAGTCCTTGAGCCTCACGACCTGACCACCCCGCCAGACGCCGAGAAAGACGTGCTCTTTGTCGAGACATTCGTGATCCTTGGGGCCGAATGGCTTGGCTGGCGTTGCCGAGATGCCATTGATCCCGTCCACCGCTTCGAGCGCATCGCGGACCGATTTGTGATCGATGGCCGCGGCGGTATCGAGCGCCTTGAGCACGACCTGCGCTGCGTCGTAGCCAAGGGCGGCAATGACGGGCCAGCGGAAGTCTTTGCCATACTCTTTTTCCATGCGCGCGACGAATGCCTTCGGCCGCTCGAGCGAGAGGTCGAGCGCCTGCCCCATGACCGTGCCCTCGATTTCCTGCGACCCGACGATCTGCGCGACTTTCAACGAGGAAAGTCCCCAATTGCCGGCGATTCTCGGCTTATAGCCGATCTTCGGCATGGGCCGATAGACGAGCTCGAACGACTCGTGAAAATTGAGAACCAGCTCGGCGCCGGCATCCTTCATCTTGAGCATCTGCGGCGTCAGGTCGTTGACATTGGGCGCCACGCCCTCGACTGCCACCAGCTTGACATTGCGGGCCGTCATGCCTTCCTGGATCTCTTTGGCCGCGAAGTTGCCATAGCCCGTGGTCGAATGGATGAGGCCCACTCGCTTGAAGGTCTTGACGCCCCAATCCAGCATCGCCTCGATCTGGTGTTTCTCGACCATGGAACAGCGGAAGATGTAGCTTGGATTTTCGTTGATGAACTGCGCCGTGATGTTGGTCGCGATCGACGGCCCCGCGACCAGCGGCACGCCGGCCTTCTGCATAATGGGTGCGAATGCCAGCACGTTGCCGCTCGAGACCGTGCCGATGATGATCGGCACCTTGTCGTTCTGAATGAGCCGCTGGACCAGGGACACCGCCTTCTGCGGGTTGGCTTCGTCGTCATAGACCACGAGCTCGATCTTGTGCTTGCCTTTGGCGGCTGTGTAGTCCTTCACCGCGAGCTTGATGCCCTGCAGATAGGACTCGCCGAAGTCGACGATCGCCGGCGGGCCCGACAGACCCTGCACGACGCCGATCTTCACGTCCGCGGCCTGCGACGACCCAACGCCGATCGCGACACTGACGAGCACACACAGCCCAGCCAAGAAAATTCGGATCATCGCTGCCTCCATTGAGAGTCCTTGGTCGCCACGATACGCGAAGTAGCGTCCAGGCAGACTTGCTTCACGCAAAGGCCCGCGATCTTCAGCGTCGGACATCCGGCGCTTGAAACCGAAACGGGGCCGTCATGGCCCCGCTGCGATGCAGAGCGTGTTGCCTTGATCACATCGATTTCGTGCCGGCAATGGCGATCTGCTCATCCTGATCACCGGTGACACCGCTTACGCCAATTGCGCCGACGATCTTGCCGCCCACAACAATCGGTACGCCACCGGTGTTCGGTGCAATGCCGGGCAGGCCCAGGATCGCGAGGCCACCGCCGCCCTTGGCAATCGTTTCAGTGAACACTCGGGTCGCCCGGCGGGTCATCGCCGAGGTGCGCGCTTTCTCGACGGCGATCTGGATGCTCCCACTCTGGGTATCGTCCACCTTTTCGAAGTACACGAGAAATCCGTGCGTATCGACGATCGCGATGGCCACCGGCCAGTTGTTTTTGGTTGCCTCGGCCACTGCGGCTGCGGCGACCTTCTTGGCCGTCGCGATATCGATCGTGGGACCGTAGCTCGGCCGGTCCTGCGCCGAAACCGGCGCGGCGAACGTCGCGAACAAACCGGCGCAGAGCACTTGCGTGACTTTTCTAAGTGCCGACATGAATTCTCCTTTGGGGTTTGTTTGGGAAGCGCCCCGCACGATACTCCAGGGAGATCGATGACGCAAACAGCGGACGGTTTCGGGTCGAACGGTAGCCCCCCGGCGAACACGACTCAGTTGGCGCGATTCTGAATGCCGTGCTCCCGTAGCGGGAGCATGTTCGTCCGTTTCGTCGGTACTCACCGTGAATACGACCGAATCAACGTCGCGACTATTTAAAGTGCCGAACATGGATTTGCGTCCCATTCGTACCAAGCGGGAACACGCGGCCGCACTGAAAGAGGTTGAAGCACTTTGGGACGCACGCGAGGCGTCACCCGAGGCCGACCGGCTCGCCGTGCTTGTGATCCTGATCGAGAATTACGAGCGCGAGCACTTCCCAATTCCTGACCCGGACCCCATTGAGTTTCTTGACCATGTGATGGAATCACGTGGTCTTACGCGCAAGGACCTTGAGCCCTACATCGGCTCGCGAGCGC
>JANMUI010000706.1:0-16367 GCA_031391405.1 Betaproteobacteria bacterium
TTCACCCCGAATCCGCCGCCCTGGTCGCGCGGGGCGATCACGCGCATCTTCTCGGTCGGCAGTCCGAGCACATCGGCGAGCGCGAGGCGGTCGATATGCGGGCGCTGCGTCGTGACCCAGCAGGTCATGCCATCGGACGGATCCCAGTTTGCCACGGCACCGCGGGTCTCCATCGGTGTGACGCCGGTGCGATGCACGCGAAAACGCTGCTTCACCTTAATCGGAGCCTCGCGGATCAGCTGATCGACCTCGGCATCATTTTTCGCCTGCGATTCGGGAGTCACGCCACCGGTAAATGTGAGCGCAAAGATCTCGTTGTCTTGCCAGTCGTCATGCACCCGCGAAGCGCCCGGCTGCATCGCCGCCTCAGCACTGCCGACATAAGGAAGCGGCTCGTAATCGACCTCGATCAATTCAAGCGCGTCTTCCGCCACATACTTGTCGCGCGCGACCACTGCGGCGACCGGCTCACCGTGCCACTTCACCTTGCCAACCGCAAGCGGCCAGAAGGTCGGGAACTTGCCGGGCACCATGGGCACGACCACCGGGATCGGCATCGATTTGATTCTGTCCTTGATATCTTCGCCGGTAACGACCGCCACGACACCTGCGAGCGCTTTCGCCTTGCTCGTATCGATGCCCTTGATGCGCGCATGGGCGTGCGGACTGCGCAGGAACTGTAGGTGCAGCATGCCGGGCAACACCAGGTCGGCCAGGTATTGGCCACGTCCGGTCGAAAGGCGTCGATCTTCCTTGCGCTTGACTTCCCGACCGATCCATTCGCTGGAGAGGGTTGGTGGTATTGGAGCATTCATGTCGATATCCTTTCGCGTTCAGCGGGACTTCGCCGCGGCGTCCTTGATCGCCTCGACGATGTGCGAATAACCGGTACACCGGCACAGGTTGCCGATAAGCGCCTGGCGGATGTCGTCTTCACTTGGGTTCTTGTTCTTCGCGAGAAACTCGGTGGCATTCATGAGGATGCCCGCGGTGCAGAACCCGCATTGCAAGGCGTGGTGGTCGTTGAAGGCCTGCTGGAGCGCGGTGAGCTCACCGTTGCTGGCAAGTCCCTCGACGGTGGTGACCGATCGACCGTCGCACTGGACGGCGAGCATCAGGCAGGATTTCACTGCTTCGCCGTCGACATGCACGGTGCAGGCGCCGCACACGCCTTCGTAGGTGCACGCAACATGCGTGCCGGTGAGCGCGAGCTGATCACGTAGGAAGTCGACGAGCAGCATGCGAATCGGCACCTGCTCCTCGATCTGCTCACCATTGACGGAAAGCGAAATCGTCTTTCTCATGTCAGCCTCCTTGTGCGCGCTGGAACGCGGTCTTCGCGGCTTGCTGTCCGAGATCGCGGATCAGGAAGCGCCGATAGTCCTGGTCCGCCCAAATATCGGATTGGACCGGCGTCTCCGCCGATGCCCGGATGAACGCCGCGGCGATCTTGTCGGCATCCTGCCCGCGGGCGCCGATCAAGGCCATCTCCGCCTCGATCGCGCGGCGTGGACCGCTCGCCAGGCCGCCAACGGCGATACGTGCAGCGAGACATCGGCCACCCGCATCGAGCTCGACATACACCGCCACACCGATCACGGGCAAGGCATCCGTGACGAGTCCCCACTTCTTGTACGCACTCCCCGCACGTTTCGGTGCCGCAGGCAACTTGATCGCAACGAGGACTTCGTTTGGCGCTCGCGTGGTCTCCAGGGGCCCCATCAGAAAGTCCTCGGCGCTCACCACGCGATTCGCATGCGCACCCCCACCGTCGGCTCGCGCGAGCAGGAGCGTTGCACCGAGCGCGATGCATACCGGCGGGCAACAGGCGGCAAGGTAATTCCAGCAGAGGCTGCCGCCGATCGTTCCGCGATTGCGCACCTGCCGGTCACCGACGTGCGCTGCGGCATCATTCAACGCCTGGTACGCGCCGTGGAGTGTCGGCGCATTGGCGAGATCGACATAACGCGTCATTGCGCCGATCGCGACACCGTCGGTTCCGACTTTCACGCCCTTCAATTCTGCGACATGCTGCAGATCGATCAGACATTTCGGGCGAACGAGCCGCGACTTCACCGCCTGCATCAGGCTCATTCCCCCGGCAATGCACATCGCATCACCGGGAGGGAATCGGCCGAATGCCTGCAGCACGTCGTTTAGCGTGCGTGGGGCGACGTAGTCTTCGATGACAGCCGGGTACATGCGGTCCTCCTTTGGATGGATTTTTCAAGGAACCCACATGAGGACACCGGGCGAGCTCCCGTCTCACGAGTGCAGGCGGAGAAAACGAAGACCTACAAAACTCGCGTGCCGGCGATTCGCTGACGCCCTCGAGGCTTTCATGCTACTCGCAACGCGAGCCGCCAACAATTCGTTGGAGTCACCGCATCTTCGACAAGATAATCCTCCGCGGGATTATGGAATCGATATCGATTCCTATTCCCATTCCCACGCTTCTAGCGCAACTTCAACGACGCGCGCGCTTGTGCGAAGGCACGCGAGCACGAATGTCGCTTGCCGGTGAGAGAGGGACCGGGTAACGTTGGCCCCACCCTCCGCAACCTGCACCCACCGCCGGCAGCAGGCATCTCCTTCGTCTCCTATCGATCGATGACTACCGTCGACTTTCGTGCGCCACGTCCTGGTCGGGTTGGCCGCGGGATTCTCTTCATGTGCGCCGCGGTCGTCCTGTTTGCGTTCATGAATGCGCTCGTCAAGCTGCTCTCGAACCAGTACGACGCGGTGCAGCTTGTTTGGGCGCGCATCCTCTCGCATTTCGTGTTCATTCTGCTCATCTTCGTACCGCGTTCGCGTTTTGCGGTTCTGCACACAAAGCGGCCTGGCACGCAACTCGCGCGCTCGACCCTTCAGCTGTGCTCCACGGCCTGCTTTTTCAGTGCGCTGCATTACGTTCCTCTGGCCGAAGCGATCTCAATCAGCTTCCTCACCCCTTTGATCGTCACGCTGCTCGCGGCGCGCATGCTCGGTGAAGCCATATTGGCGCCTCGGCTCGTCGCGATACTGGTCGGGCTCGCCGGCGTGCTGGTGGTGATCCGACCCGGCAGCGACGTCTTTCAATGGACCTCGCTCCTGATCCTATGCAGCGCATTCTTCTACGCGAGCTATCAGGTGCTCACACGTCGCGTCGCATCGGTGGATACCCCGGAAACTTCTGCGTTCTACAGCGCATTGGTGGGAACGATCGTCACTTCGTTCGCGGTGCCCTTCTTCTGGCACACACCGGACAGCGCGTTCGATATCGCCGTGCTCGCGTGCCTGGGCGTGCTGGGCGGCCTCGGGCACTATTTCGTAGCGCGCGCACTGTTCAATGCACCGGCCAACATCGCTTCGCCATTCCAATACTTCCAGCTGGTGGTCGGTGTAATTCTCGGCTACCTGATGTTCGGCGACGTGCCAACGATGTATACCTGGATCGGCTCGTCAATCATCGTCGCAAGCGGGCTTTACATCGGCTGGAGCGAATCGCGAAAGGCGCGAGGTACAGTGTCATGAGGACCATCTCTTCTAAGGCTCGAGGTATTCTCAACCAGCGATGCATTGGCAGTCGCTATACTTCAGGGCCCAGCCACGGCGATTAATGAGTCGGCCATGCACGCGGAAACCGCAGCTCGCAGCGAAGACCTTTCTCAACGTTGGAATGTGCTCGCCACCGATCCGGACGCACCGGACTACTATGAGCTCAACGAATTCGGCGAGGTGATTTTGAGTCCACGTCCAACAAATCTTCACCAGCTCAGGGTTCAATCCGTCGCGGACGAGCTTAATCGGCAACTCGGCCCGCGGGCGGTCAGTGAAGTGTCGGTACTCACCGATCGCGGCATCCGGGTCCCTGACGTTTCCTGGATGCCCGCCGAACGCTGGAAAGCTACCGGTGCCGCCACACCGTTGCCGTTCGTCCCGGACGTTTGCGTCGAAGTCCTTTCGCCCGGCAACACGCCGGAAGAAATTGCCATGAAGATCGGCGCGTATCTTCGCGGTGGGGCCCGGGAAGTGATCGTGGTGAGCGTCAGCGGTGAAGTAAGCTTCCACGGACCCGAGGGGAGAAGAAACCTCAGTGCCTTGGGCATCGTCCTCAATTTGGGCGAGGAACCCGTTTAGCCGGTCACCGGCAGCACCATGCGGGTCTCGGCCGCAATCCTGCAAATTGAGTCTTCGAGTTTCGATTTGCAGGGAATCGCAGGGGCTGTACTACGGCAACCATTCGAGGCTGTCCGCGTAGTTGCGGCGCCGCACATTGCGTCCGAGCGATTCTTCTCCACTCGCCTGATCAAGGACCCATGCGGTCGTCGCCTGAATATCCCCCGCGGCCGCCTCGACGCTACGGGCCAGATGCACGCTTCGCCCGCTCGCGGCCTTGATCTCGATGGCGATCCGCCGCGTTCCGCGCTCGAATACAAGGTCGAGCTCGGCTCCGGCGGCGGTGCGCCAGAAGAAGAATTGCGTATAGGGATTGGTCAGCTTCTCGCGACGGATAAGGTCCTCGATGACGAAGGTTTCCCAGCTTGGGCCTCGAATCGGATGCGAGTCGAGCATTGCGTGCGACTCTATGTTCAACAGGTGATGCAGCAATCCGGTGTCACGCAGGTAGATCTTTGATGCCTTGGTGACGCGCTTGCCGATATTGACGAAAAAGGGCGGCAAACGACGAATGAGGAACGTCTGTTCGAGAATGTCGACATACCGGTGGACCGTTCCGTGCGATACACCGAGCGAAGCACCGAGCTGGGATGCGTTGACGAGCTGGCCCTGTTGGTGCGCAAGCATCGTGAGCAGGCGCCGCAACAAGAGCGGCTGGGTCGCAATGCCGAGCGCGGGTAGATCCCGCTCGATGTAGAGCCGGAGATACCCCTCCCACCAGTCCCGAAAGTTGCCCTTGAGCGCGTCTGGAAATCCGCCCTTCAGCCACAGCTCCTGCCAGCGTCGACGAGGAGACCCCGATCGCGCCTCGGCGGCCGTCAATGGGTCGAGCTCGATCAACCCGATGCGTCCGGTGAGCGATTCCGAAACCTGCTTGACGAGCGCCGGCTGCGCCGAGCCGAGCAGGATGTATCGCCCCTTGCGGGCGCGCCGTGCGTCGATCGCTCCGCGCAACGCGGCGAACAGCTCGGGAACGCTTTGCGCTTCATCGAGGATGACCTGATTCGTACCTAGTGCTTCAAGTTGGTGTGCGCAATCGGCCGCGAACAGAGCGCGTCTTCGCGGCTCTTCGAGGTCGAGGTAGACTGCCCTGGCGAAGGCGCCCTGCGCCAAGGTGGTTTTGCCCACTTGGCGCGCGCCGACGATCAGTACTGCCGGGAATCGGCCAGCCAGCTGCTGCAGACGCTGAATCGCTGTTCGTTGATACATACCTTGCATTTTGTCAGCGGCGTTTGCAAAATGCAAGGTAACGAAACTGGCCTACACCTACTCCCTGCGCCCCCGCATCGCACAAGGCACAAGGCGAGAAATCATGAGATCTTCGTCGACCAAGCATATTGTGCCCATTTCGCGATTGCTCTTCGGCAGTCGCAATACTACGCATCTCTGCCACCGCGATCGATGAGTCGTCTTTGCACGCGGAAACCGCAGTTCGCAGTGAAGACCTAGCCCCGCGCTGGATCGTGCTCGGCACCGGTGATTCAACCCACGCGCGGAGTCCTCGATGCAGGCTGATCGCGCGGGCCGACGAAAGCGCAAAGCGCTGGGAGTCCGATGAGCGCGTCGCGACGATTCATTTGGGGCCTTGTCATTCGATCACCCGATCGGCGCGCAGACGCACCATTTGCGGAATCTTGATATCGAGCGCCTTTGCGGTCCTGGCATTTACGACCAGCTCGAATTTCGTCGGCTGATCTACTGGTAAATCGGCTGGATTCGCGCCCTTGAGAATCTTGTCGACAAATTCCGCACCGACGGCGTAGTGATCGAGCGTCAAAATTGCGGTCGGAAGGAAGATCGGATTGCAGGTACGCGAGTCCGAGCATTCTCGCCGCTGCGCTGATTTTCTCGCCGTGCTCGCGTGAACCCGTACCTCCCTGACCGTATGCAGCGCGCCGGGCGAAGGGAACCATTGTTGCGATCAGTTCAAGCTGCTTCCCGGATATGCCCGATGGGCGCGAGGATCGGCCCGTGATGTTTCCACCCGGTCGCGACAGCGAACGAACCAAGCCGAGCTCCACTGGATCATCGACATGGAGCATAACGATCGGAATGGTGCTGGTGGCGCGCTGCGCGGCGAGCGCTTCCGTGGCGCCGGTGACAACCACGATTGCGGCGTTCGCGGCCACGAACCCGCGCAAGATCGCGTCGGCTTTGGCAATGTCACCTTGGGCAAACCGGGGCTGGAACCAAACGTTATCGCCATCGCGCCAGCCCAATTCGCGCATCCGATCGTGGAAGCGCGTCCATCGCGGAAGCTTCGCGGAGGGATCGGTGCCCATCGCAAGAATCGCGACGATGGGCGGCTCTGCAGCCGATGCCGCGACAACGAGGAACAAGAACACTGCGACGAGGAAACGGCATCACATACTTGCGCCTACTTGATCATTGGATCAGCGGGTGACGACGAATGCCAGTGATGCGAATGCAGATCGCGTTGCGGCAAGGATCAGAGGCTCCTCGCATCGAAGTTGACTGTGATTCGCTCATTTAACCCCTCGTACTACTTGACGATCGTATCCGCCCGCAGCAATACCGATCGCGGAATCGTGATGCCGTATGCCGCAGCCTTCTTGAGATTGACCGCGAATTCGAATTGCGTGGGTTGCTCGATCGGTAGCTCCGCCGGACGAGCCCCGTTCACGATCTTATCCACATAGGCTGCGGTTCGACTGAAAAGGGCATGGGGCCTCGGACCGTAGCTGAGCAGACCTGACGGCTCCAGAAAGTCACTGCGAAAGAACGTCATGGGCAAACGAAGCTCTTCGCTCGCCTCGATGATTCGATCCATCGATAGCGAGAAGAGATCGTCGTCCGGCACCATCATCAGCGCCTGTACGCCCGCTTGGCGCAGAGCATCGCGCGTCTGCGGCACAGTCCTTAACGGGTTCAAGTCGATCGGCACAAGCTTGATCCCGAACACGGCAGCGACGGCTTCGACGTCTTGGAAATATCCCCTGTGAGCTTCGGTGCGCGCGTTCAACGTGATACCGACCGCTTTTGCATCGGGTAACGTGAGGCGAAGATGATCGAGCATCTTGGCAGGCAGAGTCGACTGCATTCCAGAGACGCCGGTCACGTTCGCACCGGGCCGTGCAATGCTGTGGACCCAGCCGCGACTCACCGGATCCGAAGCACTCACCATGACGATAGGGGTCTTGTTGGTCGCTTTGATCGCGGTGCTCGTGCCCCAGCCGCAGCCGGTAATCAGTACGTCCAGATTCATTGCCAGCAGTTCGTCCACATTGGCTCGTATTGGGGCGTCTGGAAATCGCACCCTCCGCCTCACCAGAACGAGATTCTTGCCCTCGATGTAGCCGAGGTCGCGCAGACCGTCGGTCACGGCATCCAGCGCGGTATCCCAGTCGTTGGGCATGGCTGAAGAAATGAAGCCGATACGCACGATGCGATCGGGTGGCGGGGCGGCAAGCACGCTGCCGAGGATCCCCGCCACCAGTAGGCCCGCCAAGCCAAATGACTTCGTGATACCCCGGGATACCAATCGAATCATCATGACGTGCCCCAGTTCTTCCTTTGCGATATCCTGCGCTGATTAGCTGATTCCGGTTTTCCTACTGCACGACCCAATCGGCACGAAGCAACGCCGCGCGCGGAATTGTGAGGCCGAAGGTGGCCGCCCGCTTCATGTTGATCACGAACTCCATTTTCATCGGCTGCTCGACCGGCAATTCCGCGGGGCTCGTTCCGTTCGCCACCTTGTTGACGTACTCTGCACTGCGACGGAATGCCTCGAACGAGTCCGGCCCGTAGCTCAGCGTTCCACCGCTTCCCACCGAATCGCTCTTGTTGAAGAACGTCGGGATGCGCAATGCCTCGCTTGCCGCGTAGATCGACGGCAGGAACATTCGAAAGAGATCATCGTCGGGCAACGCCATGAGGGCGTTTGCGCCAGCTTGGCGAATCACCTCGTGCGCCGCCGCATCCGTCGACAATTGACGAACATCAATGGCGATCAGCGCAATGCCCAACGATTGGGCTGCGGCCTCCGCATCGCGCATCGGCGCTTGTTGAGCGGGGTTCTTGGCGTTCACGAGGACGCCAACCCGCCGGACGGACGGCAGCGCCAGATGCAAGTACTCCAGCATTTTCGGCGCAAGTCCGGGTATGCTTGCCGACGTACCCGTTACATTGGTACCGGGGTGAGCAAGACTCTTGACGAATCCGTATCCCACCGGGTCTGTCACGCTGCCCATGACGATCGGGGTCGTCTTGGTAGCCTTGACTGCAAGAGCTGTGCTGTACCCGCAGCTCGTGACGATCGCATCAAGCTTCATTTCACCGAGCTCTTTCGCATACGGGTCCAAACCAGGATACCGGCCCGTGCGGCGAACGATCACGAGGTTCTTGCCCTCGACGTAACCGCGATCGCGCAGACCGTCAACGAGTGAGCGTTCGAGCTTCGCACCACGCTCTTCAGTTGTGGAGGTCAATATCCCGATACGAACCGTCCGCTCTGGCGGGGCGGCGAGCGCCCCTTGCACCGCAACGGTCAAGAGCAGCAAGGTCGTTATCGCAATCGACCACCTCTTGATTCGTGTTTGCATGGTTGCATCCTCCTGCGTAATGCAGCGTATTTTGCGCGCCGCTTGCCTCGTCTTCATCCAAAGGAATCCGGGCGGTCAGCCGCGCAGATTCCTAGTTGATCGCCGTATCCACCCGCATCAATGCCGCCCGCGGGAGCGTGATTCCGAATGCAGCCGCCTGCTTCATGTTGATCGCAAACTCCAGGCGGGTCGCAAGCTCCACGGGTAAATCCGCCGGGTTCGCGCCGTTCAGGATCCTGTCGACGTAGCCCGCGCTGCGCTTCATGAGATCGGCAGGATTCGCCCCATAGCTCATCAGGCCGCCGAGATCGACCGCGTCGCATTGGAATGATGATGGTCTCCTTGATCCGCGCATTGTTGGGTGCCATGGACTAGCGCACCACCCAATCCGCCCGCATCAACGCCGCGCGTGGAACCTCGATGCCCATCGCGTTGGCCTTCTTCAGGTTAATAGCGAATTCGAGCTTGGTCGGCTGCTCGACCGCCAATTCCGCGGGGTTCGCGCCGTTCAGAATCTTGTCGACGAAATAGGCGCTCCGGCGAAAGATGTGCGGCGAGTCCGCGCCATAACTGAACACGCCGCCGATATCGACGAGATCGCGCTTCGTAAAGATCGTGGGGATTCGCAGCTCCTCGCTGACTGGAAAAATCCGGCCGAGATACTCGAAGTAGAGATCATCATCTGGCAGCACCTCTGGCAGCACCATCAGCGCCTGGACGCCAAGGCTGCGGAAGGTTTCTCGGGTCGCTTCGTTTGTAGCGAGTCGATGCAGATCGATCTCGATCATGGACAGGCCCAACGCGCGCGCCACCGTTTGCATTGCCGTGTAACGCGGTCGATGCGTCGAGTTACCCGGATTCGATAGAACGCCAATGACACTGGCGCTCGGCTGGGCAATGCGCACGTACTCGAGCATCTTTGTCCCGAGGTCGGGCACATGACCAGTCTGACCGGTAACGTTGGTGCCAGGACGAGCAAGGCTCTTGATGAATCCGCGCCCGACCGGGTCGTGGACGCTGCCCATGACGATTGGTATGGAGGTCGTCACTTTCAAAGCGGCCGTGGTAGACCATCCACAGCTCGTGACGATCACGTCAACGTTCTTGTCAACCAGATCTTGCGCATGCGCCTCCATGCGCTTGTCGGGATACGTCGCGGTGCGCTTGAGAAGGATGAGATTCTTGCCCTCAATGTAACCAAGATCCCGCAACCCTTGCTCGGTCGCGCGCTCGACCATGTCCCACCGCACGGGAGCACCCGACGTCAGCATGCCGATTCGAACAACACGGTCGGGTGGTGCCCCGACGGCCGCGTGATTGAGAGCGGCCCCAAGGAGAAAGGCCAACCCCATTCTGGTGAACCCGCCACCGAATCGCATATCACCGCCTCCAAGCCGCGTCACGCACGCACGACGATACGCGCAGGGCGTACGCCTTGCAACGTAGGCTAGTCGGATAGCGAGGCGCAAGCGACTGCCCTAAAGGGCTAGCCCTTTTGGGCAAGAGGCTCCATATCGACGGATCGGAGCTGTTGAACGATGATTCAGCGAGCGCCTTCGCAAATAAGGGTCGGAACGAGTCGGAGGGCCTCGTATGAGCAACCTGTCTTCGCGTTGCGTTACTCCGTGCTCGCCAGTTCCATTGGCCTTGCCACCCTGCACCACTGCGACCCGCCCAACCCGGACGTAACATTAATTGGGCCCATTCGATCGCTTGCGATCAACGCTTTGATACGCGGCAACGCAGCAAGCGCGGCACGCTCACCGGCGGCGATCAATGCGCGGTGATTCTCGAGCGTCACTTCCGCTTCCGGCGGCAGCGTCGGTGCGATGAGCACGTCGGCTTCGCGGGATTCCTGGTTGGTAAGCGTGCGTGTCATGACCAAAGCCGTCTGGAACAGCCGATCGATGGTGGACGAAAGGCGCGATTCATTCGGATCGAACACGACGTCGACCGCGATCACACGCTCGGCACCGAGCGCACGCGCCACGCGCACCGGCAACGGGCTCACCAGGCCGCCGTCGACATACTCGCGTCCGCCGATCGATGTCGGCGCAAACACGCCCGGGACCGCCGTGGACGCTTGCATCGCGATCGCCGCATCGCCGCCGTTGAAGACCGCGAGGCATCCGCTTTGCAGATCCGTCGCGACGGCGGCGAAGCGCATCGGAAACGATTCGATCCGCGCGCCCTGTGTGTACCGGTCGACAAAGCCGTGCACCAGCGGGCGACCCATCCCGAAGCGCGAGGCGACGAAGCCCGAGAACAGATCGAAGTCGACCGTCGCGGCGGCCTCCTCCAGGGCTTCAACGCTCAAGCCGGAGGCATACAGGCCGCCGACGATCGACCCTGCGCTCGTGCCGACAATGAGATCGGGGCGGATGTCGTTCGCCGCGAGAACCTTGAGCACGCCCAGATGCGCGAATCCGCGCAGGCTGCCCCCCGACAGCACGAGCGCGACGCGCGGCCGTGCGACCGGTTGAACGACGGTGTGGGGCTCGGCGCCAGGGAGCGCGCGGCGCGCGGGCAGCTCCGCACAACCAACCATCGAAGCGGCGAGCGCGATGGTAATCAAGGCACCGATCATGCAGGAGGCGAATGTCGTTCCGGCGAGAGATTCGATCTGGTCCATCACGAGCTCCATTGGTCGAGCGTCCATGGAGGGGATCGTGATCCGGCGCACACGCGCAAACAATCGGGCTCAGGCGCTAGCCCTTTGGGGCAGTCGGCGCGAGACGGAGCGTTCAGCGCGATGAGCGACCCATGTTCGATACGAGAGGTTGTAATACGATCTGTGCGACTGAATTAGAGGCACACGCGGAGATTCGATTCGATGGGCACTCACACGGTGCGGCTTGACGACGACGCCGAGCGCACCCTCATGGCGCTTCGCAAGGCCACCGGACCATCGATCTCGGCGGTGCTGAAGCGCGGCCTCCAGGCATACGGGCTTTGCGTGCTCGCCGGAGAAGAGGTCCATCCCATTGAAATCTACCGCCGGCTGGATCTTGGAGCGGGAGGATTGTCACGCGGACCGGCCAACAACGCGAATCAGGCTGTGCGTGAAGCGATCCTGCGGGCGCACGGCCGGAACCGAATGGCGCTTACCTAAGCGAATTAGGGGACTGACCGTTCGCCCTGAGCCTGTCGAAGGGTGAATGCCGGAGCGTCCGTGAACGGACGATTACCCGCCTTCGACAAGCCTGCGTTACCCTACGACAGGCAGAGGGCGAACGGAGGCTTGAGCAGCGCGAGTTAAGTAAGTGCCCTTCCGGCCGGAACTGAATTCGCAAAGGCCATCGGCAACTGGCTTTCGAGATGATCGCGTGAATCAACTCGCCGCCCGCACGGTCACGTCATTTCCTCGATCCTGATGGGCACAGCCGACGTATTCGCTCCGGCGTTACCACACCCACCGCCACATAGTACGCACCGCACCAATACGTGCGCATCACCGCGAGGTTCGGACAGTACGGCACCAGCAATCTCCACGGCCGCCGCAATCCGCTGTAGGTCGTGAGGTAGCAAGACGTTCGGTAAAGATTCCAAACATTGATCGGGGCCGCCCACCACCAGGGCAGCAGGCGCAAACCGGCCACCGCGACGCGTGCGCCAGGTTTTGCGACATGCATCAGATTGGCAAGCGCCTTTTCGGACTGCAGCACGTCGTGCGTGAAACAGAAGAGGTAGGCGTCCACCCCATCGTCGATGCGCGCTGCATCCGCTGCCGCCTGGATCAGTTGCACCGGACCCCGGCATGTGGGGACGCGCGCCGTCGCCAGCCCAATCATGTGCGGACATTGATCGATACCGATCACGCGCCCGGTGGGTCCGACTCCTGCGGTGAGTCCCGGCAGACTCAGCCCACTCCCGCACGCCACGTCGACAACCGTTTCACCGGGGGCAAGCGTCAAGGCTTCGATCGCCGCATGCCGGATGCGCTCGGCATAGCGAGTCGTCCCGTCGTAGCGAGGCGCAAGCGTTCGATAGCGTTCCAATGCGAGATCACCATCGGGCGCCGGACGGGCATTCGCGAGCACATCGCGGAAAGCGGGACGCATCGGGCTCATAAGGGACGCATCTTATCGGATGGCTGCGATCGGATGGTGCGAGCGCGACCACCATCGCAACGCATGCCAGATTGCGATCGCGCATCCGAGGGCGATGGCAATGGCGATCGACGCGCGCGTTCCATCCATCGCCATTACATCGACACCCTTTGCGAAAAGGAATCCGCATCCGGTGAACACGAGCGCCCAAAGGAGCGCTCCAAGCGCATTGAGAATCGTGAAAATCAGCGGCCGGATGCCGCACATGCCAAGTGCAATCGGCCCGGCGACTCGCAAGCCCACCATGAATCGCATCGCGACAATGAACAGATTCTGATGACGGGTGAGCAGGCGCGCGACCCGTTCCGTTCCCGGTCGGATACACGGGTAGCGATCGACCAGCGCAGTCCCATAGCGCCGGCCTAACCAGAAATAGAACTGGTCCCACGCCAGATTGATACCGGCCGCCAGAGCGACAACAATGGGGAACGACATCAGACCATTTCCGCTGGCAATCCCGGCGAGCACAACACTCGTTTCGCCATCGAGGAAACTGCCTGCGACGATACCGGCGTATCCGTATGTTCCGATCCATCCCGAGAAATCCATCGATCGTGCTCCAGCGCTATGACGGACCTGATGGAAGGGCAGTCTGATCGCCACAGGATGGGCGAACAATCGGGCAGAAGCGCTAGCCCTTGAGGGCATCGCGATCGGTGATGCGCTGCGTGTAGACTCGAATGCACCCCCACAAGTGGAGCGGCGGCTTGAAGATCCTCATCGTCGACGACCATCCGTTGATGCGCGATGCCATGGGTGGGCTGCTGCGGCAGTTGGATCCCGCGGTTGCGATCATTGAGGCGGGCGATTGCGCCGCGGGGCTCGCGACCGCGCGCGAGCACGCCGACATCAACCTCGTGTTGCTGGACCTCAATCTCCCCGGCTCGCGAGGGTTCGAGGCGCTCGATGCGTTTCGCCGCGTGCAGCCCACCCTTCCAGTGGTGATCCTTTCAATGCACCGCGATCGGGAAACGGTGCTCGAAGCGATCAAGCGCGGCGCGGCGGGCTACGTGCCCAAGACCTCGGCCAAGGAAGTGATCGTGAATGCGGCCCGACTAGTGCTCGCCGGAGGCGTGTATCTGCCGGCCGAGGCGGTTGCGGGGGACATGGCATCCGCGCTCGATCCACTCGAATTCGCACCCCCTGCGCACGCTGCGCGTTCACTTGCCGATCTGGGGCTCACGCCGCGACAAGGTCAGGTTCTAGCCCTTCTGATGCGCGGCCAGTCGAACAAGGAGATCTGCCGGTCGCTCGGGCTCGCCGAACGCACGGTGAAGATCCACGTCACCGCCGTGCTCACCGCGCTCAAAGTCGCCAGCCGAACCCAGGCGGTCATCGCGGCTGGGAAGCTCGGATTGGATGCCGAAGCGCTTATTGCAGGTGAGCGAACGACAGGAGAATGCCAGTAACGCGATTGGCCATGAATGTGGACGATTTGCATTGTATATAGCGCAATTTTTGCAATAATGGAAGATATGCATCGTATATAATGCAACCATGGACATGGTTGGCATCGGCGAAAATATTCGAAGCGCACGCAAAGGCGCGGCACTCTCGCAAGCCGAGATCGCTCGCCGGCTTGGAATGAGTCGCGCCACGATCTCGGCGATCGAGAGCGGTAACGTTGTCGAAATCGGAATTCGCAAGGTCATGGCGCTTTGCACACTATTGGGACTCGAACTCGAGGTCGTGGCGCGTCGGTCGCGTCCGACATTGACAGAGCTGCGGAATGAAGCGCGGCGCTCTTGATGTTCATGTGGGGAACGAGCGCGTCGGCTTGCTGACCCGTAGCGCGGTGACGGATGCAGAGTTCCTGTTCGACTACATGAGAGACACGACCGCGAGCGCCGCCGTGTCTCTCACGATGCCCGTCGTCCCCGATCAATACGATGCGATGAATACAGTGCATCCGGTGTTTGAGATGAGTCTTCCCGAAGGCGCGCTGCGCGAGCGATTGCAACGAGCGTTCGGAAAAGCGGTACCGAATTTCGACGACCTCGATCTGCTTGGAATCGTCGGCGGCTCGCAAATCGGCAGGCTGCGGTACACAGATTCAGGCGCAGCCCTGCCCGCTATACCGGCGCAAAGTATCAGCGAACTCCTGACATACCGCGGAACCGCCGATCTGATGGAGGATCTGCTAGCGCGCTTCGCCACCTCGTCAGGCGTGTCGGGAATGCAGCCAAAGGTCCTGATCCGCGATACCGACGCATTGCCTCGGTTGACGCACCGCGATACGACCCACATCATCAAGGCATTCGATCCGCGCTCTTTTCCGGAGCTCGCCGCCAACGAGTTCTTCTGCATGCGCGTGGCCGCGCTATGCGGCCTCCCCGTGCCCGCTACGCAGCTCTCCGCTGATCGCCGGATGCTCGTCGTGGAGCGCTTCGACCTCGGTTCGGACGGGCGCTATCTCGGGTTCGAGGATTTCTGTGTGCTCAACGCTTTGCGTGCCGGTGGGCGATACGATTCGTCCTACGAGATGATTGCTCGGCGCATCACGCAGTTCGTATCACCCGATCATGTATCACCGGCACTCGAGCAGTTCTTCATGATGGTCGCGTTGAGTTGTGCGATCGGCAATGGCGATGCACATTTGAAGAACTTCGGGCTGCTCTATGCCGATCCCGAACAGAGCGTGTGGCTCGCGCCGGCGTTCGACTTGGTCGCCACGCGTGTCTATACTCCACGAGACTCATTGGCCCTCACTATGCATGGTAGCAAGGCCTTCCCGGCACGCGCGGTCCTGCTCGAGTTCGCCCGACTCGCATGCAACCTGTCCTTGCGGCGCTCTCGGATTCTGCTCGACCAAGTGCTCGATGCGGTCGAGCAGACACGCAGGGAGCTCCGTCGATTCGCGCGTGCCCACCGCGAGTTCGCCGCCGCCGCGAAGGCACTCACAAGTGTGTTTGACCAACAGGCCGCGCTGCTTCGTGACGCGAAGTAGCTAGATCACGACCGTCTTGCGTTGTCAGGTGCTGCAACAGCGCCCGTAGCTTCGCCGCCTCGACCGGCTTCGCGAGCACATGCAGGCCTGCGTCGCGCGAGACCTCGCGCAGCACGTCGGCCGCATCACCGCTCACGATGATGGCGGGGATGCGGCTGCCGTACGCCGCCCGCACGTGATGGATCACCGCATCGCCGCGCTCCCCATCGGCCAGCCGGTAATCGCAGACGATCGCCTCGATCGAGACCGAGCCGTCACGCAGCATGGCGAGCGCGTCAGCACCTCGAGCGGCGGTAATCACGCGCCAACCCCACTGTCCAAGCAGGCCCCCCAACGCTTCCCGCGCGTCCCGATCGTCGTCGATGACGAGGGCTGTCCCTGCCGCGAACGGCGCCGAGATGACCGGTTGGCCCGTTGGCTCGATCGCCGCGTGCGAAACGCCGGAGGCAAGCGGCACTTCGTTCGAGAATAACGTCCCTCTTCCTTCCACCGATCGCACGTCGATGCGGGCATTGAGCAGATCGACCAGCCGCTTCACGATGGCCAGTCCGAGTCCGAGCCCCCTCGCCTGCTCGTCCACGACGCCAT
>JANMUI010000781.1:0-11228 GCA_031391405.1 Betaproteobacteria bacterium
GCGTCAACGGCATCAACAAGAACGCCACTGCGGCGGGCGCCAGCGCGCTGCAATCTGCTGGCCACCCGCAACTCGTGCCGGTCGGTGGCAAGCTCTATGCCGCGTGGAGCGAGGCGAACGGAACAGCTGCCCGACAAATCCGCGTCGCTCTTGCAGGCTGCCCGTAGCGGGCCTGCGCATCGAGAAAGCACCTGCCCCGATCGGGGCAGGGTTGTTGAGTCCGGCGAAAATCGCGGGGCTCGTCGATAATCCATGCATGCGGCAATCGACCAAAGCGTTTGAGGTTCGCACCCGCGGTCGCGGGTTGCTCGACATCACTCGCGAGGTTGAACGCTGGGTCGGTGACTGTCATGTCGAGACGGGGCTGCTCACCATCTTCATCCGGCATACATCCGCCAGCCTATTGATACAGGAAAACGCCGATCCTGAAGTGCAGCGTGATCTCGAGCGATTCTTCGCACGACTCGTACCAGAGGGTGATCCGCTATTTCGGCACACGACGGAGGGGCCGGACGACATGCCGGCGCACGTTCGTGCGGCGCTGACGCAAACGCATCTATCGGTCCCGATCGCGGGCGGCACGCTCACCCTTGGCACTTGGCAAGGCATCTATGTCTATGAGCATCGCACCGGCGGTCATGCGCGCGAGATCGTGTTGCACGTGCTTGGGGAGTGATCTCACCGCTTCGCGTACGAACTATTCGCGTCGCCGTTCGCCTGGCGCTTGGCGCTTGTGGCGGGGCGAGATAAGCCTCCGTTCGCCCTGAGCCCGTCGAAGGGTGAGCCGAGGCGTGACTGACCCAGACAATCGAAAAGCGCAGGTTATGACTCCGTTCGGCCAGGGTTTGTCGACGTACGCGATCGTGCGTTCCCCCTTCGACATGCTCAGGGCGAACGAACCGATTGGTCGAACGCAAGGCGCGATGCTCCTACGGCGATCCCAGTTTGCGTTTCGACCGGTTCAACCTTCGACAGGCCTGTCCTGAGCCCTTCGACAAGCTCAGGACAGGCTTGTCGAAGGGCTCAGTCAGGACCCCCTACGCCGCCTGCAACGCCCTCCACACGCGCTCTGCTGTCGCAGGCATATCGATCGGTGCCTTGCCGCGCGATAACAGCGCATCGGCGATCGCATTCATCACGGCAGCTGGTGCGCCGACCGTACCGGTTTCGCCGGCACCTTTTACGCCAAGCGGATTGGTGCCGGTGGGAATCGGATGTACGTCAACGTCGAACGAAGGCAGGTCGTCGGCGCGCGGCATGCAGTAGTCGAGGAACGATGCGCTCACCAATTGGCCGCTCGCCGGGTCATACGTGATGTTCTCCCACAGCGCCTGGCCGACGCCTTGCGCGACGCCACCATGCATCTGGCCTTCGAGCAGCAACGGATTGACGACCGTGCCGACGTCATCGGTGATCAGCATGCGCACCAACTCAACCCGGCCGGTATCGGTATCGATCTCGACTTCGGCGATCTGGCAACCGTTCGGGAAGTTGCCCGGCCCCATATCGAACTCACCGATCGCTTCAAGACCAACGCCAAGATGCACCGGGTACCCCATCGGAAAATACGAGCGCTTGGCGACAGCGGTGATCGGTATCGCTTTGTCGGTGCCCTTTACTGCGAACTTGCCTTCCTTGAATTCGACATCCGCAGGTGCCGCTTCCATCATGAACGCGGCGATCTGCGTGCCCTTCTCGATGATGCGATCCGCGGCGATGCGCAACGCCCCGCCACCCAGTGACATCGAGCGCGATCCGTAGGTGCCGCGTCCGAACGACACCGCGTCGGTATCGCCTTGAATGAGCCGGACCGAATCGAAATCGACGCCGAGAAACTCCGCCACCATTTGCGCATAGACGGTCTCGTGTCCTTGACCATGTGAAAACGTACCCGCGACAACGCTTACGGTGCCCGCCGGATTGAAGCGAATTTCCATGCGCTCGTTGAAGATCGTGGCGGCTTCGAGGTAGCACGAAATGCCGCGGCCACGAACACGGCCCCTTTTCTCCGACTCGGCGCGACGGCCTGCAAAGCCGTCCCAATCGGCGGCCTTCAACGTGCGATTCATGACCGTCTCGAAATCGCCGCAATCGTATCGATAGGCAAGTGCCGTCTGGTACGGCATCTGCGAGGCCTTGACGAAATTGATCCGTCGCAAATCGAGCGGATCACGCCCCATCTCGCGCGCTGCCTGATCGATCAACCGTTCCAGCATGTATGACGCTTCGGGACGGCCGGCCCCACGGTATGGCGCGGTCGAGGCGGTATTGGTGAAGATGCCGCGCGTGGAGGCGCGTATCGCTGGAATCGCGTAGACACCAGATGACAGGGTTACCGCGAACATTGGCGAGATCGCAGCGGTTGCCGCAAGATACGCGCCGAGGTTGTAGATCGATTCCGCGCGTAATGCAGTGATGCGTCCGGATTTATCGAACGCCATGGCGACGTCGACCACCTGGTCCCGCGCGTGCGCGTCGCTGGCGATCGATTCGATGCGTTCGCCGATCCATTTCACGGTACGGCCGGTGCGCCGTGCAGCCCAGAGGACGAGGGTGTCTTCAGGGTACGCGCCGCCCTTCATTCCAAATCCGCCGCCGACATCGTTCGAGATCACGCGGATCATCGCGTCATCAACCTTGAACACTTCGGCGGCTAGCGTCTCGCGTTCAACGTGCGGCGCCTGTCCGCTGTGATAAAGGGTGTAGCAGCCGGTTCCTGGATCGAACGCACCCATCGCCCCACGCGGCTCGATCGAGTTGGTGGTGATTCGATTGTTGACCAGGCGAATCTTCGAGGCGTGATGCGCGGCGGCAAATGCTGCGTCAACCTTGGCGGCGTCGCCTAACGCGATGGTGAACGAGACATTGTCCTTGGCGTGTTCCCAGACTTTGACCGCGCCGGGCTTCGCTGCTTCAACCGCCGATGTGACCGAGGGCAGGACCTCATAATCGATCTGCACCAAATCGGCGGCGTCCTTGGCCTGCCCGATCGTTTCGGCGACGACGAAGGCGACCGGCATGCCGGCACATTTCACGACATCACGCGCGAGCGCCGGATAGGGCGAGCCGGTGGGCGGGCCAGCGAGGAGCGGCATCGGGAAATGGCAATGCAGATCACCAAGTCCGTCCGCGGCAAAATCATCACCCGTCAACACGGCGAGCACGCCGGGCGCATCGAGAGCGGATTTGGGATTGATTGATTTGATGCGCGCATTCGCGTGCGGCGAACGGATCACGATCCCGTGGGCCACACGCGGCAGCTCGATGTCATCGACAAAACGCCCGCGGCCGGTGAGAAAGCGCGGATCTTCCTTGCGGGGAACGGGTTGCCCAATACCGAATTTCATGGCGTACGCCTCCTTATTGAATGAGACGCCGGTGTCGGGTCCGGGAGGGACGCGGGACACCCGCGCAAGTGGTTTTCGTCGTGTAGGCGGGATGATACGGCTTCGCACGCCTGCATGGAGCGGTCCATCGTACGCGCGCCATGCATCGGCGTCGGTTTCTCGTTCACCAACCGAAATCCGAGATTTAGCATACGATAAAGAAGAGCCGTACGGTCGTCCGTGCGGTCATCACAGCCACCAGTCTGGAGGAGAGCCATGAATCGAATTATTCTGGCGCTTGCGGCCCTCGTCGGGTCGTTGAGCGTTGGTGTTGCCGTTGCGCAGACAGTGCCCGGGGCGACCGTCGATGAACGGGCCGTCAACGGCGCGAAGGAATATCTCAAACAAAAGAAACTGCAGAATCCGAAGGTCACGATCCTGCTGAATTCGCTCTATCAGAACGCGCTGCCTGCTTACAACGACCGGTGGGAGAAACTGACCGGTGTCAAGATCGAGACCGTCCCGCTCGGCTATACCGACATTCCGGCGAAAGTGATGGCCGAGGCCGTTGCCAAGACCGGTACCTTCGATATCTTCAATGACTTCCCATATTTGATTCCGGATGGGTCGGGTTCCGGAACCTTGCATCCGCTCGATTTGTGGGTGTCGCGGGGCAAGCCGGATTACTCTGGTGTCGCGATTGGCCTCATCGGCCAGCAGAATTTCGAAGGCAAGCAGTTCGCCGCGATCCTCGATGGCGATCATCTGATCCTCGTGCTGCGCAAAGATCTGGTTGAGAACCCGCAGGTGCAGGCCGAATACAAGGCGAAGTTCGGCAAGGCCCTCGGCTGTCCCGACACGATGGTCGAATGGGAACAGCAGGCCGCCTTCATGCATACGCCGAAAGGTCAGACCCGCTGGGGCGTCAAGTTCGAACAGGGGTTGTTCGGCGCCATGGGCTATCGGTCGGTGAACTTCTCCCACCGCCATTTCCCCGCGTATCTGGGCACGCTCCAGTTCGACAAAGACATGAAGCCGACCATCAATACGCCGAACGGCATTCGTGCGATCCAGCAGTTCACATCGATCGTGAAGTACATGCCGGCCGACATCCAAGGCTGGGGCACGCCACAGATCTATCCGTTCTGGCAGACCGGTGCGGCGTTCTCGGTGATGTCGTTCCCCTCGATCGTTGGCGTGGGTGAGAAGGGCGCGAAGACCACGCTCGCGGGCAAGCAACTGCCGTGTCTGGTGCCGCAGGCCGAGGTGGCAGGCAAGTTGGTGCGCCGCATTCCGCAGGCAGCCGGCACCGCCTACATGGTGAACAAACACTCCAAGCAC
This sequence comes from Betaproteobacteria bacterium, assembly GCA_031391405.1. GTDB lineage: Bacteria > Pseudomonadota > Gammaproteobacteria > Burkholderiales > SG8-39 > SHXR01. Next base: position 4,668 of record JANMUI010000781.1, read on the forward strand.
CCGGAGCTTGCGTACTGGTACATCCAGTGGCTCACCAGTCCCACGATTGGCGACGAGGCGGTCGCTGACCCGAAGGGATTCTGGGATCCATTCCGCGAATCGCATCGCAAGAACCCGAAGATCCTCGAGAAGTTCGGTTCCAAACAGTTTCTCGACGTGACGCTCGATGGCACGAAGGACGTCGTGTCGCTCCTCATGATCCAGGGCAACTACGAGTACTTCAAGATCCTCGATAACAACCTCGCCGATGTGATGAGCGGCAACATCACGCCGCAGGTCGCAGCGCAGCGGATCGAGAAGAGTTGGGATGCGGTCACCGCCGACATCGGACGCAACACGCAGATCCAGGCGTGGCGCGCGGGTGTGCAAAGCGGGATCTATCTCGACAAGTTCTGATTCCGCCGTCACGCATGAGTAGTGCCGCAGGCGCGATCCCGATGCAAACCCCGCGACCCGGGCCGTTTACGCGGCTCGGCGCGTGGCTTTCGCAAGAGAAGATCTTTCGCCTGATCCCGTTCGTATTGGTCGAGGCGATGTTCGTCCTGATCGTCATCATCCCGTTCATCCTGACGATCTACATCAGCCTGCTCAAATGGCGCGCCAACCGTCCGTTCGAGCAGGCGACGTTTCAGGGATTCGACAACTACATCACCGTCCTCACCAACGAAGGATTCTGGACGACTCTTGGCCGCACGTTCTACTTCGCCGGTGTCGCGGTCACCATGGAGCTGTTCATCGGCTTCGTGCTTGCAATGCTGGTCAATCAGATCGTGCGTGGCCGTCGCGTGTACATCACGATCTTCCTGATTCCGATGATGATCGTCCCGGTGGTGGTGGGCTACAACTTCTCGATGATCTATCTCGACTCGGGCCCGTTCAATCAGATGCTCGCGCCGTTCCTGGAGCCTTTCGGGATCGATCCACGCATTCGCTGGCTCTCGCACCCGATCGCGGCACAGTGGGCAATCATCCTCTCGGACGTATGGCAGTGGACCTCGCTCACGTTCCTGATTTTCATGTCGGGATTCTCGGCGCTCCCGCCGCAGCTCATCAACGCAGCGCGCGTGATGGGGGCGACACGCGCGCAGATCTTCTGGCGAATCGAGCTGCCGCTGTTGAAGCCCGCGATCGTGATCGCGGTCGTCATCCGCAGCATGGAAGCACTCAAGATGTTCGACCCGGTGACCTTGCTCACCTCGGGCGGACCCGGCACGTCGAGCCAGACGATTGCGTTCTACTTGTGGGAGCAGGTCTGGGTCTTCAACAAGTACAGCTTCGGCGCGGCGGCATCGATCGTTTTGTTGCTGATCTTCGCCGTGCTTATTTTTCTGGGGATCTACATGCTGGTCCGACAACGCGCCATCGTCGATCAACAGGGGGCATGATGGCGACGGAAACACCGGCCGCGACAACCACCCGTGCACGTTCGAAGCATGCCGGAGAGAGGCTGCGCGCGCCGATCATTCGCCATGCGATCCTGTTGGTGTGGGCATTTGTCGTGCTATTCCCGATCTACTGGATGGTCATGACGTCGTTCAAGGACTCGCCCGAGTGGGTCACATGGCCGCCGCGATGGATACCGCATGACCCGACTTTGCTCAATTACGAGCAGATATTCATCCCGTCGGATCTCGACCGGAGGAACCTCTCGCGCGATGCCACCGAGCAGGCGTTCAGCATCTGGAAAGCGCTCGGCGATTCGCTGCTCATCTGCACTGTCACGTCGCTGCTTTCGCTCCTGCTCGGCACCTTCCTCGCCTATTCGATTTCGAGATTCCAGGTTGGTGGAAAGTATTTTCGCTACATGATCCTCACGATCCGGATGGTGCCACCGATCGTGATTGCGATCCCGCTGCTCATGTACTACGCGATCATGATTCCCTTCGCGGCCGAATCGGTCCTCGGCTTTCGCATCAGTCTGTTCGACACCTATCTTGGCATCGGCGCGCTCTATGTAGCGGTCACCCTGCCGTTCGTGATCTGGATGATGCTCTCCTTCATCGATGAGATTCCATTCACGCTCGAGCACGCCGCGCGCATGATGGGCGCGAGCCGCATATATGTGCTGCGCAGGATCGTGTTGCCGCTCGTCGCCTCGGGGATGGTCGTGACATTCCTGTTCGTCTTCATCCTGAATTGGGCGGAGTTTCTGTTGGCACTCACCCTCACATATCCGAAGGTGACGACGCTTCCGATTCTGCTCAATAAGTTTCAGAGCGCGTCCGAAGGGCGGCTCTATGGACCGCAAGCGGCAATCGGGACCGTAATCACCGTGCCGGTAGTGATTCTCGGAATCATGATTCAGAAGCACCTGATCAAGGGCTTCAGCTTCGGCATGATTAGAAAGTAACAACGCTAAGAGGCCCGCGGTGGCAAGAATCGTTCTGAAAGACCTCGTCAAGCAGTTCGGCGCCTACAAAGCGGTGAACGGTGTGAATCTCGACATTCGCGACGGCGAGTTTCTGATCATGGTCGGGCCTTCGGGCTGCGGGAAGACCACCACGCTCAACATGATCTCGGGGCTCGAGACGCCTACGAGTGGTGAAATCACGATCGGGGACACCATCGTCAATGATCTGGAGCCTGGCGAACGCGGCTTGGGCATGGTGTTCCAGGATCTCGCGCTCTTCCCGCATATGACCGTGTTCGAGAACATTGCATTCGGTCTGCGCGTGAAGAAAATGCCGGAGGCCGACATCCAATCACGCGTTCGTGCGGCAGCGGATACGGTCCACATCGCGAAGCTTCTCGACAAGATGCCGCGACAATGTTCCGGCGGCGAATCACAGCGCGTGGCGCTCGCCCGCACCATCGTGACGAACCCGCGCGTATTCCTGATGGACGAGCCGTTGTCGAGCCTTGATGCGAAGCTCCGGATCGACATGCGCACCGAATTGAAGCGTCTGCATGAGCAGCTCGCTGCAACCTTCGTCTATGTCACCCACGACCAGGCGGAGGCGATGACGATGGCCGATCGCATCGTCGTGATGAATGGCGGGCGCATCGAGCAGGTCGGCGCGCCGCTGGAAATCTATCGCAAACCGGCGTCTCAATTTGTTGCGGGATTCTTCGGCATGCCGACGATGAATTTTCTCTCCGGCAAAGTCGAATCGCGCGGCGGCACACTTGTGTTTTGCTCAGGCAAGGTCGAGCAACCCTTGCCAGCCAGCGTGCCTCCAGGCGCGGCCGGGCGGAGTGTCGTCTTCGGCGTGCGGGCCGAACATGTAATCGTCGGGCGGGGCGATACGGCCGCGCAGGTGAAGCTGGTCGAGCCGTTAGGCGATGGCACCTTAGTCTTCTGCGAGTTTGGCGGCGAATCGATGCTGGTAGCGAAAGTCGATTCGGAAGCCGAGATGACGTCCGGCATGAAGCTCAACGTGAGCTTCGATGCGGCCCGCTGCCATCTCTTCGATGCGACGAGCGGGGCAAGATTGAACTAGCCTATTCGGCGGTCAGGTAGTCAGGTAGGGCGGAAAAGCAGCGCGCATTCCGCCATACAAAGGAAACTTCCCTGCGTGCCGTTCTAACTTTGCCCCTCAATCCAACATCGCCACCGCGCGCGTCCAGCCACCCGATGCCGCCTTGATCTTGCACGGAAAACACGCGACGTGAAATCCAAAGGGCGGTAGCGTTTCGAGGTGTCGCAGCTTTTCCATGTGGCAGTAGGGCGTGTCGATGCCGGCGTAATGGCCTTCCCAGATGATGCGCGGATCCTTGGTGGCCAGCCAGCGCTCGAGTGTCTTCGAGAACGGTGCGTCCCAACTCCAGCCATCGATGCCGGTTACCCGCACGCCGCGGTCGGTCAACCACTTGGTCGCTTCGCGCCCAACGCCGCAGCCCGAGTGAATGTAGCGATCGGTCCCGTACATATCGCCAGCGTGCGTATTCACGAGCACGATGTCCATGGGCTTTAGCGTGTAACCGATGCGCTTCAACTCCGCTTCAACGTCGGCCGCGGTCGCCACATAGCCATCATCGAACGTGCGGAAGTCGAGCTTCACACCAGGCCGGAAGTACCAGTCGAGCGGCATCTCATCGATCGTCGGCATGCGATTGCCGTGACGGTCCTTTGAGTTGTAGTGGTACGGTGCATCCATATGCGTACCGTTGTGCGTGGCGAGCGTAATGTGTTCCATCGCCCAGCCCTCGCCGCCCGGCAGATCTTCTTCCTTGAGTCCCGGAAACAACTCGCACATGAGCTTGGCGTTCTCTTTGCCGGTGACATAACGGATCGACGGTCGCATGAAGGGCGGATCGACGACCGTGTCGTTGTCGAGCGGCTGTGAGATGTCGATAATTTTCGATGGCATATGCATCGCTATTTCCCCATGAATGACGGCAACCAGATCGCGATCGCCGGAAAGAGCACCAGAATAATAATGCGCACCACATCCGCGACGACGAACGGGAAGATCCCGCGCGAAATCGTTTGCAGCGGCAAGTTGGGTACGGTCGCATTCAGGACGAAAAGATTCATGCCCACGGGCGGTGTGATCATGCCGATCTCGCCCAAGGTCACAAGAATCACACCGAACCAGATCGGATCGAAGCCCACCGCTTTAATCAGCGGGAACACCGCGCCGACGGTGAGCAGGATCATCGAGAGGCTGTCCATGAGACACCCGAGGATGATGTAAAACACGCAGAGCACCAGCAGCACTTCGTACTTGCTGAAGTTGTGCGCCTTGACCCAGTCGATCAGTCCCTGGGTTGCGCCGGCCGAATCGAGAAAGTAATTAAAAATCGTCGCGCCGATGAGAATCATGAAGATCATCGCGGTGGTGCTCGCTGTCTCGGCGAAGCCCGTACGCAAGACCTTCATCGTGAGGCGCCCCGACAGCGCGGTGAGGACGATCGCGCCAAACGCACCGACACCGGCTGCTTCGGTCGGTGAGAACCATCCGACATACATGCCGCCCAGCACAACGCTGAATAGCAGCACGACCTGCCACACCTCTCGCAAACCGCGCAGGCGTTCGGCGTTGGTTGCTTTCGGCCCGCCTGGGCCAAGGCGCGGATTGCGCAAGGTCATGTACCTAACTGCGGACATGTAGAGCAGCGTGCCAAGAATGCCGGGCAAGATGCCCGCGATAAAGAGCGCACCGATCGGTGTCTCCGTCATGATCCCGTAGACGACAAAGAGGATCGACGGGGGAATCATCACCCCAAGCGTGCCACCGGCCGCGACCGATGCGGAAGCGAGCCGATCGTCATAACCGAGCCGGCGCATTTCCGGCATGGCAATTTTGCCGATTGTGGCGGCGGTCGCGATCGATGAGCCGCAGACGGCGCCGAACAGGGCACACGCGCCAATCGTCGCCATGGCCAACCCGCCACGCAGATGGCCGATGAACGCCGCAACAAGCTGATAGAGGCTGCGTGAGAGTCCGCCGTGCCCCGCAAACACGCCCATCATGACAAAGAGTGGCACGACTGAAAGACTGATCGGAAACACTGATTCGAAGGTTGCACGCCCCACGACAAAGCCAAGCGTTCCAAAGCCGCTCACCAAGCCGTAGCCGATCGCGCCGACAACACCCATGGAAATCGCCACCGGCACGCGCACCGCGATGAGCACCAGCACGCATGCAAAGCCAAGTAGGCCGATCGTGGTTCCGGACATTTAGTCGCTCTCCGCGATGATCGATAGTGCGCGCGGAGGAATGCTATCGACACGTCCTGCGGCCACCACGAGATAGCGCAGGAAGAGCGTGAACGACGCGACGATTGAAATACCAAGGCCCGTCAACAACGGTGCCCAAAACCAGATGATCGGAATCGCGAGCGTGGCTGATTTGTTGCCTTGGTCAATCTGCTGCATCGCCTGCCCGAGCGCGTAACGCACAAGAAAGGCGACAAAGATCGTGGTCAGCGCGGCCACCAATGCCTTGACGATTGCCAATGCGCGCGGGGGCAGCGGATCGGTGACGAACTCGACGCCGACATGCCCCTCGCGGATGTAGGCAAGCGGCATGGAAAGACAGATGCACGACATCACCAGAAGCTGCGTGATGTCATCGATGCCGATCACCGAAAACCCGATCGTCTTGCGACAAACGATGTCGACCATCGAGGCGCCGATCGCCACCGAAATCAGCATCATGCCGGCGAACGCGAGCCACTCGCCGATGCGATCCATTGCGTTGTAGAGTTTTGCCAGCATGGCGAGCGCCAAGTGCGGGCACCGACGTTCAGTCGGCGCGCGCCGGGATGAGATTATTTCTTAGCCCTATTTCTTCGAGAACCGCGCGACCTGTTTCACCATCTCATCATAGATGGCTCGTGCGTTCGGGACGCCTTGTTTTTCCGTCTCCGCGATTTGTTGATCAATAAGCGGCTTGAACTGCGCACGCCATTGCTCGCGGACCTGATCGCTTACCGCCACGACTTGCACGCCCTTGGCTGCGGTTGCTTGCCGACCTGCTTCATCCCAACGGTCCCACAGTTCCGGGAACCGCTTCACCCATGCCGGTCCGGTGGTGTCGTCAATGACCTTCTTGATGTCGGCAGGTAATCCCTCGAATTTCTTCTGGTTCATCACAAGGTGAAAGCACGTCGTGT
>JANMUI010000308.1:0-3954 GCA_031391405.1 Betaproteobacteria bacterium
GTGTACGCGAGTCTCCAGATCCTGCAGCAGGCCATCGAGCGGCATGGGCTCGATCGGAAAGCGGTGATCAAGGAAATCAGCGCCGGAACCTTCGATACAATTCTCGGGCCGGTCAAGCTTGTCAATAACCATATGAAATCGCAGTACCTGGTTGCGCAGTGGCAGGATGGCGAGTTCAACGCCGTGTGGCCGCAATCGCTACCGGGGACGACGTCGTTTCGAATGAACAAACCGGCTTGGCAGTAGGTTCGGCGAGGCATAGCGGGCGTGCTACGGGCCCGCTTCTATCCGCGCCTCGCGCACGCAAATCCCCTCTCCCCGCATTGGGCGAGGGGCTTTTCATCTTCATGGTTATCGCGATTTGAGCGAATAACGTCCCGTATTGCATAACGTGATTATTGTCGACGCCATCCTCGGCGGCCTGGTACTTGGGGGCCTCTACGCATTGATCGCGACCGGGCTGAATCTTCAGTATGGGGTCGCGCGCATCATGAATCTCTCGTATGGCGAGCTCTTGATCCTCGGATCGTTCGTTGCGTACGGTTTTTCTTCGCAGCTCGAAATTTCGCCTCTCTGGGCGCTCGTCGTCATCGTGCCGCTCGGCTTCTTCGCGAGTTGGCTGATCTATCGCATCCTCATGCTGCCGCTCGTGCGGCGCGCGCCCAATCTCGATGCGCTGGAAGCCGACAGCATCCTTGCGACGTTCGGTCTGCTGTTCGTCATGCAAGGAACGTTTTTCGCCGTGATGGGTGGGAACATCTTCGGTTATTCGTATCTCGCGTTTCCAATCGAGATTTTTGGCAGCAGGATTGCGGCGAACCGATCGCTCGCCTTCGCTGTTGCGATGGTTATGGCGCTGGTGTTATGGGGCCTCTTGCGGTACACGCGAACGGGCACTGCGGTCCGAGCGCTCGCGGTCGATCCGGTTTCAGCGGGGCTGGTCGCGATCGATGTGCCGCGCTTCGCGGCGCTCGCGTTCGCGACGGGGGGCGCCCTGGTTGCAGCCGCTGGTGTGCTCGTCAGCATGTTCCTAAGCTTCACTGCGGCGGGCGGCGTCGTATTCACGATGAAGGCGCTGATCGTCGTGATCATGGGCGGCGTCGGTAACGTGCTGGGCGGTTTGATTGCGGCCCTGCTGCTTGGGCTCGCCGAGAGTCTGGGAGGATTTCTTATCGATCCTGGACTGACCCTTGCGATCAATTTTCTCCTTTTCATCATCGTGCTGCTCTGGCGTCCGACGGGTCTTTTCGGTGCGCGCTGATATGAACGGCATACGCGGCGATTTGACGAGCCGGCCACTCCGCACCGCCGGATTCGCGGTGCTCATACTCATCGCGATCGCCGCGCCGTTCGCGGTGAACAGCTATGTCGTGTCGTTCCTGAACAATCTGCTCGGCTTTGTCGTCATGGCCACCGCATGGATGCTGTTCTCGGGCACGACGCGTTACATATCGCTCGCAACAGCGGCGTTCTTTGGATTGGGTGCCTATCTCGTTGCGGGCCTGGGCGAGGACCTGCCGTTCGCCGTTTTGATGATCGTCGTTGCGTTCGCCGGATTCTCTGTCGCGCTTGTCGTGGGTCTCTCGACCTTGCGGCTTTCAGGTGTGTACTTCACCATCTTCACGTTCGGTCTGACCGAGCTCGTGCGCCAATTGGTGACCTGGTATCAGGTCAAGGTGATCGGATCGGTCGGGAGCTACATCTTCATCGAGACCGAGGCTTCCGACATCTACTGGCGTCTGCTGGTTCTGGCGATTGTGCTGTATTGCATCGGATTTGTGCTCATGCGCAGTCGTATCGGACTCGCCTTGAATGCGATCGGCGCCGACGAGACGGTCGCGAAGCACTCGGGCATCAACGTGACCGCGGTGAAGATTGGGGTGTTTGCGCTGTCGGCCGTGTTCATGACATTGACCGGTGCGATCATGGCGCCACGCTGGACCTACATCGATCCACCGATTGCGTTCAACATGATCACCTCGTTCGAGGTGTTGATCATGGCGCTGCTGGGTGGTGTCGGCCGATTGTGGGGGCCGATCGTCGGGGTTGTGCCGATGCTGATCGTCTCGGAATTCCTCTCGACGCGGTTCCCAAATTATTTCACGATCCTCCTTGGACTCGCGTTCATGGCGATCGTGTACTTCATTCCGCGCGGTGTCGTCGGGGTGCTTGAAACATACTGGCCGAAGCGCGGCGCGAAGGCGCGTTCGACATGAGCACGGCGCTCCTCGATGTGACTGATCTGGCCAAGACCTTCGGCGGCCTGAAGGCGGTCGATGCATTGAGCTTTGCGGTGCACCCGGGCGAGACGCTCGGTCTGATCGGCCCAAACGGTTCTGGAAAGACCACGGTTCTCAACCTCCTCACCGCTGCATTTCCGATCGATGCCGGCCGCGTGATGTTCAACGGTCGCAGCATGGCCGGCGCGCCCGCCTATCGCGTCTGTCGCGCCGGAATCGCCCGGACCTTTCAACTCGTTCGGTCGCTCAAGGGTATGTCGGTAGCCGACAATGTGCTGGTCGGTCGGATCTACGGCGCGGCCGCCGAACCGATCGCGCCCGCACGCGCGAAGGTGCGCGAGTTGCTTGCGCTCGTCGGACTCGAAGGGAGAGCCGACATGCCGGTCGATGCGCTGACCTATATCGATCAGAAGCGCGTTGAGCTCGCACGTGCCTTGGCGTCCGAGCCGAAGCTCCTGTTGCTCGACGAATGGCTCGCGGGCTTGAACCCAACTGAGCTCGAAGCCGGTATCGCGCTGGTTCGTTCGCTTAAAGGCCGCGGCATGACGATCATTCTCGTCGAGCATGTCATGCATGCAGTGCGCAGCCTTTGCGATCGATGCATCGTGCTGTCCGCCGGGCGCTGCATCGCCGAAGGGCCTCCCGATGCGGTCCTTGCCGATGCTGAAGTAAAGCGCGCTTATCTGGGCGATGAGTCTGGTGACGGGAATGCTTGAGCTCGAGTCCCTGTCGGTGCTGTTCGGTCGCCACGAAGCGCTGCACGACGTGAAGATTCACGTTGCGACCGGTGAAACGGTCGTCATCCTCGGCGCAAACGGCGCCGGCAAGACGACCTTGCTGAAATCGATCGGTGGGCTGGTGCGCCCGTCGCTCGGCTTCAAAATGCGTCTCGACGGTGTCCCGTTGCAGGACCAGCCGGCGCATGCGCTGGTGGAGGCCGGCATCGCGCTCGTGCCGGAAGGTCGTGGCATCTTCGGCGAGCTCTCGGTGCGCGAAAATCTCGATCTTGGTGCGTTCGCCAAACGTGCTCGCGGCGGCGAGGCGAAGAATCGCGATCGCGTACTCGGTCTCTTCCCGCGCCTTGCAGAACGACTCGGACAGCGCGTGCGCACGATGTCGGGCGGCGAGCAGCAAATGGTCGCGATCGGACGTGCGCTCATGTCCGATCCGCGTGTACTGTTGCTGGATGAACCCTCGCTTGGATTGAGTCCGATCCTCACCAAGGAGCTGTTCCAGGTGCTCGCGCGCATTCGTTCCGCCGACATCGCGGTGCTGCTTGTGGAGCAAAACGCCATTCAGGGTCTGGCGATCGCCGACCGCGGTTACATCATTTCCACAGGGCGGATCGTGGCAGAGGGTGCGGCGAAGCAACTTCGGCGCGATCCCGCGATCGCCAAGGCTTATCTCGGTGAGGTCAATGCTTCGCCGGTTACTTCAACGAGGACCTTCATGGACACGAACAACAAGCCCGTCTCGTATGCTCACGCTGACGTAATGGCCCGCGCCCGCAAGGTTGCCGGCGTGCTGCGTGAGCGCGCCGAGGAGACGAATCGGTTGCGCCGCGTGCCGGAGAATACGATCCAGGATTTGTGGGATGCCGAGCTCTGGTACCTCCTGAAGCCCCGGAAGTTCGGCGGCCCGGAGTTGCGTCCGAGCTATATGTACGATGTCGCTGGTGAGCTCGGCCGGGGCGACGGTTCGGCGGCATGGGTGT
>JANMUI010000820.1:0-2559 GCA_031391405.1 Betaproteobacteria bacterium
TCCCTTTTCGCGTTTCCCTTTTCGCGTTTCCCTTTTCGCGTTTCCCGTTTCCCGTTTCCCATTCTCTCAATTCACCAGCCGCTGAACCGCTCCCACACCGCCTCGATTTCGCGACTACCGCGCACAACGTTATACGCCGCATGCTGCGCGCCGGTCGCGCACGCGTGATTGGGCAGGATGCGAAGGCGGGTCCCGATCGGATATTGCGTGGCATCGATAGGCTGCTTGTCCCGCTGCGCGACGATGCCGTGTTCCTGATTCGCATCGGCCATGATGAGCCCCTCAATTGGGCGGCCATCAATATCGCAGACGACACCATAGCCCTGGTCAATCCGTTGCTTGGCCGTCCCGCGATCGCGTGACATCGCCATCCAGCCCGCGTCGGTGATGAGCCACCCTTTTTCGCGTTGATGTCCGATCACGGTGGCCAATACCGAGAGGGCGATGTCGTCGATCGCACATACGTCGAGCCCAGCCATCACCAGATCGAAGAATACGAACACACCGGCACGCACTTCAGTGACGCCGTCGAGCCGTTCCGCGAACGTCGCCGTCGGTGTGGAGCCCACGCTGACAGTGCCGATCGCATGACCCGCCTCGCGCAACATGGCGGCCGAGGTTACAACTGCCTCACGCTCCTGCTCGGCCATCGCGCGAATCTCCATGATCGACGTGCAGTTGTACGAATCGCCCGCATGGCTCATCACGCCGCGCAGCTCGGCACCTGCGCCTTGCAAAGCAGATGCGATCTCGAGCAGGACACGATCTCCCGGCTTGACCCCGGACCGATGTCCATCGCAATCGATTTCGATGAGGACCGGAAATCGCATGGCGCGCGCGCGCCCGCCCGCCTCGACCATCAGTGCGGCCTCGACGCTGTCCAGTACGATCGATAGGTCCGCTCCATTGCGGCGCATGCCGGCGACATGGTCGAGCTTGCCGGGCGCGATCCCCACTGCGTACAGCATGTCCCGCACGCCATGCTCGAAGAAATAGTCTGCTTCCTTCAAGGTCGAAACGGTAATCGGCCCGTTCGCCCCCGCATGCGTCAGGCGCGCGACCTCGATGCACTTGGGTGTCTTGACATGCGGACGCAGGGTCGAGCCAAGCCCGTGGATCTTCGCCCGCATGCGCGCGATATTGCGCTCGACCTTGCCCGCATCGAGGACGAGACAGGGCGTATCGAGCTGGTCAAGTAGCATTACAGGGCGCTCGATCCGATCATCCGTCAAAGGACCGCGCGCGTGTGCAGGTCCTGGATTTGCGCGTCGGTGTATCCGAACTCTCGCAACACTTCATCGGTGTGCTCGCCCAGCTCCGGCGTTGGCCGAACGATCTTTCCCTGCGTGCGCGAGAGCTTGGTCGCCTGCCCGATCAGCGTGACCTCGCCCCGCAGCGGATGCACAACCGTCTCGGCGATTTTCATGTGGCGCACCTGTGGGTCGGCGAACACCTGATCCATCGTATAGATCGGACCGCACGGTACGCCCGCCTTGTTGATGGCCTCGATCCATTCCGCGGAAGGCTTCGTGGCCAAGGTGCGATTCAGCTCTTCATTCAACGCTTGCCGGTTCTTGCTGCGCGCCTTGCCATCGATGTATTCGGGCTTCTTGTGCAGATCTTCGCGCCCCATCACCTTGCAGAGGCGCCCCCACATGCCATCGCCGGAGGCGCCGATGTTGATGAAGCCGTCCTTGGTGCGATAGGAAGAAGTCGGCATGCCGGTCGGATGATCATTGCCGACCTGGCGCGGCACTTCCTGATTGACGGTGTAGCGGGCGGCCTGGAAATCGAGGAGACCCAGACCCGCATGCAACAGGCTCGATTGCACCCATTGACCTTCGCCGGACGTCTGGCGTTCATAGAGCGCGGTCATCACGCCGAGCGCCGCGTAAAGACCGGCTGCGATGTCACACACCGCCGCGCCCGCTCGCATCGGACCTTCACCCGGCTTGCCGGTGACCATCATGATGCCGCTCATGCCTTGAGCAATCTGATCGACCCCGGGGTAGTCGCGATACGGACCGTCCTGACCGAACCCCGAAACCGACGCGAGGATGATCCGCTTGTTCACCTTTCTCAGTGCCTCGTAGTTGATCCCCAACCGGTCTTTCACATCGGGCCGATAGTTCTCAACGACGACGTCGGCATCGCGCACCATGCGCATGAACACCGCAACGCCATCCGGTGACTTGAGATTGAGCGTCATCGAGCGCTTGTTGCGATGCAGGTTCTGCATGTCCGGACTATCGCGCCCACCGGTCTGGTTGGCGTTTGCATCGAGCCCTGGCGGGGATTCGATCTTGATCACGTCCGCGCCAAAGTCGGCGAGCTGGCGCACACAGGTCGGGCCGGCCCGAGCCCGGGTAAGGTCAAGCACGCGAAGCTCGGCGAAGGGCGTACCGGCGGGAATGTGTGGCATGCGAAGCGTCCTGAGGAGCGAATGACAGGATTGTAGAGCGTAACGTTGATCGGGCCAGAGCCGTGGCGCGATCAACGTCGGACTTCGCGCTGGAAGACGTCGAGGCAGCGGGCCTTGGCGCGCACGAAGTCATCAGC
>JANMUI010000835.1:0-26420 GCA_031391405.1 Betaproteobacteria bacterium
GAGCAGCTTCTCGACCTCGGACGCATCGAACCCCTTCGCCCGCAACGCAGCGACACGACGGCGCAGGAGCCAAATCGATAACACGACGCCAGCCACCGAAACAAGTGGGATGATGAGCGCGAGCTCGTAGGCCAATCGGTACAGCGCGGCCTTTTCCTGCTCGGGAAGCTTCGCGGCATCGTTGAAGATGACGACATTGATCGCCGATACCAGCACCCCCCCGCCGATGATCGCGACACGCCCGAGCATCTGCATGGTGGTATGCATTGCGCGGCGCAACGGCTCGGCCACCGGCTTGCCGTCGCCATCGACGCGCGGGACCGCCTCGACCGTCATCGCATCCGCAACGACGTCCTGCACGACATAGCCGATCGGTGCGAGCAGCGCTGCAAGCACGTACCACGCTTCGATCGGCATCACGGTTTTCATCGCATCGGGCGACGATACGAGGCCGATCATGATCAAGAGGCTCGAGGCGATCACCGCGGCGCCTATGAACACGAGGATTCCCTTCCATCGCCACATCAAGTCGACCAGATGCCCGACCGGCATCTTGAGCGCCCAGGGCAACCCGGCCCAGAAGCCGAGCGCGGCGAGGAATTGAGCGGACAGTCCGAGATATTCCTTGACGAAGAATGTCGCGGCGATTCCGGTGAGTCCGGATATGCCGGCGGCGACATACACCATCAGTGGCGGCAGGAATTCAACGCGCATCTCACGGCCGAGCGACAGGATCGTGCGGTCGATCCATTCGACGCAACGTGCACTGAAACCGGAGGACGAACGCGCTTCGGATGAAATCATCGACGAACACCTTTATGTGGATTGGACATCCGGAGCGGAGAACCTGCGGTTTCGGCGCCACCGACACGGGCAAGTGCCACGGCGACCCGCGCGACCTTGCCGCGTTCAGGCAACGATCGTCAAATGTACGAGATCTTGCGGGGCGATGCTTTGATCGGTCATGCGGCCTGGGTGGCCGCAGCGTCGTTCAACGGACGGACGATGCCAATGTGCGCTTTCGGAGCGCTTCGATTTCATGGTCGCGGTCAAGACCAGACAGGCGCATGAGTGCGGCGTAATCTTCAAACAATGCAGTGGACGTGCAACCCTTCGCCATCGCGTCCTCGAACCGTTTCAACGCGACGTCGGTCTTGCCGTCCTGAAGATCGAGTTGCACCAGGCTCGCGATCGCGCTGACATACGTTGGATCGCGCCTGAGCGCGCGTTCGAAGCTCGCGCGGGCCGTACGAGCATCCCCGGAAGCGAGGAGCGCCCTCCCCATCAACTGATGCAGGGCGGGATCCTCGGGACGCCGCTCGATAAGATTGCCTGCGGCCGCGACGGCCTGACGTGCCAACCCTTCGCGCAAATAGCCGAGCACCACCAAGGCTTCGGGCGCCAAATCTCGCGATTCGATTCGAGCCATGGCAGCGGGTTCACCGGCGACCGGCTGCGATTCGGCAGAGACGAGCAAGACGCGCGCAAGCTCGACACGTACTGTAATTTCCGAAAAATCGGCGTCTGCAGCGAGCGGAAAGGTTTGTGATCCCGAATGCCGGTTGCCGGCCATCGAATCAGCATCGCTTGCCACCGTGAGCGTGGGATCGGCGCTCGTTCGGCTGCACGACGCCAACGATACAACGAGGAAGACGCCGCCGAGACGGACAATGGTTCGAGCAACACGACCGGCGTTGACGCGCCCAGCGGCGAGATTCGCACTTGATTCCAAGTACAGAGGCGAAGCCGATAAGACCACGCTGCCACCGATCTGAATTGTGGAAAGGCAACTCGAAAATTATTCCTCACCGAACGCACTGACGAGAAGTCGTCGCGCCGATTCGTGAACTATGTCGCAAGTTGGGGTGTCCAATACGCCATTTGTCGGATGGGATCGACCGCCGCTCTGCGGGTGAGGAACGCCCGAGGGCGTGCCGCTCAGGCTCGCGTGAAGCGTGCTTCGATCTCCTGAATCCAGTGACGCACCGGCAGTGGCGTACCGGATTGCAGATGCGTCATGCAGCCGATGTTCGCGGTTGCAATCGCATCGGGTCCATGTGCCTGCAAAGCCGCAATCTTGTTCTTTCCAAGGGCGCCCGCGAGCGCAGGCTGCAGGAGCGAGTAGGTTCCCGCCGAACCGCAACATAGATGGGCGTCGGCCACCGGAACGAGATCGATGCCGCACGCTTGCAGCACCTTCTCCGGAATCCCGCCCAGTCGCTGCCCGTGCTGCAGCGTGCAGGGTGGGTGAAACGCAATCCGCCGGCGAGCGTCCGATCGTGCGAGCGAGCGGATGCGGTCCAGCTCCGCGTCGATGACCTCGGCGACATCTTTGGTCATCGACGCAATGCGCTTTGCCTTGGCGGCGTACTGCACATCATGCGCCAGCAGGTGGTCATATTCCTTTACTACGACGCCACACCCGCTTGCCGTCATGACAAACGCTTCCACCTCGCCGCGCTCAACATAGGGCCACCAGGTATCGATCAGCGCGCGCATGTCGGCACGCCCCTCTTCCTGAAAGTTCAGATGAAACCGCAAAGCACCGCAACACGCGGCACCCGGCGCTTCGATCAGCGAGATCCCGACCCGATCCAGAACGCGCGCCGTAGCAGCGTTGATGTCCGGCGCCAGCGCGGACTGCGCGCAACCGGCGAGAGCGATCATTTTGCGGGCATGGCGCGGCGCGGGCCAACGTCCCGCCACAGGTACGTTTGCGGGCACCTTGCCTTGCAGGGCAAGCGGTAGTGTAGGCCGCATGAATTGCCCGAGCTTCAGCAACGGTGAAAAGACGTTCGAACGCGCGACGACCTCGGCCAATGCGCGCCGTGTCAGCCTCTCGGTCAATGGCCGCTCGACCTTTTCGTCGACAATCTTTCGACCGATATCGACCAACCTCCCGTACTGAACACCGGACGGACAAGTCGTTTCACAAGCTCTGCAGGTGAGGCAGCGATCGAGATGAAGTTGGGTCTTGGCGGTGACCGGCGCGCCTTCGAGCACCTCCTTGATGAGATAGATGCGTCCGCGTGGGCCATCCAGCTCGTCGCCCAAAAGCTGATACGTCGGGCAGGTCGCGGTGCAAAAGCCGCAGTGGACGCACTTGCGAAGAATGGCGTCCGCCTCCTTGCCTTCGGGCGTGTCCTTGATGAAGTCAGCGAGATTGGTTTGCATGGACGGATTCAAAGATCGCCGTACATCCGCCCACGATTGAATATCCCATGCGGATCGAAGACGGCTTTCAGGTTGCGGTGGATTTTCGCGATGGCGGGCGATAGCGGCGTGAAGACACCGACCGCCTTATCGCCGTTCCTGTAGAGCGTCGCATGCCCGCCCAGCGCGGCGGCACGATCGCGAATCGTGCGCGCGTCCGCGTTCGTCGCACACCAGCGCAACGCCCCACCCCATTCGATCAGTTGATCGCCGGGAATTCGCAGCGGCGCAGCCGCTGATGGCACCGACATCCGCCAGATCGGCAAATCAGTCGCAAAGAATGGATCGGATTGCTCGCGGATCCCAATCCAGAATTTTGTTGCCTGGGTTGGATCGATCAATGTGCCGCCAAGCTTGCTTTGCGCGGCCGCTACTGCGACGCGCGCACCGGACAAACGCACGCCAAGATCGCCCCCGCGCCACGCAGTCGCAGAGATCGGAAGCGGCTTGGCAGCCCACTGATTGAGCAACTCGATCGTTCGCTCTTCAGGAAACTCGAACTGCAGCGTGGCTTCCGCCACGGGCAGCGGCAACACCTTGAGCGAAACCTCGAGAATCAACCCGAGCGTACCCATCGATCCGGCCATGACTCTTGATACGTCATAGCCCGCCACATTCTTCATCACCTGACCACCGAATGTAAGCGGGTTGCCGTGACCATCCATGATCCGCGCGCCCAACACGAAGTCCCGCACGCCGCCCGCGGCTTGACGACGCGGACCCGCCAAACCGGCCGCGACAGCGCCACCAACGGTTGCCATTTCACCCAAATGCGGCGGCTCGAACGCGAGCATCTGGCCGCGTTCATACATCGCGCGTTCGAGATCGGCGAGCCGCGTTCCACACCGCGCGGTAATGACCAACTCACTCGGATCGTAGTCGACGATTCCGGCGTAGGCGCGCGGATCAAGAAGATCGCCTTCCAGCCTCTGGCCGTAGAAGTCCTTGGTCCCACCCGCACGAATCCGCAGCGGCCGACCCGCTTTACCAGCGGCACGGATCGTCTCCGAGAACGACGAGAGAACATCCTTCATCGGGAACACGCCGCATGTCGGGATTCGCAGCGGTCACGCTTGCAGCGTGCGGCGTGCATCGTTTGATCGGATATCAAAACCGCGGCAGGTCCGCGAACGGCAAGCGCCCCCCGCTCACATGCATGCGACCGAACTCCGCGCATCGATGCAAGGTAGGAATGTTCTTGCCGGGATTCAACAAGCCGTCGGGATCGAACGCTGCTTTGATGCCGCGAAAACATGCAAGCTCCTGCGGCTCGAATTGCACGCACATCTCGTTGATCTTCTCGATGCCAACGCCATGTTCGCCGGTGATGGTTCCGCCGACTTCGACGCATTTTTGCAGGACTTCAGAGGCGAACTGCTCGGTGCGATGCAGCTCGTCGGGATTGTTTGCATCAAAAAGGATCAGCGGATGAAGATTCCCGTCGCCTGCGTGGAATACGTTTGGACAGCGCAGGCCGTACTTCTTCTCCATCGCCGCGATGAATCGCAGGATCTCACCGAGGCGCTTCCGCGGGATGGTGCCATCCATGCAATAGTAATCGGGCGAGATACGTCCCACCGCGGGGAACGCCGCTTTCCTGCCGGCCCAGAATTTCAGGCGTTCGGCTTCGTTGCTCGACACACGGATGCCGGTCGCCCCCGATTCTTCGAGCACCGCACGCATGTGGGCGATCTCTTCCTCGACTTCCTCTGACGTGCCGTCCGATTCGCAAAGCAGAATCGCCTTCGCATCGAGGTCATACCCGGCATGAACGAACTCTTCGACCGCGCGCGTGGCGGGTTGATCCATCATTTCCAGGCCAGCCGGGATGATGCCCGCGCCGATCACCGCGGCGACCGCATTGCCCGCCTTCTCGACATCATCGAAGGAAGCCATTACACAGCGCGCAAGCTCGGGCTTGGGCAACAGCTTCAGCGAAACTTCAGTGGTGACCGCGAGCATGCCTTCCGAGCCGCACACGAGGGCGATCAGGTCGAGCCCGGCAACATCGAGCGCCTCCGAGCCGAATTCGATCGGCTCGCCCTCTACGGTGAAGCCCCGCACGCGGAGGATGTTATGCACCGTGAGCCCGTATTTCAGGCAGTGCACGCCGCCCGAGTTTTCCGCGACATTGCCACCGATCGAGCAGGCGATCTGCGAGGAGGGATCCGGCGCGTAGTAAAGACCATAGGGTGCAGCGGCTTCCGAGACCGCAAGATTTCGCACACCAGGTTGCACACGGGCCACGCGCGCAACCGGATCGATCGAGAGAATGCGCTTCATCTTTGCAAGCGAGAGCAGCAATCCATCAGCCATCGGTAGAGCACCGCCGGAAAGCCCGGTTCCCGATCCACGCGCGACAACCGGAATCTTGAGCGCATGACAGGTCTTCAGAATGAACGCAACCTCATCGTCGTTTTCCGGGATCGCGACAACACCAGGTACCTCCCGGTACGCCGATAGCCCGTCAGACTCGTACGGTTTCGTGTCTTCGCGTGCATGCAACACGCGATGCGCGGGCAGGCGTGCGAGAAGCCGGCCAACGAGCTCGGCCTGCTTCAAGAAACGCGTACCAGTGACTGGGTGATTCACGATGCGGTGTGGGCCAGATGAAAACCGATCATTTTACGCGTGTGCATCACGATCAATACTGTCCTTCCGGCAGATCGAGATGCGGGAAAGCGCTCTTCAGGATGTGGGGCATGCGAACGACCGGTGCCGGGCGAACATGCGTCTTCCTGATTTGATCGACACGTGTCACGCCGATGAGGCCCATCGCGCTGCGCATCTCCACTTCCATCAACTCGAGGACACGTCGCACACCGGCATCACCGCCCGCGGCGAGTCCGAAGCCGCACAGCCGACCGAGCCCCACGGCCTTCGCACCCATCGCAATGCCCTTGAGCACATCGGTGCCGCGCATGAATCCGCCATCCACGATCACATCCGCCTTGCCGCGCACCGCTTCGAGTACTTCGGGCAACACGTCGAGAGAGCCAACGCCATGATCGAGCTGTCGTCCGCCGTGGTTCGAGACATACACCACCTCCACCCCATGCTCGACCGCCATCGCCGCATCTTCGGCAGTCGCGATGCCTTTGAGGATGAGCGGAATCGAAAACTTGTCTTTGAACCACCGCACGAGATCCCAGCTGATACTCGCCTGGAAATCGGCGCCAGTCATCGCGCGGCGAGCGGTCGGGACGAACCGCTTGATGACGTCGCGCTCACGCCGCCCGTAGAGGGCCGTGTCGACGGTAATGCAAAACGCGTGAAAGCCTCCTGCCATTGCGCGGCGGACGTAATCCTCCACCCATGCCAGATCACCACGCACATAGAGCTGAAAGATCTTGGGCCCCTTGCTGCCCTCGGCAACGGCCTCCAACCCGGGGGCGGCCGTCGAGGACAGGAAGCTTGTGACGCCGAACTGCTCGGCGCCTTTTGCAAGGCCGAGGCCGGCGCTCGGATCGAGCATCTGCACCGACCCCATTGGCGCCACGAACACTGGAAGGCGCATGCGCTGTCCGAGAAACATGCCGGTGCAATCGATCTCTCGCACGTTATTGAGGACACGCGGACGCAAGGCAAGGCTGTCGATCGCGAGCCGATTGCGAAGGACCGTCGTCTCGGTCTCGGCGGCGCCCGCAAGATAATCCCACGGGCCATCCGGTACGTTGGCTCGAGCAGCCTTGACGACTTCATGCAACGTCTGAAAATCATTCGCATCGGGCACTGCGTGGTCTCCTCGCCGGATTGACTCATCACGAACTGATTGTACCGACCGCAGGCATTACGCGAGATTCTGTTGCCAATCAAGTCAGAGCGCGCCTCGCATCGAATATCGGCCGAGTGGATGATGGGCTTTGCTACCATGGTCACCTTCAACCCTATCGCGGCGCGAACGCTCCCAGTGGCCACTGTCTCACCTCGGATTACCCGGTTGTTGCCCTTTCTGCGCTGGTGGCCCGGGGTCAGCCGCGAGACAATGCGCGCCGACGCGATGGCGGGTCTGGTTGGTGCGATCGTCGTGATTCCGCAAGGCGTTGCATTCACCACGTTGGCGGGCATGCCACCCGAGTATGGCTTGTACCTTGCGATGGTCCCGGCAGTGGTCGCCGCCCTGTGGGGATCCTCATGGCATGCGGTCGCGGGGCCAACGACAGCGGTGTCGCTATTCGTGTTCGCGACACTTGCGCCGCTTGCCACACCTGGGTCGGGTGAGTTCGTGAGCCTCGCTCTCACGCTATCGATGCTGTCTGGACTCCTCATGATCGTGTTGGGTCTTGCCAGGCTCGGTGCGATCGTCAACTTCATTTCGCATACCGTCGTCATCGGCTTCACGGTGGGCGCCGCATTCCTCATCGCCGCATCGCAGCTCGCCAATTATTTCGGACTCGATCTGCCGCGCGGACAGTCATTCTTCCAAACACTTTCGTCTGTTGCGGCGAATTTCGCCCTGACAAATGTGTATGCGCTGGCGGTGGCCACGACCACACTGGCGGTGGGATTTTTCTCGCGCCGATTCATCCGCAAGGTACCGTTCATGATCGTCGCCCTCATCGCGGGAAGCGGGATCGGCGTGCTGCTCAATGTGTTGCTTGGCATCGATCGCACCGGCCTTCGAATGATCTCGGCACCCTCCTCAGCCTTTCCGCCCCTGTCAGCGCCCGATTTGTCGATCGAGACGGTGCAGCTATTGGCCGGCATCGCCATCGCGGTAACCGTGCTGTCGCTCACCGAAGCGATCTCGATTGCACGCGCCATCGGTTTGCGATCCGGTCAGCGCATCGACGGCAATCAGGAATTCATTGGGCAGGGGCTCGCCAATGTGGCCGCGAGCTTCTTTTCTGGCTATCCCTCCAGCGCATCCTTCAATCGCTCCGGGCTCAATTACGATACGGGCGCACGCACACCGCTCGCTGCGGTCCTCTCGGCTGTGTTTCTCGTTGCGATTCTCGCGGGTGTCGCGCCATTGATCGGATTCATCCCCATCGCCGCAATGGCGGGGATCCTGCTCCTCGTGGCCTGGGGACTCATCGACTTCGCGGCAATCAAGGCGGTTCGACGAATCAGTCGCGGCGAAACGTTTGTACTTGCGGTCACGTTCACCGCAACCCTGACCTTGAAACTGGAGATCGCGATCCTGGTGGGCGTTCTGGTGTCATTGATGATGTACCTCCATCGCACCTCACGTCCGCTCATGCGAAGCCTCGTGCCGCATCCTGATCACCCCGAGCGCAAGATGGCCGAGGTCGACGGTAGGCTCGCCGAGTGCCCGCAGTTGAAGATTCTTCGCATCGAAGGCTCGATTTATTTTGGTGCGGCGGACCACGTGTCCGGATATCTGGACAAGTTGCGTACCGAAAACCCCGAGCAGAAACACCTGCTGCTGATGTCAAAGAGCATCAACTTTGTCGACGTGGCAGGTGTCGGTCTGTTGGCCAATGAGGCGGCGCTGCGTGCAAAGATGGGCGGCCGGCTCTATTTCTACAGCCTGCGCGCGCCGGTCCGCGCAATGCTGGAGCGCGCAGATCAGCTCGACATCATCGGCCGTCACAATATTTTCGTCTCCAAGGACGAGGCGATCGCCAAGATCTTTGAACGCCTCGATCGTTCGATCTGCGCCGACTGTACCGCGCGGATTTTTCTCGAGTGCAAGGCAATTCCACCGAGCCCCACATGACCATCGCCATTCCATGCCGACCGATTCGGGTCGTCGCATGCCTCTTTGCCGCACTATTCACGCTCGGTTCGTGCGGGCAGAAGAGCGCGTCGTTGCCAAGACTCGGCGCGCAGGCGGTCGTCCTCGCGTTCGGCCTCGGTGACAACCGTCTCAAGGCTGACCATGTGCATCCGAATTCGCAAGGCTATGCAAAGCTCGCAGGTGAGATCGCGAAGCTGCTCAAGGAACGGGGAGCGATCTGATGGTGCGCCATGTTCGTCGCGCTGATGTCCCGGCATACATCACGAAAGACGGATCGGAGATCCGCGAGTTGATGCACCCGGCCGTGCATGGCAGTCAAGGTGCAAGCCTCGCCGAGGCAACGATTCCGGTCGGCATGCGCACACTGCTCCACCGCCATCGTGCGAGTGAAGAGCTGTACCACGTATCACACGGGCAGGGCCGAATAAGTCTTGGTGAGCAGACGCTCGACGTGACGGTCGGTGATACCGTATGCATCGCGCCGGGCATGGCGCATTGCATCGAGAACACCGGGATCCAACCACTGGTCATTCTCTGCGTGTGCTCACCGGCATACGCGCATGAAGACACTGAGCTGGTCTGACCCGAGGATCCGAGCCTTTCCCAAGGAGCAAGCACCATGGCAACAAAACCTCAAGTCGCGCTCATCGCCGGCGTCGGCGACGGATTGGGCAGCGCGGTCGCGCGGCGCTTTGCGCGAGCGGGCTATCACACCGTTCTCGTGGCGCGCAACATCCAACGCCTGGAGCGCATCGCCAATGAAATCGAACGTGAAGGCGGACGCGGCATTGCGTATGTCGCGGATGTTCGAGAGGAATCCGCGGTCTCCAAGCTCTTCGACGATGTGGAAGCCGAGATCGGCGCGATTTCCGCCGTCGTGTTCAACGCCGGGGCGAATTATCGGGCGTCCATTCTCGATACGCCGTCCGACATGTTCGAGAAGGTCTGGCGCCTGGGTTGCTATGCCGGATTTGTGGTCGGGCGCGAAGCCGCGCGGCACATGACGCCACGCGGCAGCGGCACGATCCTGTTTACCGGCGCAACCGCGAGCATTCGAGGCGGTGCCAACTATGCGGCGTTTGCCGCCGCGAAGGGCGGATTGCGCCAAGTGGCGCAGAGCATGGCGCGCGAGCTCGGTCCACAAGGCATCCATGTTGCATCGATCATCATCGATGGCATGATCGACACGCCACAGGTCCGTGAGCGGTTTCCTGACAGAGTTGCAGCAGTGGGCGAAGCGGGAATGCTGAAGCCCGCGGAGCTGGCTGATCTCTATCTGCAAATCCACAATCAACCGCGCAGCACCTGGACGTTCGAGACAGACGTGCGGCCCTGGATGGAGAAGTTCTAAGGCGTGGGTCCGCGGCCCGCACAATTCAGCGGGTCCGAACAACTACCTTCGCTTGCCGCGTCCGACCGGACTGCCCGGTCGATTCAGTGTGCTTGGTCGGGGCGCCTGCTGCCGAGCGGCTACGCGCTGCGACCCGGTCCGTGCATTGACGATTGGTAACCCTGTGTGCTGCGTACGGAAAGGTGTGGCTTGCCGCTCCGCCCTGCCTTGGCGCTTCCCCTCGGTGCTCGCGTCGACTGTTGCGTTGGCACCGGACGCACGCTTCAACCGGTCAACGTAACTCGCACCACGCCGCTTACCTTCCGACGCGAGCCCGGTCCCCGGAGGTTGAAAATTGGGGATAAGGTGGTGCTTGCTGTTTCCGACCAGATCGCTTCGCCCCATACGCTTCAACGCTTCACGCAACAACGGCCAATTGTCGGCATCGTGATAGCGGAGGAACGCCTTGTGGAGTCTTCGCTGCTTCAGTCCTTTCGGGATGTAGACATCCTCGCTCTCGTGCGTAATCTTGCGCAGCGGATTCTTGCCGGAGTGGTACATCGCGGTCGCACTTGCCATGGGTGACGGCAGAAACGCCTGAACCTGATCCGCGCGGAACCCGTTCTTCTTCAGCCACAATGCAAGCTCCAGCATGTCTTCGTCGGTGGTGCCGGGATGCGCCGCGATGAAATACGGAATGAGGTACTGCTCCTTGCCTGCCTCTTTCGAGAACTTGTCGAACAGCGCCTTGAAACGGTCGTAGGTGCCCATCCCCGGCTTCATCATCTTGGAGAGCGGCCCTTCGCCCAGCGCCTCCGGTGCGATCTTGAGATAACCGCCGACATGATGCTGCGCGAGCTCCTTGATATACGCGGGCGACTCGTTGGCCAAGTCGTAGCGAACACCGGAGGCGATCAGCACCTTCTTGATACCGGGAAGCTCACGCGCGCGCTTGTACAGATTGATGAGCGGCGTGTGATCGGTGTTCAAATTCGGGCAGATGCCGGGATAGACGCATGAAGGCCGCCGGCACGCACTTTCGATCTCGCGCGACTTGCAGGCGATCCGCCACATATTCGCGGTGGGCCCCCCCAGATCGGAGATGACACCGGTAAATCCGGGAACGGTATCCCTCACCGTTTCGATCTCGCGGATGATCGAATCTTCGGAGCGGCTCTGGATGATGCGTCCCTCA
This sequence comes from Betaproteobacteria bacterium, assembly GCA_031391405.1. Taxonomy (GTDB): domain Bacteria; phylum Pseudomonadota; class Gammaproteobacteria; order Burkholderiales; family SG8-39; genus SHXR01. The sequence continues at coordinate 11,443 of JANMUI010000835.1, forward strand.
TGCTCGGTAATCGAGCAGAAGGTGCAGCCACCGAAACAACCGCGCTGAATCGCGATCGAGAAGCGGATCATTTCATATGCGGGTATTTTCGATTCGCCGTACGAGGGATGCGGTTGCCGTTGATACGGCAGCTCGTAGATCGCATCCATTTCGGCTGTGGTGAGCGGAATCGGCGGCGGATTGAGCCATACGTCGCGATCGCCATGGCGCTGCACGAGCGCCCGCGCGTTACCCGGATTCGATTCGACATGCAGGATGCGCGACGCGTGCGCATACAACACTGCATCGCCGGCGACCTGCTCGAACGAGGGCATCCGCACCACACTGCGCGCGCGATCTTCGTTCTTGACCTGCCGGACGAAACGCACCACATTGACGGTCGATGCGACGCCTGCTGGCGCTTGCGACGCGGTCCGGGCCGGTTCCATCGCGTACGGATCGATCGGCGGGGCGAGGGGCCCTGGCGTATCGACCATCGTCGAATCGATCTCAATCCAGTCTTCGGGAGAACCGTCGCGCAGGAACACGGTCCCACGCACATCGGTGATCGTACCGATCGATTCACCGCGTCCGAGACGATGTGCGATCTCGACGATCGCACGCTCGGCATTCCCGTACAGAAGCAGATCCGCTTTCGCATCGACGAGGATCGAGCGGCGCACCTTTTCCGACCAGTAGTCGAAATGGGCGATCCGCCGCAAGCTTGCTTCAATGCCGCCAATCACGATCGGCACATTCTTGAATGCTTCGCGTGCACGCTGCGCGTAGACGAGCACGGATCGATCGGGCCGCATGCCGCCGTCACCGCCCGGCGTATAGGCATCGTCGCTACGGATGCGCCGATCGGCGGTATAGCGGTTCACCATCGAATCCATGTTTCCGGCGGTGATACCGAAGAAGAGATTCGGTCGTCCGAGTGCGCGAAATGCCGCGGGGCTTTGCCACGCAGGCTGAGCAATGATGCCGACGCGAAAGCCCTGCGCTTCAAGGACGCGACCGACGATGGCCATGCCGAAGCTCGGATGATCGACATACGCATCGCCGGTCACGATCACGATGTCGCATGAATCCCAGCCGAGCGCATCCATCTCTTCGCGCGACGTTGGCAGGAATGGCGCCGTACCAAACCGATGGGCCCAGTATTTCCGCCAGGAACCCAGATCACGCGGTGCATGCGCCGCCACCAGGCCGCGTGTAGTCATGGATTAGTGCTTCGCCTGCAGGTTCCAAGCTGCCCAGCAGCAGCCCACATACCACTCCGGAATGGAACGATAGAGGATATTCTCGAAGCCCCGATCACTCGCCACTGCATGCGCGACCAGCCAATTGCGCACTTCGGCTGCGCCGTTTCCAGCGGCTTCGATCGTTCGATCGACGAACACGACGAGCTTGTCTCGATCGCCCGCCTTGAAGCGCTCAATGCATTCGTAGTCGAAGGACTCATCGATTCGCCCCATGTCGGGCTCGCCGATCGAGTGGCTCAACCCACCCGTGGCAAGGACCGCGATGCGCGCATTCCCCGGGTAGCTGTCGATTGACCTTCGAATGAGATCGCCCCAGGCCATGCAACGGCGCACCGAGATCATCGGCGGCTCGACGGTATTCAAAATGACCGGGACGAGCGCCGGCAGCGGATCGAGCTCCGCTTTCCAAAGTGGAATGCAGATGCCGTGATCGAGCTCCATGCGATAGGTGAGCGACGGTTCGAAATCATTGGCGAATGCGGAACCGGCAAGGTGCTGCGCGAATCCCGGATGTCCCGGCAAACTCGCGTGGGGAAACGCCTTCATCCACGGCTCGGGCGGACCAACATGCTCCTCGCCCACCGCGATCGCCACAGCCGGCAAGTTGTTGATGAAAAAATTCACCCAATGGTCAGGCGACACGACGACCAGAATATCCGCCTTCGCCGCATTCAATCGTTTGCCGATCTCACGATACGCGACCATCGCAGCGTCCCGGTCGTCCGGCTTGGCGGCTTCGAACGCGCGGACCGCGAGCGGGGCGTGACTCGCCGCGAAAACGCCAACGAGCTTAGCCATGCGCAACCGCCTTCGGCGCCACCGCGCGCAAACGTTTCAAAAACTCCGCCTCGCTCATCCCGGCCACGACGAAGTAGAACCGGAGCAGGTAGGGATTCACCCGCTTGGATAGTTCGCCGACATCGTCTTCGAGGATGGCCTTCTTGGCTTCGGACGAGAGCTGATACCGCGAGAGCACCTGCTCCCGATTGGCCCGGTACTCCGCTCCATTCGCGGGCGTCTGCAAATCAAAAAACAGCTTGCTCAACCAATAGTCACGCATGGTCGTTCCACTCCAGCATCGCAGGAATCCTTTTCATGACCCAAAGTGGCCGTATTGCGAGGATCACTAGGGCGTATTGTAGTGGTATGCGTCAACCGGGGATATTGATTGGATCGACGCGACCTCGGTTCGCGATCGCGACGCTCCCGATCGAGTCGCGCCCCCAGGGGAATCCGCGATCCGGGCTGCCAACTGCACGATAGATTCGCGCAGCCAGCGCTGCGCCGGATCGCGATGCGTGCGCTCATGCCACACGAGAGCGATGGTGAATCCCCGGATCGAAAACGGCGGTTCGATTGAACGCACGCGATCGGCATACGCGAGAGCAAGGCGTTCCGGCAAAGCGGCCATCATGTCAGTTCGAACGACGACCTCGGGCACAAGCAGGTAGTGCGGCACCGAGAGTTTGACTCTGCGTTTGCGGCCGGCCTGGGCCAACGCCTCGTCGATTGCTCCGGTGAACCCGCCACCCCGAGGCGACACCATGACGTGGTCAAGCGAGCAATAGGTATCGAGATCGATCGATGCTGCGACGGCAGGATGATCGCGACGGGCGATCAGCACGAAGCGCTCGAAATAAAGCGGTCGGGATCGAACGTCGGGGGGCGCGTTCGCGGTGCTCATCAGCGCGATGTCGGTCTCGCCTGATTCGAGCTGACGGCCAATCGCCTCGAAATCCATAGGACGCACGGCAAGCCGGGAGCTTGGCGAGCTCGCTTCGAGAAAATCGATGAGCCGCGGCAGCATGGTGAATTCAACATAGTCGGACGCTGAAATGGTGAAGGTCGCGGCGGTCGTAGCGGGATGAAACTCCTGCCCGGTGAGCACCATTCGCTCGATGTCGCTAAGGAGCGATCGCACCGGGACCTCGAGCTCGGCACCCCGACTGGTCGGTAACATGCCGCCTGCGGTCCGAAGCAGGAGCGGATCGCCGAACACTTGACGCAATCGGGAGAGTGCGGCGCTCGTTGCAGACTGCGAGAGATGGAGCCGCTGGGCCGCTTTCGTGACGCTCCGTTCGGCGAGCAGCGCATCGAGCACAACGAGCAGATTCAGATCGACGTTTCTAATATCCATGGCGTCGATAGTCTAGTTCTAATTATTCAATTAGACAAATAAAGGAGGACTGTCTAAAATTCAACCAACGCAACGATGAAGACCCTGCGCTCGCGCTAAACCGCTGAACCGCTGAACGATAGGTCGCTGCCGGCTAGGTTGTTCGCGCCGGGTGCAATGTTGAAGCTTGCAATGTTGAAGCTTGGTTAGGCAGGTAATTTGGGGTCGCGCGTCGATTGACGAGCGTCCAAATCGTCTCCTCTGTGGAACCCCTCGGGGCTACTCTCTCCCATCCTCCTCTTCAGCCCCGAGGTTTCTTTTCCCTAGCCGAAAGCGATCGGCCCGATCAAATCTCCGCGACGTAGTCCCAGTTGAACGCTTCGTTCTCGCACTGCTTGCCGTCCTTGCTGCAGTAGCCGCGCGGGTTGCACACGACGCGAGTGGTCCCCACGACATAATCGAAGCTGGTGTGGGTATGACCATGGATCCAGAGGGCGGCCCGCCCGAGCAACGGCCCAAGGTCAGAGACGAATCCGGCCGACGTGAGATCGTCCGCGAACTGGGGCGCAATGCTCCGGCGATGCGGGCCGTGATGCGTAACGACGACGGTTTCTCGCGGAGCGCCAGACGCCAGGCACAGGCTCAGAAACTGGCGCGATCGTTGGTGCCAAAGGACCGTGTCATCCGGTTCGAGCAGTCGCGCAGTGCCACCTTGGTCCTGAACATGAATATGCCGAAAGTCGAGCATCGTGCGCAGGCACGCACGCTTGGCCCGGGCTATGGCTTCCGGTGTCGCACCGTAAAGTCGGAAGTCGGTCCAAAGGGTCGAACCGATGAAGCGAATGGCGCCGATGGTGATGGCGTGGTCATCGAGGACATGCAGCCGACCCGGAGCGATAGCGTTCGCAACCTCGCGCATTGCCAGACGGAACGAAGCGTAGTCGGCGCCGTAGTATTCGTGGTTGCCCGGGACGAAGACGATTGGCGTAGCGGGAAATGCACGTGCAGCCCAATGCAGGCCGCGGTCCCCTTCGCAGACGTCACCGGCGATGACGACCACATCCTCTCCGGCGGGCGCAGGAATAAACTCGCCGCCAAAGTCAATGTGCAAATCGGAGAGAACGCGTATTCGCATGCTGTCGCTTAGGGGCGGCGCATCGAATCACGACGAGCCGTCAGCGCAGCGAATCGCCTGCTTGCGAGATCCACCAAACTTCGGGATCGATGACCGGGGCGAGCCCTGCGTGCCGCGAAAACTCGCCGCACGCAGGTGACGCGATCAGGGTTGCAGTGCCTGGATCGAAGGCGTGGAATGATCCCCGTCCTCGGCATCCGGCTGCAACTCGTCAGGGATCCACTCGCCCAGCGTCGCGACTTTCACCGAGGGCGAGTATCGACGTGAGCCCTGGTCATACGACAGATAGCCCAGGGTGAACAGGCTCTTCAACAACACAGATGTACTGGATTGCGGATAACCCAGTGCATTGCATACCTCGCCTACGGTTGCGGGGGTGCGGCGGCCCGCAAAGTACTCGAATACCTCGAGCACGCGAGCCGCGGATTTCACGACATTTTCGCTCACGTTTTCTTCCTCATGTGACAATCCAGGGGGCCAGATAGATCAGCCGGACAACGGTTCCGCACGACGACGAATTGGACTGCCTTCAGTCCGATTCGAACCTCATCCGTCCGTTGCTTGTGTTGCGTCTGGTACTTCTGAAGCCCGTTTCGATCTTGGCTGGCACACATTCGTCGCGCAGATCGGAACAGGATCACAAGCACGTCAACGAAGTGAAAAGTACCAGCCCGCGTGAAAATCATGTTCAAGAACGTGTGAATGTTACAACATTTTTCCACAGTTTCGCATCAGAAGAATGTTCTTTCCACAGAATCAACCCGGTAGGGCGCCGGCAAACCGCGTTGCCAAGCGTCGAATCGACGGGAGTTCGACTAATTGCTGCACTCTCCAGCATCCGCCCGCTGAACTATCGACTTTATGATCGTCAACGAGTCCGTACACATCTACCCGTTGAAATCCTGCAGAGGAATCGACCTCTCGGAATCCGAGCTCACGCGTGCACCTTGTCGGGCTATCGATCGAACGCGCGCATGAAGGGTGGCATCACGTTCGGACAAAACGCAATCGTGACGGGCGGATTCGGCGTGGTGCTGTCGGTTGGCACGCCACTCGAGCCGCGCTGGACGTTCTGAGGCGCCCCGCGACGACCGCCGCCGATGGTGGATCACACCGCGCGCGGCAGCGCGGTACCTACCAGACTATCGCGACTGACGATGCCGGCGAGCTTTTCCTCGCTCCAGCCATCGGTCCCGGGCGGACGTATCGGCAACACCAAGTAGCGCATGTCCGCGCTCGAGTCATGGACCCGTATCTTCACGTCCGGCGCCAACGTGGTGCCGAATTCCTCGAGGACCTTGCGCGGCTCACGCACCACACGGCTGCGGTATTCACGGCTCTTGTACCACTCAGGTGGAAGACCCAACAGCATGCGCGGATAGCAGGAACACAAGGTGCAGACGATAACGTTGTGGACCTCGCGCGTATTCTCGAGCACGATCAAATGCAGGGGACCCACTTCCAGACCCAATTCCTCGCATGCGGCTCTCCCGTTCTCGAGCAGGCGCGCCTTGTAGGCGGAATCAACCCATGCGCGTGCAACTACCGATGCACCCCGCCGATAGTCGCGTGATTCCATCGCCGCGACGGTCCGGTCGACCTCGTCGCGAGTGAAAACGCCCTTCAAGATCAGCAACTCTTCAACCGCAGCCTGCATGCGTTTGTAATAGCCGCGCGTGTCTTCTTGCGCATCATCGTTCAGGCGATCATTCATCGTTGCACCTCAGACGGGCTCCAACCAATGTTGAAAGATCTCGATCTCGACCACGTCGTCGGCCCGCTCCTGGTAATCGGACCAAAGATCGCGACAGTTGAACTGCACCCGATAGAGCGGCTGGGCCGGCAGACCCGCGCGATTGTAGGCAAGCTCCTCCGGATTCGGAAATGCACCACACAAGCGCTCGATCACGCCGGCGTGGCCGCGGCAGTAATAGGGCGTGCGGATGTGGCCGGGCGGGTGAGCGAGGCGAACCTTCACGCGATCGCCCGCCTTGAAGCGCGCCCCCACCGATTCGATCGATGTCATCGTTTCCCCTCCTCCATCCTCTCGCCGATCTCCGCGATCGTGATCACGCCGCGCTTCAATAGCACCTGCGTGATCGAGTGCATCCAGCGTTCGTAGTAGCCAAGTGAGTCATACACCGCCGGGCCGAGCGCTTCGATGTTCTGCCTCAGCTCGTCGACCCGCAGGTGCGAAGGCTTGCGATAAGTGAGGAGCATCATGAGCGCATCAACGCGATGCTCCCAATGTTCGTAGCTGTGTTCATCGATGTGAACGGGCCCGGCAGCCAGCCCACCCATATCGTGATGGCGTCGACCGTCGAATTTCATGCGCCTTCCTCCTGCGCCAGCTCGCTCATTTTCTTGCCAAGCTCCTCGATCGAAAGAATGCCGCGCTGGATCAGTATCTGGGCGGTCGAATGGACGACCCGATCATCATAGGAAATGTCGAGATAGCGATCGTCGAGGTCCTCGGTGTTCCGGCGCATTTCATCCAGCCGCGCCATTTTGCGCGCCGGATCGCGCAGCAAGGTCATCACTGCCTGGGCCCGCTTTGCGTACACCTGGAGCTCGTGATCGGTCGGCTCAACCCGACCCGCATCGAGTCCGCCCATATCGTGCACGCGTCGCATCAGCCGTCTCCTTTCCTAGCCTTGGCGCATCGTTCAATGATAGCCCCTGGCCCGCTCGCTCGCACAAACTTCACGGCAGCGATGCGTCGCCGCGACCAAGCGCTCGCTGCATCAACACCGTATCCACGCGTCGGTCATCGTTGCGCTCACGATCGTGTTGGGCGAATCCGACAATCACCCGCCGGTTCTGCTTCCCCTTCGATAAGACATCAAAGATCGCGATCCGACCGATCTCCGCAGTATTGGCGACATGCGTCCCGCCGCACGCCTGCAAGTCGACACCGGGGATGTCGAGGAGTCGCACGCGTCCGGCGCCGATGGGGGGTTTCACGCTCATGGTGCGGACCAGGTCGGGACTCGCCGCAAGTTCCTCGTCGGTGATCCATTGCGTATGCACCGAATGCCCAGCCATGATCAGCGCGTTCAAACGCTCTTCGATGTACGCCTTGTCGAGCGAAGCGCCTTGCAAATCGAAATCAAGCCGCGCCCGATCATCGTGAATCTGCCCGCCGGAGACCGGTGCGGCCACGACCGCACACAGCAAGTGCATGCAGGTATGCAGGCGCATATGGCGATAGCGACGCTCCCAGTCGAGCTCCACGCTCACGCGATCGCCCACCGATAGCGGTGGCGCGCCCGCAACCGCAACATGTAGCACGTCGCCGAAAGCCGGTCCCCGGATCGTGTCGGCGATGGCGACCGACCTGCCGTCAGCGGCCGTCAAGGTTCCCCGATCACCGGGCTGGCCGCCGCTTGAAAAATAAAGGAGCGTATCGTCGAGCTGGATCCCGCGCTCATCGACTGCCGTCACTGTCGCCTCGCAGCCGCGCGCGTACGCATCGTCACGGAACAGGAGTCGGGTCATTGGTCACTCGCGTATTGGAAAAGCCCGGCGCGAATTCTACCGAGCTTTCGCGTCGCTCCCACCTGCAAGCCATATACGCATCGGAGCGGACACCTACATGAAGCTGGTGGGCGGCGCATCAATCTGGGAAAATCGACGACCTGCATCACCGGGTGGCGGCAATTCGTAACGCCGCCGGCTACCCACATCGAGAGGAAAGCATCATGTCGCAGTCGCCCGTATCGGCCTTTCCCAACACCGCGGCCTTACCGAGCACCGACCTCGACGCCTGGAAGAAGGCGGCGGCCAAGTCGGCCCCTGGCGGTCAAGTCGACGCACTCGGTTGGGACACACCTGAAGGGATCAAGCTGAAGGCGCTCTATACCGCAGCGGATACCCAAGGACTGCCGTATGGGAATACCCTGCCCGGATTCGAGCCGTTCCTGCGCGGACCCCAGGCCACGATGTATGCGGTGCGTCCCTGGACCATCCGCCAGTACGCCGGCTTCTCGACCGCGGAAGAGTCGAACGCGTTCTACCGCCAGTCGCTCGATGGCGGTGGACAAGGCGTATCGGTCGCCTTCGATCTCGCTACCCATCGCGGGTACGACTCGGACCATCCGAGGGTCGAAGGGGATGTGGGCAAGGCTGGTGTGGCGATCGATTCAGTCGAGGACATGAAGATCCTGTTCGATGGCATCCCGCTCGATCGGGTGAGCGTCTCGATGACCATGAACGGCGCGGTTCTACCGGTGCTGGCGGGATTTATCGTCGCCGGCATCGAGCAGGGCGTTCCCGAGGAACAGCTCTCGGGCACCATTCAGAACGACATCCTGAAGGAGTTCATGGTCCGCAACACGTACATCTATCCGCCCGAACCCTCGATGCGCATCGTTGCCGACATCATCGAGTACACGGCCAAGCGCATGCCGAAGTTCAATTCGATCTCGATCTCCGGCTATCACATGCAGGAAGCCGGCGCCACGCAGGCACTCGAGCTCGCGTTGACCTTGGCGGACGGCAAGGAGTATGTGCGCACCGCCATCGCGCGCGGCATGGATGTCGATGGGTTCGCGGGCCGCCTGTCGTTCTTCTTTTGCATCGGCATGAATTTCTATCTGGAGGTTGCCAAGCTGCGGGCGGCGCGGCTCCTCTGGTGGCGCATCGTCAAAGGATTCAATCCGAAGAATCCGCGGTCTTTGATGCTTCGAACCCACTGCCAGACATCCGGCTGGTCCCTCACCGAGCAGGATCCCTACAACAATGTCGTTCGCACTGCGATCGAGGCGATGGCGGCGGTGTTCGGCGGCACGCAAAGCCTGCATACCAATTCATTCGATGAAGCCATCGCGCTGCCGTCCGATTTTTCCGCACGGATCGCACGCAATACCCAACTCATCCTGCAGGAAGAGACGCATATCTCGAGCGTCGTCGATCCGTGGGCGGGCTCCTACATGATGGAACGGCTCACGCAAGATCTTATCGACAAGGCATGGTCGATCATCGAGGAGGTCGAAGCGATGGGCGGCATGACCAAGGCCGTGTCCTCCGGCTGGGCGAAGCTCCAGATCGAAGCGTGCGCCGCGCAGAAACAGGCGCGTATCGATCGCGGCGAAGATGTCATTGTCGGCGTCAACAAGTATCGCCTCGAGAAGGAGTCGGACCTCGCGACGCGTGAAATCGACAACACCGCGGTGCGCGAGGCGCAGATCGCGCGATTGAAGCGAACCAAGGCCAACCGCGATCAGCCAGCCGTGACTGCGGCGCTCGCCGCGTTGACGGATGCCGCCCGCACCGGCAAGGGCAACCTGTTGGCGCTTGCCATCGAGGCAACGCGCGCCCGCGCGACCGTCGGTGAAGTAAGCGACGCCCTCGAGGCGGTGTTCGGCCGGTATCGCGCAACCACGGAAAGCATCTCGGGTGTGTATGGTGCGGCGTTCGACGCAGACGCCGACTGGAGCGCTCTCAAGAAAGATATCGAAGCATTCGCGACCGAGGAAGGTCGCCGGCCCCGCATCATGATTGCCAAAGTCGGCCAGGACGGCCACGATCGCGGCGCAAAGGTGGTGGCCACCGCATTCGCGGATCTCGGCTTCGATGTGGATATCGGTCCGCTCTTTCAAACACCGGCCGAGGCAGCGCGACAAGCCATCGAGAACGATGTGCACGCGATCGGCATCTCCACCTTGGCGGCCGGCCATAAGACACTCGTTCCACAGCTGATCGAGGCGTTGCGCAATCAAGGCGCCGAGGATGTTGCGGTGTTCGTGGGCGGTGTCGTCCCGGCGCAGGACTATGCGTTCCTCGAACGGTGCGGCGTGAAGGGCGTGTTCGGCCCCGGAACGGTGATATCGGATGCGGCGCGCCTCGTATTGAAGGCGGTTCGTGCCGCGCGTGTGGCGATCGCCGGAAGCGCGCGATGATCCGATCGCACCGGCGTTGAGCGCCATCGGGACTTGTCTCCCCGCCGAGGACGCGATCCTTCGCGATGGCGTGCTCGCACGCGAACGGCGTGCCCTGGCGAAGACGATCACCTTGATCGAGTCCACGCGCCCGGACCATCAGGCGCGCGCGCGGGCCCTGCTCGACGCGCTGCTTCCGCATACCGGGCGCTCGTTGCGTATCGGGATCAGCGGCGTTCCTGGCGTCGGCAAGTCCACCTTCATCGAAGCGTTTGGCTTGCATTTGATCAGCAATGGCTCGCGCGTCGCGGTTCTCGCGGTGGATCCGACCTCGTCGGTCAGCGGCGGATCCATCCTCGGCGACAAGACCCGCATGGAGCATCTGTCCACCCACGCCGATGCGTTCGTGCGTCCGTCACCAGCGGGCGGCTCGCTTGGCGGCGTCGCCGCACGCACCCGCGAAGAGATGCTCGCGTGCGAGGCGGCCGGATTCGAGATCGTGATCATCGAGACGGTCGGCGTCGGCCAGTCGGAAAGTGCGGTGGCGGGCATGACCGATATCTTCATTCTCATGCAACTGCCGAATGCGGGCGACGAGCTGCAGGCGATGAAAAAAGGGGTCATCGAGCTTGCCGACGTGATCGTGATCAACAAGGCCGACATCGATCCGCGGGCTGCAGAACTGGCGCAACGCAACGTCGCCGGCGCGACGATGATGCTGCGCCCTTCCTCGAAGCATTGGTCGCCGCCCGCGATGCTCGTGTCCGCCTTGAATCGCAGCGGGATCGAAGCGCTTTGGGGCAAAATCGAGGAGTATCGGGTCTCGATGCAGGCGCATGGCGAGCTCGAAGACAAGCGCAAGCGACAAGCCCTCGCATGGATGTGGCAAATGATCGATGAGGGCCTGCGCGGACGGTTCAAGGCGCACCCGGCCGTGCAGCACGAGATTGCGCGCGTGACGGCCGCGGTCGCATCGGGCGAAACGTCGGCAACTGCGGGCGCGGCACGACTGCTCGATCTTTCTTCACCAGGCGGCGCGACCGCTCGGTAGATGCGCAGAAAAAATCAAACAGGGGCAGGTGGCGATGCAAGACATCATTCGACAACTTGAAGAGATGCGCGGCGCGGCGCGTGCCGGCGGCGGCGCCAAGCGCGTCGAAACGCAACATGCCAAGGGCAAGCTCACCGCAAGGGAGCGCATCGAGCTGCTGCTCGACCCGGGCAGCTTCGAAGAATGGGACATGTTCGTCGAGCATCGCTGCGTCGATTTCGGCATGGCCGAGAACAAGATTCCTGGTGATGGTGTCGTCACCGGATACGGCACGATCAACGGTCGCCTCGTGTTCGTGTTCTCGCAGGACTTCACCGTGTTCGGTGGCGCCCTTTCGGCCGCGCATGCCGAGAAGATCTGCAAGATCATGGACAACGCGATGAAAGTCGGCGCGCCGGTGATCGGCCTCAACGACTCGGGCGGGGCGCGCATCCAGGAAGGCGTCGATTCGCTTGCCGGCTATGCGGACGTGTTCCAGAGAAACGTCATGGCGTCCGGCGTGATTCCGCAGATCTCGATGATCATGGGGCCGTGCGCGGGGGGTGCGGTCTATTCGCCCGCCATGACTGATTTCATCTTCATGGTGAAAGACAGCTCGTACATGTTCGTGACCGGGCCTGATGTCGTGAAAACCGTGACGCACGAGGAAGTCACCGCCGAGGAGTTGGGCGGCGCGATTACCCACACGTCACGATCAGGCGTGGCCGATCTCGCGTTCGAGAACGACGTAGAAGCCTTGATGATGCTCAGGCGCTTCTTCGACTATCTGCCGCTCAACAACCGCGAGCGCGCACCGACGCGCCAGACCACGGATGCGCCGGACCGTCTCGAGCTCTCTCTCGACACGCTCATTCCGGACAACAACAACAAGCCCTACGACATGAAGGAGCTCATCATCAAGGTGGCCGATGATGCGGACTTCTTCGAGATTCAACCCGATCATGCAAAGAACATCGTGGTGGGGTTTGCACGGATGGAGGGCGCGACGGTCGGTATCGTCGCGAATCAGCCGATGGTGCTGGCCGGGTGCCTCGACATCAAAAGCGCAATAAAGGGCGCCCGCTTCGTGCGCTTCTGCGATGCGTTCAACATCCCGATCATCACCTTTGTCGACGTGCCAGGCTTTCTTCCCGGCACGGCGCAGGAGTACGGCGGCATCATCAAGCACGGCGCGAAACTCCTTTATGCGTACGCCGAATGCACTGTTCCGAAAGTTACCGTCATCACGCGGAAGGCCTATGGCGGCGCATACGACGTCATGTCATCCAAGCACCTGCGGGGTGACGTGAACTTCGCGTGGCCCACCGCGGAAATCGCGGTGATGGGGCCCAAGGGAGCGGTAGAGATCATCTTCAGAAAAGACATCGGTGATGCGACGAAGATCGCGGAGCGAACCGAGGAATATCGCGAGAAATTTGCGAATCCATTCATCGCCGGACACCGCGGCTTCATCGACGACGTAATCTCGCCGCGCGAAACCCGCAAGCGCATCTGCCGATCCCTCGCCATGCTTCGGAACAAAAAGCTCGAGAACCCATGGCGGAAGCACGGGAACATCCCTCTTTGAAAATGTTCAAAAAAATTCTGATTGCCAATCGCGGCGAGATTGCCTGCCGAATCATCAAGACCGCCCGCCGGATGGGCATCAAGACGGTCGCGGTGTACTCCGAAGCGGACAAGCACGCGCGCCATGTAGATCGTGCCGATGAAGCCATTCTCATCGGCCCGCCGCCGTCGAAGGATTCCTACCTGATGATGGATCGCATCATCGCTGCCTGCAAGCAGACGGGCGCGGAGGCGGTCCATCCGGGCTACGGATTTCTCTCCGAGAACGAAGCGTTCGCCAAGCGGGTCGAAGAGGAGGGCTTCGTCTTCATCGGCCCCAAGCACTATTCGATCGCTTCAATGGGCGACAAGATCGCCTCCAAGAAACTCGCGATCGAAGCCAAGGTCAACACGATTCCCGGCCACAACGCCGCGATCGATACCGCCGAGAACGCCGTCGCAATCGCCCGCGGCGTCGGCTATCCGATCATGATCAAAGCGAGTGCAGGTGGTGGCGGCAAAGGATTGCGCGTCGCGTTCAATGATCAAGAGGCCCGCGAAGGATTCGCTTCTTGTCGCAACGAGGCATGCAATGCGTTTGGCGACGATCGCGTGTTTATCGAAAAATTCGTCGAAGAGCCGCGGCACATCGAGATCCAGGTGCTGGGCGACGCGCATGGCAATGTCGTCTATCTGTGGGAGCGCGAGTGCTCGATTCAGCGCCGTCACCAGAAAGTGATCGAGGAAGCGCCCTCCCCGTTTCTAGATGAGGCCACACGCAAGGCGATGGGCGAGCAAGCGGTCGCGTTGGCACAGGCGGTGCGCTACCAAAGTGCGGGCACCGTTGAATTCGTCGTCGGCAAGGATCGCTCCTTCTTTTTCCTGGAGATGAATACGCGCCTTCAGGTCGAGCATCCGGTCACCGAGATGATCACCGGGCTCGATCTGGTCGAGTTGATGATTCGAGTCGCGGCCGGCGAAAAGCTGCCGTTCACGCAACAAACGATCAAACGGGACGGCTGGGCGATGGAATGCCGGATCAACGCCGAGGATCCGTATCGCGGCTTTCTTCCATCGACCGGACGGCTCGTGCGATATCTGCCGCCCGCCGAGGTTCGCGGGGAAGTCCGTGTCGATACCGGGGTCTACGAGGGCGGCGAGATTTCGATGTACTACGATTCGATGATCGCCAAGCTCATTACCCATGGCGCCACACGGCGGGAGGCGATCGATCGAATGCGGGGCGCGCTCGACGCGTTTCTGATTCGCGGTGTCGCGTCGAACGTCCCGTTCCAGGCCGCCTTGATGCAGCATCCGCGTTTTGTTTCGGGCGACTTCAACACCGGCTTCATTGCCGAGGAATTTCCGAAGGGGTTCGGCGCCAATGCGTCAGTGATCGGCGATCCTTCGCTCATGGTCGTTGCCGGGGCGATGATCTTTCATCGATATAACAGTCGCAACGCGACGATCAGCGGTCAAATGGCCGGGCATGAGTACGAACCGGAAAGCGAAGTGGTCGTGATGATCGGGCGCGACCCTCATGCGGCGGTGCTGAACGCGGCGTCCGGGGGTTACGACGTCACCTACCGGGATCAGGTGTACGAAGTGCGCTCGGATTGGTCGTTCGGCCAACCCATATTTCGCGGCACGATCGACGGTCAACCGGTGTGCATGCAGCTCGATCGGCAAGGGTTGAAATACCGGCTGACGCACGCCGGCCGTCAAGTGGAGATCATGGCCCTGTCGCGCCGTGCCGCCGAGTTGCAGTCGCTGATGCCAGTCAAGGTCGCAGCCGATCTGTCGAAATTCCTGCTCGCTCCGATGCCGGGGCTCCTCACCGAGATCGCCGTGACGCGCGGACAGGAAGTAAAGGCTGGTGACAAGCTCGCGGTGATCGAAGCGATGAAGATGGAGAACGTATTGCGCGCCGAACGGGATGGCACCGTGGGCGAAGTTTTGGCAAAGGCGGGAGAAAGCTTGGCGGTGGATCAGGCGATCGTGAAGTTTC
>JANMUI010000882.1:0-2976 GCA_031391405.1 Betaproteobacteria bacterium
CATAAAGCAACTAGGGCGAGGCGGCCTAGGCCTGGCATAGGGTAGACACGGGATGATTGACGGTCGGGTTGGCGGATTTCCAGATCATAGCGCGCGCAATGGCTGCCGCCCATCTGGCATTGACACGGTGAGCGTTCTTACATTCAACTGTCCGCCATGACGACACATTTGTTCAGCCCACTTCGAATCGGCCGCATCGAGCTTCCTAATCGCACGGTCATGTCACCGTTGTCGAGCGTGCTCGCACGCAATCGATTGCCCAATGAAGCGCACGCGGCATTCTATGCGCGCCGTGCCGAGGGCGGCGTGGGCATGATCGTCACCGAGGGCTTGCGGGTTCATCCCACCAACTGCGCGCCCACTGCCATCGGCACCTTCGAGCCGGCCTGTGTCGAGGGCCTCGCGCGGATCGCAGCGCGGGTGCACGAGCATCGGGTGCCGATCATCGCGCAGCTCTTGCACGGCGGACGCCAGACCCATTTGCACTCGCCGCAATTGCTGTGGGCGCCATCGGCCGTGCCGTGTCTCTATTCCGGCTACACGCCGCACGAGATGAGCGTCGCCGAAGTCGAGCAGATGCGGGAGCACTTCGTGATCGGCGCGCTCCGTGCTCAAGAGGCCGGCTTTGACGGCGTAGAGCTGCACGCCGCGCAAGGGCATCTCGTGCAGCAGTTCTTGTCGCCACTGTCGAATCATCGCAACGATCGCTTCGGCGGGGATTTCGATCGGCGTCTGGCGTTTGCGTGCGAGGTGCTCGATGCGATCCGCGCGCGTTGTGGTGCCGCGCTCATTGTCGGGGTGCGCCTCGCCAGCACTGAATTTGTGCCCGGTGGTCTCGATGTTGCAGCGTCGGCCGCGATTGCGGCGGCGCTGGAATCGCGCACACCGATCGACTATGTGGCGCTGTCGCAGTCCAATTTCATGAGCATCGCGGGGCATATTCCAGATCGGCGCGAGCCCCCGCTGCCCTATATCGAACATGCGCGCGAGGTTCGTTCTGCGCTGAAGCGCGTCCCGGTCATTGCCACCGGACGTATTCGCACGCCTGAGGAAGCCGACGCGGTGATCGCCAATGGCGCCACCGACGCCGTCGGGCTCGGGCGCGCGTTGTTGTCCGATCCGGATTGGGTCGCCAAGGCACGGCGAGGCGAGGCCGACCGCATTCGCCGCTGTATTTATTGCAATGTGTGTTGGCAAACTATTACCAATGGCCAAGCCATTACCTGTGTGCAGAATCCTGAGGCCGGGCGCGAGCTAGAGCTTGGCATCCGCGTGCGGGCGCCCGCTGCGAAGCAGGTGGTCGTGGTGGGCGGCGGCCCGGGCGGTCTCGCGGCCGCCTATGCGGCGGCACAACGCGGGCATGCAGTCGTCTTGTTCGAGCGCGCTCCGCTGCCTGGTGGCCAGTTGCGTTGGGCAGCACGCATCCCCGGTGACGCGGAAACCGCCAATGTCATCGATTTTCTCGCAGGCGAGGTGCGGCGCTCAGGCGTCCGGGTACGGCTCGGCGATGAAGCCAACGTCGAAACCGTGCTCGCGATGGCACCGGATACGGTGATCATTGCGACCGGCTCGACCCCCAACCGCTCGCTCTTTCCGAGTGCTGGCGGCGTACCGGTCCTCGCAGCCACCGAGGCGATCGACCAGCTTGCCAGCGGGGACGCGCCGCAATGGTCGCGGTTGATCGTGCTCGATCGCGATCTCTATTTCGCAACCGGCGCGCTCGCCGAATGGCTTGCGACTGGCGGCGCGCAAGTCCATCTCGTCAGTTATCACCAGATGATCGGCCATGACCTGCCGGCAGCAAACCTGACGCGCCTGCTGGGGCGCCTGGACGCGCTTGCCGTCGCTACCTACCCAGCGCACGATCTCGTACGGGTGGACAAGCGCGCGGCGGTGTTACGACATGCCTATTCCGGGCGCGAGAAGGATCTTGGCGCAATCGACGCTGTGGTGGTGTCGGGCTGGCACCGTGCCAACGATAGCCTAGCGCTCGCGCTCCGCGCTGCCCGGCCCACACTCGATCTGCGTGTGGTCGGTGATGCGCTCGCTCCACGCTCGATCAAAGACGCGGTGCATGAAGGCGACCGGGCCGGCCGCGAGGCCTAGTCGACCGCCTAGCAGCCTGCGGAGGCAATCGCCCTAGGCCGACCATCTCGGGCGTGGCGGCGTCCTGTAAGTGCTTGTTTCCTGGCGGAAGCGGTGAGATTCGAACTCACGAACGAGTTGCCCCGTTGCTAGTTTTCAAGACTAGTGCCTTCAACCACTCGGCCACGCTTCCTACATAGGTCGTCAAGACCGCCGCGTTCGACTGCCCCGCCCACCCCGCGCCGCGAATTATACGTGCATCGCACTCTCGGATTCGGCTTGATGATGCAGTGCAAGATCCATTGAAGAATCGATCGCCGCCCGCATATCATGGTAGTGTCGCCGAGTGGGGTTGTGCGGCGCAATTCGCGCCATTCCATGATCGCCGGATGATTTGGGATTCAATGATCGGCCGGCGCGGTTGATTTTTTGGCGATTCTTGCGGAAACTTCGCCCCATATCGCGCCGTCTAATCGGGGCGATCCGCACCATAACGTTGAGGAGAGAATGAATGGACCCACGACTGCAACCTGTCTCGAGCACGCCCTACGCGCCAGGCGCGGAACTGGCCCTGCAGCAGCATCGCGTCCTGCGCAACACGTATTTTCTGCTTGCGCTCACGCTCATACCCACCGTCATCGGCGCGGCAATCGGCACGAACATCGATCTTTCGATCATGCGCGCGCATCCGATCATCTCGTTGTTTGCGGTCCTGGCGATCTTCTACGGTTGGATCTACGCGATCGAGCGGAATCGCGAAACGGGTATCGGCGTCGCGCTGCTGCTCGGATTCACGCTGTTTCTCGGTTTGCTGCTTGGGCCGCTTCTCCAGCGCGTGCTTGGATTCAGCAACGGCGTGCAACTGGTGATGATGGCCGCCGGCGGAACCGC
>JANMUI010000888.1:0-2682 GCA_031391405.1 Betaproteobacteria bacterium
CTCGCCCGTGCCGCGGCTGGTCTGTGTCGGTGCACACGCGGTCGCAAAGAGCACCGCAGCCCCGAGCGCTGTTGCGCCGAGTAGTTTCTTGGTCACTGTAAACATGATTCGATTCTCCATTTGTTGTGGCCGAAAGGCCAGGATCAGTCATACGCAGTCACCGTACGCAAGAGGCATGCCCAATTGTGCCGGGCACAGGTTTTGCGTCTTGATTCGTGCGGCCGGAATCGCGCGCGTCATCGACCTCCCCCCTTTTGACCCGCGCGCCGAGTCGCTTTGATTGACGGCCTCTTGGCCGTCTTTTTTTTGCTCAACGTCCGAGCAGCGGTGCGATGGCCGCCCGCAGCGCGGCGGCGCCGATTGGTTTCGGTAGGAGCAGATCGAATCCGGCGGTGGTCAGGGTGCGCTGTGGATAGCGTTCCGCCTGCGCCGAAAGTGCCACCGAGGGAATGCGCGGCAGCCCACGCTCGGCCTCGAGTCGGCGGATCCGCGCGATGAGCGCAAGGCCGTCATCGCGCAAGCTGTCGAGATCACACATGAAAATCCGCTCGCCGCCGGCCCGCGCCCAGGTCGGATAGAGATCGATCGCCTCCCCGATCGAGCGTGCCGTAGTCACCTGCGCACCGTAATCGCGCAGCACCCCGGCCGCAGTCTCAATAATCGCCTCGGAATCGTCTAGCACTAACACTGCGGTGCCCTGTAGCTCGCTCCATCCGAGTGCGCTCGATCCAAGTGCGCTCAATCCGGCGTTGTCCGGAGCGCCGTCGATCGGCCGCTGCGCCGGCGCGCTCGGGACGGCACGCCGGAGCCGTAGAACGAAGCTCGCGCCCTGGCCCTGGCCGCGACTGCTTGCCGCCAACGCTCCACCTTGCAGCGCGGTCAGCGCCTTAGCAATGGTCAGTCCAAGCGCGAAACTGCCGTACCCACGCGACGCGGAAGGATCGGATTGTCCAACAGGCGCTAAGAGCCGGGCGAGCTCGCCCGCTTCGAATCCGGCACCGGAATCGGTGACGTCGATGTCGATCGAGTCGCTGCGCGCGCGCGCGTCAAGCACCACGCGACCTCCGGGAGGCGTATTGCGGATCGCGTTATCGATCAAGGTCGCGAGGATCTCCTCGATGCGCATCGGATCTGCCAGCACCGTAGCGTCGATTTCCACCGGCGTGACATCGAGCACAATGGATTTTTCAGCGGCACCCGCATTGAAGCGCGTGGCGAGCCGGCGTAGCAGGGCAGCGGCATTGACCGGCGTGACTTCGAGCTTGATGCGCCCGGTGAGGATTCGCGTGGCATCCAACATCTGATCCACCAGGCGGCGCTGCCGCTCGACCGCCGAGGACAGGCCGGCGAGGGCGCGCTCGGTCATCTCAGGCGATGTCTGCGCGCCACGCAGTACATGGAGCCAACCCACCATTGCGTTCAGCGGCGAGCGCAGATCATGCGACAGCAGCGACATGAATTCGTCCATGGCACGTGCCGCCGATTCGAGCGTGATGCGTGCGGCGCGTTCGCGCGCGAGCTCGCCCTGCTCACCGCCCAACGGTATTGTCGATTCCGATTCCATGCGTGATCATAATGCCACGTTACACATGAGAGTATGCCCCTCGTTTCACGCCGGGCATATGGCGGCACGAAGGGTTCACGCCGAACGGCTTTGGTTGAATTAGCGCGATTGTCGAGTGATGACCCGGGTCGGCGATGCGTTGACACAATCGCATCTCTTGCGTTTCGCTTACAATTTCGGCCGGACATCACCGAAAGCCACCATGCCCCACGCGCTAATCGTCGAGGACGATCGGGACGCAGCCAGCGCTCTTGCCGCGCTGGTCCGCGCCGAAGGCCATTCGACCGCGATCGCCGGATCGCTTGCAGAAGCGCGTCAGCAAATGGTGCTGCGCATGCCCGATATCGTGTTGCTCGATCTGATGCTTCCCGACGGCAGCGGCATGGCGCTGTTCGAGGAACGCGAGGAATTCGGTAACGTCGAAATCGTGCTGATGTCCGGTCATGCGAGCCTGGAATCCTCAATTCAGGCATTGCGGGTGGGCGCGTCGGACTATTTGATCAAGCCGGTGAGCCCGCGGCAATTGAAGTCGGTCCTGGCGCGCGGCAGGCGGCCGGCGGAATCCAAGGCCGAGATTGCTTCGCTCAAGCACGCCGCGGATCGCGAAGGGCGCTTTGGCCATCTGCGCGGCCGCGCGCCGATCATGCAGAATGTGTATACCCAGATCGGCCGGGTCGCCGCGACCGCCGTTACGGTATTCATCATCGGTGAGAGTGGTGCCGGCAAGGAAGTCGTCGCGCAAACGATTCACGATCTGAGCCTCCGTCGTAACGCGCCCTTCCTTGCAATCAATTGCGGTGCCATTTCGCCGCAATTGATCGAAAGCGAAATGTTCGGCCACGAGAAGGGCAGCTTCACCGGCGCCAGCCGGCAGCATCGAGGCTTCTTCGAGCGCGCCAATGGCGGCACGCTGTTTCTCGACGAAGTGACCGAAATGCCGATCGAGCTGCAGGTCAAGCTGCTGCGCGTACTCGAATCCGGCACGTTCATGCGCGTCGGATCCGACGAACTGTTCGAGACCGACGTACGGATCATCGCGGCCACCAATCGCGACCTGCGCGACGCGGTCGCAAGCGGAAAACTGCGTGAGGATCTCTTCTACCGCCTGAACGTCTTCC
>JANMUI010000889.1:0-2534 GCA_031391405.1 Betaproteobacteria bacterium
GCTGATCGCAATCGCCATCGACTCGGAGACGCTTGGCAGCAGCGCCACGCGCATCAGGATGTCGCGCTGTTCGGGGGCCATCCGACTGAGAACTTCGCCCGCGAAATACTCGAAGACGAGTTGCTGGGAGGAGGTGCCTGCCGTTGTCGGAACGGCCGATACCATAGCATCCGATGCGAGCATCAAGATCAGACCGGCCGCCCAACCGTCGGTCGCTTCGAATAGATGCTGCGCGGCATCGACGCGTCCATGCAGGTCAAGCAGGCTGCGTGTTTCATCGATCGTGAATCGGAGCGCGTGGGCATCGATCAGACCGAGCTCCTGCGACGCGATCGCGCGAATCAACGCTTGCGGCGGCAGCGCGCGGCTGATCGCGATGATCTGAGCGCCTTCCGCAAGGTCGGGAATCAGCGCGCGAATCGCCTCGTGAACCGACGAGTCTTCGTCCAGCTCCTGATAGTTGTCGAGCACGAGCACCCATGGGGGATCGAGGTAACTGGCTAAAACGCGAAAATAGCGTTGCGCGAAACTTCCGAGATCGCACCGGTCGTCGTTTGTGATCGCGGGCAGCCGCATGCGTTGACGCGGGCGTGCCGCCGCGGCGGCAAGGGTGACGAAATGGAAGAACGTCGCCGGGTCGGAATCCGCGCGATCGAGCAGCGCCCATAGCAGCGTGCGCTTGCGCGATGCGAGATAGCTCGCGACAAGCGTCGTCTTGCCGCTGCCGGGTGGACCGGCAATCCAGGCGATCGGACGGTCGGCGATTGCGTCGAGCTGGGCGAAAAGTCGATCGCGCGCGAACACGCGCGCATGGTGGGGCGCACTCAACTTGCCGCGCGTGCTCGATCGTGAGTTCCGCTTGGCTCGTGGCATCGTTTGCCTGCCTCCATTGCAGAGCCATTGTTCTTCAGAGACCCAGAACGTTACCCTTTCCAGGCGATCGCCGCAGCGTCCAGCCCGATCGCGTTCCGCGCTATATTCCCCCGA
Source organism: Betaproteobacteria bacterium (assembly GCA_031391405.1). Classification (GTDB taxonomy): domain Bacteria; phylum Pseudomonadota; class Gammaproteobacteria; order Burkholderiales; family SG8-39; genus SHXR01. Next base: position 988 of record JANMUI010000889.1, read on the forward strand.
TCGCCCGTGTTGACCTTAGACAATGCCCACGCGACAACCCATTCGAACCATCGCCGTCCTGGGTGCAGGCCATGGAGGCCTTGCCGCCGCTGCTGACCTCGGCTCGCGCGGGTTCACTGTGCGCCTGCACGCCCGCAATTCGGAGCGGCTCGCGCCGATTCGCGCACGCGGCGGCGTTGAAGCGCGTGGCGTCGTGAACGGTGTCGTGCCGGTTGCGCATTTCACGACCGACGTGCGCGATGCGCTCGAAGGCGCCGATCTCGTCATGCTGGTCGTCCCATCGGTTGCGCATGCGTATTACGCGCAGGTGCTGGCGCCGATCCTCACGCCCGATCGCCCGATTTTCCTGAATCCCGGACACACCGGCGGCGGGTTGCATTTCGTGCACGAGTTGCGGCGTGCGGGTTATACGGCGCCGGTACGTACCTGCGAGACGGTGACACTCACCTATATTTCGCGCCTCGAAGGTCCTGCCACGGTCGGCATCTACAGCTACACGAAGCAGCTCGGGTTCGCGGCGTTTCCGGGTCGACATGCCGAGGACCTGTTCGCGCTGGTGCACCCGCTCTATCCGGAAACTGCACTGCGAACCAGCGTGCTCGAGACCGCGCTCACCAATATGAATGCGGTGTTCCATCCACCGGGCATGCTGATGAACACCGGTTGGATCGAAAGTACCAACGGGAATTTTCTCTTCTATTACGAAGGGATGACCGAAGGTGTGGGCCGCGTCGTGTCGGCGGTCGACGCCGAGCGGATGGCGATTGCGAGAGCCCTTGATGTGCCGGCGATCACGTTCCTGGAAGCGTTTTATCGCGCCGGCCTCACGACGAAAGAAGCGATGGAAAGCGGCTCGGTCGCGCGCGCTTGTCGGGAGAGTGCTCCGAATCGGACCATCCGCTCGCCCCAATCACTCGATCATCGTTATGTCCACGAAGACGTCGGCTACGGTCTGGTCCCGATGGCTGCGCTCGGGCGACTGGCTGGTGTGCCGACGCCGACGATCGATGCGCAGATCGATCTGTTGTCGGCGGCAACTGGGATTGATTACGCAACCACGGGCCTCACCCTGGATCGCCTGGGGTTGGCTGGCAAGACCGTCACCGACTTGAAGCGCTTCCTATTCGAAGGGGTCTGATATGACCGAAGCGAACGAACACGAAGTCCTCAGCAAATTGCGCAAGGCCATGCAACGCGAGGGCTTTGATGCGCTGGTCGCGCTCTCGATCGACAACGTGACCTACACGTCCGGGTTCCTCGTGCCAAGCCACGTCTCGAATCGTTTCCGGCGCACGATCACCATCCTCGCCGGCACGCGCTTCGCCCGGCAGATCGTCGTGAATGTCGAGGAGAATCTTGCGAAAGCCAGCTCGCGGTTCCGTGAGATCGTCGCGTACAACCAGTTCACCGAGAATCCCGCTGACATACTCGCCGATGCGCTTATCGAAGCTGGCGTTTCGAGCGGCCGCATCGGGCTCGAGCTCGATTTCATTCCGGCGATCGATTACATTCGTCTGGTCGAGCGCCTGCCGAAAGCGAAGTTTGAG
>JANMUI010000745.1:0-11470 GCA_031391405.1 Betaproteobacteria bacterium
GGGGAAAGTGCCCAACTTGCCGGAGACCTGTTATACCGAGCGTTCAGCAGATCCTGCAACGCCACCTGGAGACGCTCAAGGCGGAGCGCACGCTGTCGGCGCCGCAGTCGCGCGCGGCCAGTGCGCTTGCCAAGTGCCGCACGGCGGCCCTCGGTGGCCACGTACAGCGTTGCCCCGAGGGGCACCTCGAGCGCGTTTGGTACAACTCCTGCCGTCATCGCCTGTGTCCGCAGTGCAATGGGCTGTCGCGCGAGCGTTGGCTCGCGCGCATGCGCGCACGACTGGTGGACTGCGCGCACCATCATCTGGTGTTCACCATCGATCACGCGTTGAACGGGCTGTGGATGCTGAACACCGCGGCCATGAGCGCGGCGCTGTTCGGGGCGGTGCGCGACACCTTGGGCACGCTCTTGGCCGATCCGCGCTACCTGGGCGCGCAGCCCGGGATGGTGCTGGCGCTGCATACGTGGGGACGATCGCTGCCGCTGCATCCGCATATTCACGCACTGGTGACCGACGGGGGCTGGTCGGGGGAGCAGTGGGTGAATCCGCGGCGCAGCCACTTCCTGCCCGCGCGGGTGGTGATGACGCTGTTTCGGGGCAAGTTTCTGGCGGCGCTGCGCCGCTTGCACGAAACGGGCGAACTGCGCCGGCCCGATGGCCTGAGCGCGGAGCGACTGATAAGCCTGCTCAACCGAGTGGGACGCAAGAAATGGAACGTGCGGCTCATCGAGCGCTACGCCCACGGCCGGGGGGTGGCGGTGTACTTGGCGCGCTATGTGAAGGGCGGGGCGCTGTCCAACCGCCAGATCGTGCGCGCCACCGAGCGCGAAGTGGTGTTTGCTTACACCGCCCATGGCGAGGATGGGGCGCCTGGGCGGCGCACCACGATGAGCTTGTCGCCGACGGCGTTCCTGGCACGGGTGCTGATACACGCCCCGGAGCGCGGTCGCCAGACGGTACGCTACTACGGCTTGTATGCCCATGGATGCGCGGAGGCGCTGGAACAGGCGCGCGCCGCGCACGGACAGGCACCGGTCGAGCCGCCCGCGCCGATCAGCTGGCAGGGTTACTTGCAACGACTCGCCCCTGTCCGCGATCCCAGCCGATGCCCGACGTGCGGGGCATGCCTGGTGCGCGGGGTGTTGATCGCAGCGCTCGGCCGCGCACCGCCCTGACATGGCGATGGGCATCGATAACATCGGCTCGATCGGACGCGCCAGAGGAGCGCGGCGATCGGGCATGTCGAATCGGCGTGCGAATCCACCCTCGACACGCGCAACATCACCAGAATTCCTCCGCTGTGGCACCCCAGCGGGCCGATCGCGCAATGAGACGAGATCCGTGCCCCACCAAGCCCAGCGCGCACGCCCCTGCAACGCAATGCGTTGGGCTGCAAAAACGCCATAGCGCCAACGTTGTCGACGGGCAAGTCCAACCCCCGTTCGAGCGTCAACCTGGGCAGTTGGTTCGTGTTGAGGCATAACCGGCCCATCGAGGCGGACCTTCGCAAGCGGGCTTCGCCCGCTTGCTCGGCCGCTCATGGGCGACGTTGGGCAGTCAATTCGCGGTCCGGTAGAATCCTCCCGTGCCGCAGCTCACCCTCAACCGGATTCGCGATCTCGTTCGTTCGCTGAACTACGTCGTATCCATTCACGCCGCCGAAGAGCTAGACGATGACAATCTCACGATCCTCGACCTCGAAAGTGTCCTCCTCACGGGCCAGATCATTGAAAGGCAAAGAGATCGCCGCACGCGGGAAATCAAGGCTGTCGTTCGTGGTCGAACCCTCGAAAGGTTCGAAGCCGAAACGATCGTCAAGCTCGGTCACACCGGCACTCTCGTCGTCGTCACCATCTACATTGTCTAGCCAACGATGCGCCTCGTGTGGAGAGCGTGGTGTTCAGCGTCGCGTCGTCACGCGTAGTTTTGGCACGGGGAAAGCTCTCCTTGTCATTGAAGGAATTCCGATGTGGTCTTGTCCTCATTGTGGTGAATCGTACTTTACAGCTCAGACCATGCATGCGGTCGAGCGAATTAAGGCACTTCGAAAATCCGTGGCGGTTGACCGCTCTGTACCGGTTGCCGAGTTTCAGGGATAGCCTGCCCAACAAAACGGTCGAACCGACCGTCGCAAGCGGGCTTCGCCCACTTGGGATTCCCTCGTCGCTGCGCTCCTCGGCGGCGACTCACCGTTAGCGTTGGGCGTGATGAGCGAGTGCGCCAGGGAGATAATGTGGGTCATACTGACGAGACACCGCAACAATTGTTCGTACGGGCCTTGAAGATTGAACCAAAGTGGGCAGCGGTTCTCGTGGCAAAGGAACTCACCACCCTTGAAGAAGTTGCCTACATACCGATTGACGAATTCAGGGCTATCGAGGGGCTCGACGAACAACAGATTCAAGCTTGGCGGGCGCAGGCACAAAATTATCTGCTCATACAAGAAATCGGTAGAGAGGACGACCTAGACCCGTTGGCCGTTGCTACAGAGAAACCACCGAAACCGTTGTCTGATGGGTCGGGTGCAACAATTGATGACCGTGAGGATCAGTAGTGAGTACGCGAGAGTGACCAAGCCCAACCCTAAAGGATTGACACGACCCCTATGCGCAGGTCGCAACTATGCGCAGTTGAGGAGCCCACTGACATCTTTCGCGCCGATTTGCACGCCATGAGCCCCAGCGCGCCCAACGCGACCTTGACATAGTTTCCGCGATCGCGAGGTCTTGAGACGCTACATCGCATCGCCAATGCCTGTTGTTGCTCTTGGGATCAGTAAGCAACGACGTCGCGTCAACGATTGCGTACGGGTGCCACGAACCCTAGGATTTGAGTTGCCCATCGACTCATACAATTTGATTTGCGATTTCGCGGCACGCTTGTTCAGCAAGAACGGCGCGAATGCAACGTCCGTTGGCGCGGCGCAGGACCGAGGCTCGTGGCGCCGAAAACTATGCGAAGAAGTTTCGTCGCAATGCAGGCTGTCCTCATAGGAAAATTTGTAATGTGCCGGTACGGCGCTGCGCATAGTTGCGACCTGCGCATAGGGGTCGCTATGCAAAGCTCTACATAGCGACCCGAAGCGGTCGTCTCAATCCGTTGTTCAAGAAGCCCGGGCCAAAGGCGATGAGCGTGAATGCTATGGGGATTGCTTCGGCCAGAGAGGCCTGAGAGACGCCGACGAGTGCGGCGCCTAGCTACTTCAACGACGCGTGATCGATCCGCGAGGCCTGATTGAGCGGATACGCACGCCGATTTCGACGCCGATCGGTGCTTCGTTCATCGGGTTTTGCGATCGCAGACGATACGACACCGGGCGGCTGCACGCGTTGCACGCGCAGCCACCGGATGATCGATCCACAACGCGCCGAGGCGATCGGCGCGTGTCAAGCAACAGCGTGGCGCTCAAGGCCCCGAGGAGGGCACGAGCCGAGTCGCAGCGGGTACTACAGGCCACAGGCGCATGGGCGCGCTCACCCGCACGAAGCGCAACACCCCCCCGCAATGCACGCAGCGCATCGGCTCGCGCGTTTTCACCTCGACCGAGGCCGGCGCGAGCGCGAAGCCGTGCGCCATCTCGATGCGCGCCTTCACCTCCTCCCGGGGCACCGCGCAGTTGGGCGACAGAAACCCGAAATAGCGTACCTTGACGAACCCGGTAATGCGCTGCAGCGCATTACCGGGTTTATGCGGAGTCCTATTTTATGCGGAGTATGTTGCCGCCTGACGGCAGGAATCGCGGAACAATCAGGTGAGTTCAGCGACGACTGAGCCAACCGGCTCTGCATAAAACTGCCGTCCTTGGCAAACCAATTGCAAGGAGGGCAGTATGCTAACCACCTATTTCAAGCATCCATTCACGCTCAACAAACTGCGATCCGGACCGGCTGGTCCACACCTCGAGGAGTTCGCGTGCGAACTCCTCCGAGACGGCTATAGCTACCTCACGGCACGTCGTCATCTGCGCGGAGCCGGTCAGCTATCGAGTTGGGCGCAACGCCGAGGGTTGACCACAAGGGAACTCGATGCGCTCGCTCTCAAGCGCTTCGGGCGTCACCTGGCAGCGCACGGCAAGTTGTACACGCAGGCTGCGCACTATATGCATTCCTTTGTCGGGGCTCGGCTATTCGTCACGTTTGCGCGCACACGGGGGATCGTGGCTGCCTTGCCCGTCTCATCCCCAATTCAACCATCCCTACTGACTGAGTTTTGTCACTGGATGCGCACGCAGCGCGGCGTCACCGATGCCACGCTCAGGGGCTATGCCCCGGTCATTCGCAGCTTGCTTCACGGTCTCGGTGAGGGACCCGAACACTATAGTGCAAAGGCGCTACGTGATTTCGCTTTGAACCACGCGAGCCGTTGCCGTAGCGCTCGGGCGGGGAGCATGCTCAGCGCGCTGCGAATGTTCTTGCGATTCCTCAGTATTCACGATCGTTGTGCTGCGGTGTTGGTCGATGCCATTCCGACAGTGGCGGGATGGCGTCGGACACGCTTACCAAGCTATCTGCGCGCCGAAGAGCTCGAGCGCTTGATCGCTGGCTGCGATACCACCACGCCGATTGGGACACGCGACCGAGCCATCTTGCTGTTATTGGTGCGACTGGGGCTACGCGCCGGTGACATTGCCGGCCTCAAATTGGACGACGTTGACTGGCACCAAGGCACGCTGTGCGTGTGCGGCAAGAACCGCCAGGTGAGCCGATTGCCTCTTCCCCAAGATACTGGCGAGGCAATGCTCGATTACCTGACACGCCATCGCCCCCGAGTCGAAACGCCCCATGTCTTTATCAAGGCAATCGCACCCATCATGCCGGTTTCTCGTTCGGCGGTCAGCGAGGTCGTCGCCCGCGCTTTACGTCGCGCCAACATCGATGCTCCCGCCCCTGGTGCCCATCTGCTTCGCCATTCGGCCGCCACCGCGATGCTGCGACACGGCGTGTCCTTGGAGACTATCGGTGCCGTACTGCGCCACGCCTCGATCGAGACCACCTCGGAACACCCGTATAACGCGATGTGGCCAATCCAGTTGGTCAAGGCGCAACGAAGCCACTTCACTTGCGCGCATTCCATAAATCGACAGCAACATCAAGATCGCGCGGTCGCGCACATCGCGAGGCTGATCGGTCAAGCTGTCGGCCAAGATCCTTTGCACGTCCGCCCAACTGGGGGCAAAGGGCAGCGACTCCTGCTTGTAAATGCGCGGACTGCGAATCGTCGGCGCCAGTCGCGGATCGCACCAGCGCTGCGAGCCCGCGTAGCGCAGGAATATCCTCAGCGCGGCTGCAGTGTTGGATACCGAGATCCGGCTCCAGCGATCGGTTCCTGCTTCGATGAAATATTGGTCGATGTCTCTCGGTTGCAGCCGCGCTAACGCTCGAGCCGATGCGTTGCACCACTGCAGGAATATGCGCACACGGCCGCGCCAGTCGAGGAGCGTCATCGCACTGAAGCCCCGCTCGTCGCTCATCCACCTGCAGTACTGATCCAGCTCGGCCTGGAAGGCAAATACCACGGTGGGCTCTCTCCACCAACCGAGAAACTTGAGCCACGGGCGGGTGATCTCGATGAACCTTCGTTCCGTCGTGCGCCCCTTGTGGATAGCGGTTCGCCCCGCAACGATCTTCTGCAGTTGCTCGGCGTCAACACCGCGGGAAGCATCGGCACCAAGCAACCGTGCCGCCCACAACAGCTCATTGCTCTTTACACGGAGCGCAGCGCGCGCGGCGCCCAAATCGAAGCAGTGCTGCAGGTAGCGTTCTCGCTCAACGGCGAGCGGCGCATCACGATGACGACGAAGTGCCCTCGCGGACGACAACAGTGTCTGGAACATGGCGAACCTCCGAACGATGGATGGCCCGCCAGCACGCGCCTGAACCTATGTGGGGTCAAGATCGCAGAAATTCGCCTCTCGCTCTCTCAACAAGGGTGGGTTCGCAACATAACTTTCGGCGCAACATAATACGGAATATGTGTTGCAACACATATTCCGTACTCCGAGGCACAGTTCAAGACGCTCAAGTACCGCCCCGACTTTCCCGAGCGTTTTGGCAGTATCCAGGACGCCCGCGCTCACTGCCAGCGCTTCTTCCTCTGGTACAACAGCAAGCATCGTCATGGCGGCATTGGCTTCATGACGCCACAGACGATGCACTACGGCCAAGCCGGCGCCTTGCAACAGTTGCGCGCTAACGTCTTGGAGGAGGCCTTCTTGCGACACCCCAACCGCTTCAAGGGCGTGGCGCCCAGGCCCCCGGCCTTGCCCACCGCCGCTTGGATCAATCCACCGAAAACGGAGCCCACATCGATCACAACGACTGACAATTGCACTCTAATTTCATGCCACTCGGTGTCTCAAAGTCATTGACACGTTCCGGTGCGCCTGGAAGCGGGCAAGCTGCACTTCCCGGTTGAGCTCATGGGTCCTCACCTCATGGACGAAGTGGTCAGGGTCATACGCAAGAACTATCAAGGCCCATTGCACATCGCGCACGATCTGCTGCGGATCGACGTCTAGGCGGCGCGCGGCGGCTGCGGTGCCGATCATCGCGGCAATTTGATCGTGTACGATCTACAGTGTGCCGAGCCGCTCGATGAAACCAACGCCGCCTGACTCGAGGCTCCGCACCGCCCGCGTCAAATTGCGCCTCAAGCTCCTTCCACCGCGCCCGCGCCGCCGCGATGCTCGCGAGCTTGACATGCCCGTAGGCACGGATCCGATCCGGGACGATCGTGCGCCCGTCCGCGCGCTGTGGTTCGCATCCTCTCCGTTTGAAAATATTCAATTCATATTCTATTCACTACACATCACATATTCTATTTTTATGCCATAATTTCATGTACTTAATGTATGCAAATTCTATTCAAACTTGGCGCCAAACGATCCTGATCTAGCAGCGATTATTCAGCACCTCGGCGCGACTGGCATCGCGACGGCGGCCGATCTTGCGCACGCGACCGGCAGAAGCCAGCCTTCGGTCTCCCGCCGCCTAAGGGATCTGGCCGATCGGGTCGCGGTGCTGGGGCGAGGGCGGCGCGCGCGGTACGGACTTGCGGCGCCGATCCTCGGACTCCCATCCCTCCAGCCGATTTTCTGGACGGACACGTCCGGTCGAATCGAGCGCGTCGGCACACTCCAATACCTGTCGGGCGATTGGTTGCATGTCGAGATCGATCAACTGTCGATAGCCACGCGTGCGGCGCTGCCCTGGATGCTCGCACCGCTGCGGCTGCAGGGGTTTCTCGGGCGCGCCCGCGCGCAATCGCTTGCCGCCCTTGGCTTCGATCGCGATCCGGAACGCTGGTCGCTCGAACAGCAGCTCCATGTCATTGTGCGCCATGTGAGCCAGCCACCCGGCGCGATCTCGATCGGCGATCCGCTCGAATCCATCCGGACCGTGGTACCGGCCAGTCAAAAGCGCCGGCTGACGGCCTACGAACAGGTCGCCGGCGATGTGACGAAGACCCTTCCTGCGGGATCATCCGCCGCTGGTGAGCAAGCGAAATTCCTCGCGGAAATCGACGGACCCGATGGCGACGGATCCAATGGTGACAAACCAAAAGGTCGCCACGTGCTCGTCAAGTTCGCACCGCCGCGCGATACACCGTTTGGCGAACGCTGGAACGATCTGCTACACGCCGAAGCGCTTGCGCTGCAGATCCTGGCGGGACACGATATCGGCGCTGCGACGGCGCGGGTACTCGCTACGTCGCAGCGTACGCTTCTCGAATCGGAGCGGTTCGATCGGATCGGGACACGCGGTGCCCGCCATGTCGTCGCGCTCGATGCGATTCACGAAGCATTCGTGCCGGGTCCCCGCCAGCATTGGGCGGCGACCTGCGATGCGCTAGCGCGTACCAACAGGCTTCCCGAAGAGGATGCGCGCCGCGTTCGTTTGCTGCGATCGTTTGGCCGCCTGATCGGCAATACCGATATGCATTTCGGCAATCTCAGCGTTTTCGTCGAGCGGCATGACCTCGGACGCGGGCGCTTCCGGCTCGCGCCGGTGTACGACATGCTCCCGATGCGCTGGCGACCGGACCCGGCGGCCGGGACACTCGATGACCTGCCGTTCGAGCCGGAACCGATCGATCTGCAAAGCGAGGCCCGTCGATGGGCGGCGGAACTCTGGGATGCCGTCGCGACGCACGGGGACATCAGCCGACGATTTCGTGCGCTCGCCCGCGCGATGCGCCAGCGGCTCAATCAGGCAGCTTGATCCGCGTTGTCAATGTTATGTGGGCAGCGCACGAGGCAAACCGCTATGCAGAAACCTTCCGCGCACCGACTTGCTCGATCGAACTGGCACCCAGGCGGCGTTCCTCGTGCGTGTCCCCCGAATCAAACCGCGCACAAAGTTCCTTCCACCCTGCACGTGCCGCCGCGATGCTTGCGAGTTTGATGTGGCCGTAGCCGCGGATGCGATCCGGCACGCTTGCGATCTGTATCGCAAGCGCCAGATTCTCCGATGACAAACGGGGCGCCAGCGCTACGATCATCGACTCGTAGTCGGTTACCAATGCGCGTTCGATGCGCCGCTCCCCGGTCCAACCGAATACATCAAAGGGTGTCCCTCGCAGCCCTTTGGCTTTGGCGAGCAGACGCATCGCCCACAACATCCACGGTCCGAACTCGGTCTTGCGCGGCGCCTCGCCGTTGCGGCCTGGGCGCGCGATGAGGGGCGGGGCCAGGTGGACCGAAAGCCGCGACCATCCGGAGAATTGTTCGCGAAGCTGATCCGCAAACGCGCCATCCGTATAGAGGCGTGCCACTTCATATTCGTCCTTGTAAGCCATCAGCTTCGCGAACTGTCGCGCCACCGCCGCCGTCAGCTTGAACGGACCCGCCGGATCGATCGCCGATTCCGCGGCCCGCACCGCGTCGACGAGCGCTCGATACCGATCGGCATACGCCGCGTCCTGATACTGCGCAAGATGACGCGATCGCCGTCCGACGAGTCCGTCGGGTCCATCGAGATCGTCCCAGTCGCTGCGTGTGGTGCGCGGTGTAACCTCGGCACCCGCAAGACGTTGCAACGCGTCCGGGGCTGCGGCCGCGAGCCGGCCGAGCCTGAAGGCGGTCTTGTTCATCTCCACCGCGACAGCGTTCAGCTCGATCGCGCGCATCAACGCCGGCTCCGATACCGGGACCATTCCGCGCTGCCAACAAAATCCGAGCATCACGATGTTGGCGGGCATGGTGTCACCCAACAATTTTTCGGCGATCGCCTGGGCATCGATCGTCGTGACGAGATGGTCGCCTGCCGCGAATCGCATCTTTGCGAGCAAGGCAGGAGCGTGAAGCGTTGCGTGTGGATCGAGCACGAAGTTCGCGGTGGCCAGTGCATGGGTGTTCGCGATGATGACCGTTCGATCGCGTTTGACCGTCTGCAGCGCTTCGTTCGATGCGCCAACGACCATGTCGCAGGCGAGCAGGCAGTCGGCCTGCTGCGTGTCGATCCGCACCTGGTTCAGTGCATCGGCGGTGAGCGCGATGCGGATATAGGAGAGCACCGCGCCGCCCTTTTGCGCAAAGCCCATGAAATCCAGTACGGAGGCCTGCTTACATTCCAGATGCGCGGCCATCGCCACCAACGCGCCCACGGTCACGATTCCGGTGCCGCCCACGCCGGTGACCAGAAGATCGAACGGTCCCGTCCAGTTCCAGGGCGCGGGCCTCGAAATCGCGGCAAGCTCACGCGACAAGTCGTCCTGACTGAATGCGTTGCCTTCGCGTTTGCGCACGATCGCACCATGCACCGTCACGAAACTCGGACAGAACCCGTTCACGCACGAGAAATCCTTGTTGCATGCGGTCTGATCGATCTGGCGCTTGCGACCCCAATCGGTTTCGACCGGGATCACCGCCAGACAGTTGGACTGCACGCCGCAGTCCCCGCATCCTTCGCATACCGCCTCGTTGATGAACACGCGCCGCGGCGGATCCGGAAATTCATTCTTCTTGCGGCGCCGGCGCTTTTCCGCCGCGCAGGTCTGGTCGTAGATGAGCACGGTGACACCCGCGATCTCGCGCAACACACGCTGGATGCCGTCGAGGTCGCGGCGATGATGAAACGTCGTGCCGCGCGGGAATTCGCCATGCCGGCCGTCGTACTTTTCCGGTTCATCGGACACGACCGCGACCCGCTTGGCCCCTTCCGCTTCGACTTGGCGCGCGATTTCCGGAACACCGATATTGCCATCAACGGCTTGACCGCCCGTCATCGCGACGGCATCGTTGTAGAGGATCTTGTAGGTCATCGTCGCACCAGCGGATATCGCTTGCCGGATCGCGAGATAGCCCGAGTGGTGATACGTACCATCGCCCAGGTTCTGAAAAATATGCTTCTCGGACGTGAAGCGCGAATGCGCGACCCAATCAACGCCCTCGCCGCCCATCTGCAGAAAGCCGCCGGTTTCACGATCCATCCAAGAAGCCATGAAGTGACAACCGATGCCGGCGAGCGCTCGCGAGCCGTCGGGCAGCTTGGTGGAGGTACTATGCGGACAACCCGCGCAGAAGTACGGCATGCGGCGTACGCCATCGCCTTCGTTCGACAGCAGCTTTGGCATCGTGAAGTCGACGACCAGGTGCCGTCGATCGAGTGCCGGGTTCAAACGCGCGAGCCATTCCGCCACGACCGCGATCACCCGTGAGGGACGCAGCTCGCCGAGCGATGACAGCAACGGTTCACCCTGCGGCGTTGTCTTGCCCGCGATGCGCGGTCGCTGCGCGTCGGGGAGCGCATAGAGCAGCTCCTTGAGTTGCCGCTCTACGATCGGTGCTTTCTCCTCGATCACGAGGATCTCGCGAAGCCCCTGTGCGAATTCGACGATGCGCGTCGGTTCGAGCGGCCACACCAATCCGATTTTGTAGACCCGCACACCGGCGGCGGCCAGCGCATCCGGATCGAGATCGAGACGGCGCAGCACTTCCATGAAATCGAAGTGCGCCTTGCCGGCAGTGATGATCCCAAGGGTCGCGCGGGGGCTCGACACGATATGACGATCGATGGAATTGACCCGTGCAAACGCGCGCGTCGCATCGAGCCGCGCGGCCATGCGTTCTTCGATCGAAGCGGACGGCACTTCCGGCCAGCGCGAATGCAGGCCGCATGCGGGCGGTGTGTACGGTACCGAATGCTCGAAGGCGAGCAACACACGATCGAGGTCCACCGTCATCCCGGATTCGACGACCTCCGATATTGCTTTGAAACCGACCCAGCATCCGGCGAAACGCGATAGGGCCCAGCCGTACAAACCGAATTCGAGATACTCGGCGACATTGGCCGGATGCACGACGGGCATGCTCCACGCCTGGAACGCGACCTCCGATTGAAACGGCATCGAAGACGACACGCACCCGTGATCATCGCCAACCACTGCTATCACGCCACCGCGGGGGCTGGAGCCGCTCGCGTTGCCATGTTTGATTGCATCGCCCGCGCGGTCGAGACCGGGACCCTTG
>JANMUI010000920.1:0-11555 GCA_031391405.1 Betaproteobacteria bacterium
GCGTATCGAACGCGCTATCGCTCGCGGTGAGATCGAGAATGTTGCCCGCTGAGAAATCATCGGTCTGCGCACGATAGCGACCGCCGGTTCGCGTGAGAAGAAGCTCCAGGTAAATGGGGTCGGCGCCGCTGACACGCACGCTATTTGGCAGCGCGATCCGCACCTCCCGCGCAATTCGGCGCAGTGCGGTGTCGGCGCTGTCGGTGAGGTCGGCCCGCCGATTGGTATCGACGTAGGCGCGCACCGGATCCCGCAGCGCGACAGCGGCGACCACGGAGATCACCGCGAGCAAGCTCATGACGACGACCAGCTCGATGAGGGTCACGCCACGCGCGCGACGAATCGGGCTACTGCACATTGACTTTGTAGCCTTCGAGAACATACGACACTTGCGGCCCGGTCACTGTGACGGTGACCCGCAGCGAATCGGCGGCGGGCACGCTACCCAATCCGACATTGATGATGGTCGTGCCAAGCGAATAGGATTCGAGCCCGGCGATGGGGGCAACGCCGTCAATGGCGAAGATGCCGGTCGTCGAGAACCCCGCGTAGTCCTGCACGTTATCGAAATTCTGGCGATCGGCCTGGGTCGCGGCGCCGCTCCAACCGCCCGCCGGGTTGGCAAAAGGCATCAGGAGGATTTCCTCCAGCATGGATTCCGCCGCCGCCATGGCCTGCTTGCGAATGATCGGCTCGCCGCTGCCGGCGACGACATTGTTGAATACCAGCAGAATGCCGGTGAGGCCGATCGAGGTCACGACAATCAGGAGCAGCAACTCCGGCAGCGTGAAGCCACCCGGCTTTCGCAATCGCGTGTTATTCATGCACATAACCGGTCGTCGCTTCGATCGTGATGGTGCGCGTTCCGTCGCCGATTACCGACAGCACGAGGTTGCTCGCGAGGTTCGTATCGCCGAGCGGACGAAACGCGAAGGTTGAGTCGGGGCCGACGGTGACGCCGGCCGGTGTCGTGCGAAAAAAGCTCGGTTCGCCTTGGGGCGATGGCACGGGGATCGTGATTGCGCATGGGGCGTCGGCGCACATCGTGAGCGCGATCGCGTTTGCCAACACCGTTACCGTTACCGTGCGCCTTGCGGCGATGGCGACTTTCTGCGCGTACGCGAGTTGCAGCCGCGTTTGGTCGGCGAAGCTTGCGGTATCGAAGCCACGGCGGCCGAACATGCTGGCAGCCGACACCGAAAGGACGGCGACGATGATCAGCACTGCCACCAGCTCGGTCATCGTAAAGCCGCGATTGCGAAATGGGGTCATTGGGTCAACGTGAACGCTGCAAACAAAAAGAGGAACGGCGGCTTACGCCACCATTCCTCCTTTGCCATCTTTTGGTGCGCCGACTTGGTGGGAGAATATTTCTAGATCCCTACATCCAAAGATTTTCAGCGCACTACGCAATATTCTCTAGACGATTCCGATCGCGATGAACGTTGCGGTTTCGCCACCTGGATGGGTAACCGTGCAAGTCGCGGTCGCTCCGGCAGCCACTGCGCCAGCGGTGATTACGAAGCCCGCGGGCATTGCACCACCTTGCAATGCAGTCGCGACGCCGGTGCAGTTCGCGATCGCCACCCCGTTTGCCGGGTTCACCGAACGTTGTGCAAAGTTGAGCGTCGCAGCCGAAGACAGCGCGCCGGCGACGCCGGACACGGCAGCCTGCCGCGCGTCGGTCCGAAGATCCACGAATTGCGGAACCGCGACCACTGCGAGGATCGCGAGGATCACCATCACCGCGACCAGTTCAATCAAAGTAAAACCACTATTTCTCTTCATTTCTCATCTCCGGTTTGTGGACCTGCATTGCCAAGACACCGCGGGACAAAGGCGGCGTTCTGCCACCGGATCGTCCTCGATACCTACTAAGCGTCACCGGGATTCGTCCTCTGTAGGTCAAGATCGGCAAGAATTTGAACAACAACACATGCTCGCCTTTTGTTCGAGCATGGTGGTGATAAGGCGATGTCCGTCACTGATCGGCGTCCGGCCTAACCTTTTCCGATCATCGCTTTCCCCATTCCCCAGATCGGTGTAAGGATCCCAAGCGCCAAAATCAAAACCATGATCGCAAGGCCCACGATCAGGATCGGCTCGATCTGGGACGTAAGATTCTTGAGGTCGTACTCGACATCGCGACCGTACATCGACCCGATCTCGGTCATGAGGTGATCGAGCGCGCCGGTCTCCTCGCCGATCGCGATCATCTGCAGAACGACCGGCGAGAAAACGCCGGCCGTGACCGCGGTCCGATAGATGGCTTCACCTCGCTCTACGCCATCGCGCATCTGCTCGATGCGCGCGCCGATGAATTCGTTCTCGACCACGCGGGCGACCACCGAAAGCGCCTGCACGAGGGGTACGCCCGATCGTATGCAGAGCGAGAAACTGTGCGCAAATCTCGAAAGCGTTGCCTTGGTGATGATCTTGCCGGCGATCGGAAGGCGCAATCGCGTGCGATCCCAGAGATAGCGTCCTCGAGGCGTGGCCGTCCACAATCGAAATCCCATGATTGCGCCGATGATCGCCGCCGCAATCAGTGGCCAATAGTCCACCGTGAAGTTGGAGAAACCGATCAGGACCCGCGTGAGAAGCGGCAGTTGGGTCCCGAACCCTTCATACATCTTGGCGAATGTGGGGATGACAAACACACTGACGATCGCGACTGCGACCGACATGGCGATGATCACAAATAGCGGGTACCGGAGGGCCGCTTTCACCCGGCCGCGCATCTCGACTTCGAATTCGAGGTGCTCGGACATGCGCAGGAACACATCGTCGATCCGGCCGCTCATCTCGCCGACCCGTACCATCGCCACATAGAACGGCGAAAAAACGGTCGGGTGCTGGCGCATCGCCGCGGAGAGCTCCTTGCCGCTATCGAGGCTGGCGCGCAGATCTTGCAGCACACGCAACAATGCGGAATTCGTCGATGACGCCTCGAGGCTTGCCAGCGCACGAAGGATGGGTACGCCCGCGTGCAGGAGCGTGTAGAGCTGACGTGACATGATGACGAGGTCGGTCGGCGTAACGCGTTCCTGCAATCGCGCGAGCCACTGCGAAATATTCAGGTCGCCGGCGGCGAATGCGGGCTTGATCTCCACCGGCGTAATCCCGGTGCGCACGAGCTGGTCGGCGACGGCGGACGAATCGGCGCCTTCGAGATTTCCGCGGATCAACTCGCCGCGCGCATTGCGGCCCCTGAAAGCGAACGCACTCATCAATCCGCCACCGAGCTTGCCACGCGGATGACTTCGCCAATGGACGTGCGTCCCTGCGTCGCCAGTGCCAGCGCGTGCGACTGCAATGTGCGCGCGCGCATGCTTTCATTGGCCATACGGATGAAACCGGACGGGTCGCCCCGATTGATTGCATCGACCAGCGAGTCGTTCATTTCGAGGAGCTCGTAGATCCCCATACGGCCCTGGAAGCCGGTGCCGTTGCAATGCGAGCAGCCGCGGCCGCGCATGAACTTTGCCGGACCATCGATTTGCTCGCCGCAGACCTTGAGCCAGGTGAGTTCAGTACCCGGCAGCTCATAGGGCTCGGCACAGCTTTCGCAATTCACACGGATCAGTCGCTGCGCGAGCACCGCCTGCAGTGCGGTGGCCACCATGAACGGGGGTGCGCCCATGTCGATCAATCGAACTGGTGTGCTGGCGGCATCGAGCGTGTGCAAGGTTGAGAACACCAGATGACCGGTAATCGCCGCGCGCAAGCCGATTTGTGCGGTCTCCTGGTCGCGCATCTCGCCAACCAGGATCACATCGGGATCGTGGCGCAGCACCGAGCGCAATACGCGACCGAATGTGAGCTCGATCTTTTCATTGGTTTGCACCTGGCTGATGCCGGCCATTCGATATTCGATGGGATCTTCGACGGTAATGATCTTGCGCTCGACCGAATTGAGCTCGGCGAGCGCCGAATAGAGGGTCGTCGTCTTGCCGCTGCCGGTGGGTCCGGTCACCAGTAGCATTCCGCTCGATCGCCGCGTGAGCGACCGAAAGTGCTCGACCATCGGCGCGGGCATGCCCAAGCCATCGAGCCCGCGCAGATTGGCCGACTGATTCAACAAGCGCAGCACCGCGGATTCACCATGCTGGGTCGGCATCGTCGAGATCCGTACGTCCACATGCTGATCACGCACGCGCACATTGAACCGGCCATCCTGCGGCAGGCGTTTCTCGGAGATGTCGAGACCCGCCATGAGCTTCAACCGGAGCGCGAGCGGCGCGCCGATTTTGGTATCCGCCTCGGTTTGCAGAATCAGCACGCCGTCGATCCGGAACCGGATCTGCAATCGGCGCTCTTGCGGTTCGATGTGGATGTCCGAGGCGTTGATCTGTGTTGCATCCTCGAACAGCGTCTGCAGCAGGCGCACGACCGGCGCGTCTTCGGCACTCGCGCCCGCGCCGAGCGTACGAAAGTCCACAGTGGAATCGCCAACGTCTTGTTCGAGCTCACGCGCCAGGCCGGAGATCGCATCCGTCCGCCGATAAACGCGATCGAGCGTCTGCAGAAGAAGTGTTTCATTGACGACCGCGAGCTCGATTTCACGCTTGAGCAGGCGCTGTATTTCGTCATAGGCGTTGAGATCGCTCGGGTCGCTCAGGCCGACGAGAAAGGACGCCTTGCGTTCCTCCAAGACGATCGCGCGGTGCCGGCGCGCATGCATTTCCGAGAGTTTGCGCGCCGTCTCCGCGTTGACATTCGCGAACTTGAGGTTCACATAGGGGATATTGAACTGGCGAGCCAGCCCCTCGGCGATCTGGTCCTCGGTGACGAACGCGTTGTCGATCAACACGCGCCCGAGCTTGCGGCCGGTGCGCCGCTGCTCGTCGAGCGCGATCTTGAGTTGTTCCTGCGAGATGAGCTTTTGCTGGATCAGCGTCTCGCCGAGACGGATTTTTTCCGGTCGGGCCAAAGCCATGCTTTCGGGTCGGGAGGGTCGGACGAACATAGACGTGCGCGCCATGCTCGGCAATCGAGTGAAGATGCCCAAGGGCACTTAGTGCCAGCCTGGACGGAGAGATAAGTCGCATACCGATACGTGAGGCCGCCGAGATGCACTCTCGGAATCACATCAATGCTCGGAGGCCAGTAAGTCGAACGCGCGCGCGCTCATCACCGCCCGGATCCGAACACCGCGGCAAGTGATCCGCGCCTGCATGACATCGCCCTTGCGATGCATGACGCACTGCGTGATAACGATTCGATGGACGCTAGGACGCGGATTTTTCGCGGAAACGGCGATATGGTGATGTTCATTCGCGTCCACCACCGGATACTGTTCGACTTCCAATCGGACACTAGCGGCCGAAGATCATGGTCAAGCAAGTTCGCGTCGAACAGCTCCTGCTCGGCATGCACATCCACAAGCTGGGCGGGTCGTGGATCGAGAATCCTTTCTGGCGCAAGTCGTTCATGCTCGCGGCGCCGAAAGACTTGAAACTGATTGTTGAAAGCGGCGTAAGCGAGGTGTGGATCGACACGACGCTCGGACTCGACATCGAGAGCGATCCAATCGCTTTGGTGGCTTTGGTGCCGGAAGAACAAACCCCCGGCTCTGACACCCAGGTGATCGAAAGCCAGGTTGTGACCGCGCCGGCGAGAAAGCACGTCTCGATGCACGATGAGCTCGAGCGGGCGACGAAAGTCTATGCGACATCCCGCGTGGCGGTCACCGACATGTTCCAGCAGGCTCGCATGGGTCGCGCCGTCGATTCCGAAAGAGCCAATGCGCTGGTCGGCGAGATCTCGGCGTCGATCCTGCGCAATCCGGACGCCCTGATCAGCATGGCTCGGATGAAGACGGCGGACGACTATACGTTCATGCACTCGGTCGCCGTGTGCGCCCTCATGATCGCGCTGGCCCGCAAGATCGGATTGACCGAAACCGAGACCCGCGAGGCGGGGCTCGCCGGCATGCTGCACGACGTTGGCAAGATGGCGATTCCACTCGCCATACTCAACAAACCCGGGCCGCTTACCGGTGAAGAATTTACTAGCATCAAGACGCATCCGGCCGAGGGGCACCGCATGTTGCGCGCAGGAAGCGGCGTCTCCGACGTTGCACTGGATGTGTGCTTGCATCATCACGAGAAGATCGACGGGAGTGGCTATCCGGAGCGCCTGACGGGCGAGAAAATCAGCCTGTACGCCAGGATGGGCGCCGTGTGCGACGTGTATGACGCGGTCACCTCGGATCGCCCTTACAAGAAGGGCTGGGATCCCTCGGAGGCCTTGCGCAAGATGGCCGAGTGGAAAAATGGGCACTTCGATGATGCCGTCTTCGGCGCTTTCGTGAAGATCCTGGGCATCTACCCTGTCGGCTCCCTTGTGCGCATGCAATCCGGCCGTCTCGGCGTGATCGTGGAGCAAACGGAGAACTCGCTCTTGACGCCAAAGGTCAAAGTATTTTTCTCTACGAAGGCGCAGATCAGAATCGTCCCGGAGATCATCGATCTTTCGAGTGCGCAGTCCCGCGACAAGATTGTCAGCCGGGAGGATCCGGAGAAATGGGGTTTCCCGGACCTCGCTACGCTCTGGCAACCGTCGGCTTGACAGGGTAGGGGAAGGGGTAGTGCGCCGTCGTGTTTGCTGTCCCGGCGCACTCTTTGCAAAACATAGACCGCGCTCTTGGCGCGGGGTTGTTGAGATCGCAAGCGGACGGCGCGGAGGGTGCTGTCCGAACCGGGCGAGACTCTTTGCGATATCCTCTCGTCGCAGCGTCGCAGACGCTGCACAACAGGAGATCCTCTATGGCATTGCAATCAGGAACACAGGCGCCGGAATTTTCTCTGGCGTCCCACGCTGGTCAGCCCGTCAGCCTCGCGAGCTTTCGCGGCCGGCCGACGGTGGTGTCATTCCTACCATTCGCTTTTACCGGTGGTTGAAAGAATCAAGTCCTCGGGTTCCGTGAGAACTACGACCAATTCAAAGCACTCAACGTGGAAATTCTGCAGGTCAGCGCCGACCCCGGGCCGAGTTTGAAGGCTTGGGCCGAGCAGCTCGGCGGAATTCCGTTTCCGCTGCTGTCGGACTACTGGCCGCACGGTGCGATCGGCAAGGCGTACGGCGTCTTCCTGGAAGACAAAGGCTTCGACGCGCGCTCGGTGTTCGTACTTGATAAGGCCGGCGTGATCCGGCATTCACATGTCTACCCGCCGGGCACCATTCCGGAGAGCAAGGATCTGCTTGAGCATCTGAAAAAACTCTGATCGCATCAACAACAGATAGATCTGGTCAGCAGTCTTTCTTGAACCACCAAGGCACCAAGACATCAAGGTTTGCGGATTGGAATCAGCGCCGCGATCAGGGTACGCAGCCGCGGATAACTCGGCATGCATCGCCTCCTCGACCGACCGCCGTCTTGGCGTCTTGGTGGTTCAAATTACTTAATCAAAATTACGTGTAAAGCCGCTCGGGATTGTCGACCAGGATGCGCCGCTGCATGGCGATATCCGGAAAACACCGCGCAATCGGCGCGATGAGATCCGCGTACTGCGGCGGGTCGCCGGGAGCGTGCTCCCAAAACCATGTGTGCGGCCAGTCGGAACCCCACACCAGACGATCTGCCGACGCGCTCGCGAGCGATTGGGCCAAGGGATCGAGATCGTCATATGGAATGCCTCGATCGGAAAGTCGATAGAAGCCTGACAGCTTGACCCAGCAATTCGCATCGCGCACGAGTGCCAGCAGCGATTTCCACGCGGCTGATGCGACATCGGTGCCGGCGCGAAATCCACCAAAATGATCGAACACGAACGGGATGGCGGTGCGTTCGCGCAATCGCATCACGTCGGGGAGGTTGCGCGGGTGGATGAAAATCTGCGCATGCCAGCCAAGATCGGCGACCTTGGCGGCCAATTCATCGAAGCCATCGAATGTGTTGCCCGCGATCGATACGAGATTGAAGCGAACGCCCCGCACGCCCAACCGGTGAAGCTCGAGGAGCCGCGCAGCCGACACGTCCGGTGGCACCACTGCGACCGCACGATATTCCCCGGCACCGGTCGCCAATGCGTCGGTGAGCGAGGAAAGCTCGAACCCATAGACGCTCGGATGCACCAAGACGACATGACGAACCCCCGCATCGGCGCTCGCCCGGCCCAACTGGTCGATCCACCGCACCGGAGGCGTGTAGCCGCGCACCGGGGCAAGCGGGTAGCGCTCGGGCGGACCGAACACGTGGGTGTGGGTATCCCAGGCCAGATTGCGCAACGTCGCGTGGAGCATCGGGTCCCTTTCGGGGCTATTGCTTGAGTTGATTGCAGCGTCAAGTGTGCAGTGCTGACGTTGATCGCGATTCTTAGCGCCTACCAGCGGGATTCTGCGGGGTCGGCAGCGCAGTTTGCTACCCGGCCCGGATCCGGTCACATACCCGCACTGCGAATTCCCGAGTTCCCAGCTTGCCGCCGATATCTTTTGTTTGCGTTGTCGGCGTGCCAAGCGTTGCACGGACTGCGCTCTCGATCGCACTGGCCGCTTTTCGCAGGTCATCGCGGCGATGGCGCGTCGCCAGCCAATCGAGCAGCATTGCGACCGACAACATCAAGGACGAAGGATTGGCGATGCCTTGGCCCGCGATGTCATTCGCCGATCCGTGGGTGGCCTGCGCCATCGCGAACTGCTCGCCTGCATTCAGCGATCCGGCGAGTCCGAGCCCTCCGGCCATCTCGGAGGCCTGATTCGAGAGGATGTCGCCGAACATGTTGGTCGTGACGATCACATCGAAGCGCGCCGCCGAACGGACCAGATGTGACGCCATCGCATCCACCAGCTCATGCTCCACCGTGAGGGCCGGGAACTCCGCTGCAACCGATTGCGCTTCGCGCAGAAACAGGCCGTCCGACAACTTGAGCACATTGGCCTTGGTTACGATCGTGAGCTTTTTGCTCCGCTGCATGGCGAGCTCGCAGGCGGTACGCGTGATGCGACGCGAGCTTTGCGCGGTGATCTTGCGCACTGCGAGGGCAACGTCGGCGGTCGGCATGAATTCGCCGGACCCAGCGAACATGTTCCGATCGGCATAGAAGCCCTCGGTGTTCTCGCGCACGATCACGAGATCGATCTTCGGCGCGAAGCATTCGACGCCCTTCACCGCACGACTGGGTCGAATGTTCGCATAGAGATCGAAGGTCTTGCGGAATGTCGACGAAGGGTTGATCCCGCCTTCGTTTGGTGCCGGATAGCCGAACGTGTCGCACGGCCCGAGCACGATCCCGTGGGCGGCGCGGCCTTTTTCAATCAGCCTATCGGGAACCGTACTGCCGACCGTGCGCAGGCTCGCGTAGCCGACGTCCTGCACATCGATGTCGAACAGCAGGTTGAATTGGCGATCCACGTGCTTCAGGACATTGAGCGTCGCATCGGTGATTTCGGGGCCGATGCCATCGCCAGGCATGACCAGCAATTTGAGGTCGCTCATGGAGGTCGATTCAATACGGTCAAGGGATGACGGGAGTGCGCCCAGGCGCGATTGCCCGCATGATAACCTCACGTCGATGCACGGAGTCCCCTAACCCCTCAGAAATTGACCACGGAGGATCATGTTCAATCCATTCAAGCAGCCCGAGCTCATCAAGACCGAAGTCTTCCAGTCGATGCCGGCCAAGTTCCGCAAGAAGGCGCGCACGGACTGGTCCGACCCGAATCGCCAGGGTGCCGAAGTCGAATGTTTTCTCGAAGGGCCTGCGTTCGATCGCGACGGCAATCTGTGGTTCACCGACATCCCGTTCGGCCGCATCTTTCGCATCTCGACCAAAGGCGAATGGGAGTTGGTGACGCAATACGATGGTTGGCCCAACGGGCTCAAGTTCCACAAAGACGGTCGCATCTTCATTACCTGCTACAAGCGTGGGTTGCTGACCTTGGATGCCAAGACCGCAAAGATCGAGAACGTTCTTGAAACCGGGTACAGCGAAGGCTTCAAAGGGTTGAACGATCTTCACTTTGCCGCCAACGGCGATCTCTATTTTACGGACCAGGGTCAGACTGGCATCGCGGATCCCACCGGGTACGTCTATCGCATGAAGGCCAACGGCGAATTGCGCCGGCTCGCCAACAATGTGCCGAGCCCGAACGGCATCACACTGTCGACCACCGACAAACACTGCTACGTTGCCGTCACCCGCTCGCAGCAGATCTGGCGCCTGCCGTTGATGGCGGACGGATCGGTGTCGAAGACGGGCGTTGCGATCCAGCTCTCGGGCGGCGCGGCCGGGCCCGATGGCATCGAGATGGATGCCGAGAACGGGCTGTACGTATGCCACCTCGGCGTGGGCGTTTGGCGGTTCGACGCCAACATGTTGCCGACGCATCTCATTCATTCCGACAACCCGCATCATCATCACCTTGCCAACATTGCATTCGGCGGCCCGGACCTGAAGACGATGTACATCACCGAATCGTTATCGGGGGATATCCTGATGGCGAAGGTCCCGGTGGCGGGGAAGAAGCTGTTCGCGCATTCGTAGTTCTCTACAACGGCATGCGGAAGGATGAACCACCAAGGCACGGAGGCACCAAGAAGGCTTCGATGATGACGGGATCGCTGCCGCAATTCGCGTGGTGAATGAACGCGAACGGACGGAATACGGACAGGCAAACCTTGGTGTCTTGGTGCCTTGATGGTTCAATTTCAGATTGAAGGGGAAACAACCTATATGTCCCGCACCATCAACACTGTTCTGATCTATGGCTATGGCGTCATGGGTCAAGGCGTCGCGAAGACCTTCGCCGAGGCCGGCTTTCGAACGATCGTAAAGTCGCGTCGTGCGAAGTCGATCACGAATATCCCGGCCGGCGTGGAGGTCGTTGCGGTGCTGCCGGCGGAGCCACCGGATCTCCTCATCGAATTCGTGCCGGAAGACGTGCCGACCAAGCAGGCGGTCTATCGCGAAATCGAGGCAGCCTATCCCAAGGCGGATTTTCTCCTTGCAACCGGCACGTCCGGGCTCGATCTCGTCGAGCTCGCGAAGCCGTTGAAACGCCCCGAGCGATTCATCGGTCTCCATTACTTCATGCCGGCCGACAAGACGCTGCTGGTGGAGGTCATGGCCGGTCCGAAATCGCCGACCGCAGCCGTCGACGACGCTGCCCGAGCCTTGCAGCGCACCGGCAAGGAGCTGGTGCTCCTCTATCGACCGATCGTGGGATTTCTCGTCAATCGCCTGCAGCATGCGATCCTGCACGAGGCTTATTATCTGATCGAGGCGGGTGTGGCGAGCGCGGCGGACATCGATCACGCCGCCCGGCGCATGCTCGCGCCCCGTATGTGTCTCAATGGGCTCATCCAGCAAAAAGACATCAGCGGACTCAAGATCCATGCCGATGCGCAAAGCTCGATCGTGCCGGAGCTGTTCCACAATCGCCGCCCTAACCCGATGTTGCAGGGGATGGTCGAACAGGGCGCGACCGGACTCGCGTCGGGCAAGGGCTTCTACGACTGGGATGGCTGCGACGTCGAAGCGGTCCGCAACCAGGCCTCCGCGCAGCTCGGCAAGCTCCAGGCGTTTCTCGATCCCACCGCCGAGGAGGCCGCG